>JAHCJW010000024.1 GCA_026126125.1 Devosia sp.
ATCGTCGGGCCCGGTATCATTCCGGTGGGCGGGGGCCTGGGCAACAGCGCGGCGCTGATCGCGCGGCTCGACGCGGCGGTGCGGCCGCGCATCCTGCGCAAACTCGACCGGGCACTGGTGGTGCCGGCGCAATTGACCGCCGACGCCGGACTGATCGGCGCGGCCATGCTCGGACTGGAGGCCGGCCAATGACATTGCTCGAAGTGTGCGTCGACGACGCGGCGGGACTGGCGGCAGCGATTGCCGGTGGCGCCGACCGGATCGAACTCTGTTCTGCGCTGGAATTGGGGGGGCTCACCCCGGCCCCTGGTCTGATGGCGCTGGCGGGCAAGGCGCCAGCCCCGGTGCGCGCCATGATCCGGCCGCGCCCCGGCGATTTCGTCTTTAACAAGGCCGATATTGCGGCGATGCTGGCCGACATCGCGGCGGCGCGCGCGGCGGGCCTTGCCGGCGTGGTGCTGGGAGCGAGCCTTGCCGACGGGCGGCTCGATGTCGATACGCTGGCCACCCTGGCGGCGGCGGCGGCCGGACTGAGCAAGACGCTGCATCGGGCCATCGACCTGGTGCCGAACCTGCCCGAGGCGGTGGAGCAGGCGGTGACGCTGGGCTTCGACACCATCCTCACCTCGGGGCGGGCGCACAGCGCCATGGAGGGGCTGGACGATATCGCGCTGGTGCAGCGGATCGCGGCGGGGCGGCTGACGGTGATGGCAGGGGCCGGCGTCAGCGCCGGAAATGCACAGGACATTCTCGCGCGGGTGCCGCTGGGGGCGCTGCATGGCTCGTGCTCGGAGGCAGCGCCGGCGGCGAGCGCAGCGGCGGCGCGGCTGGAGTTCGATAGCGCGGGGCGGAAGGCGACGAGCGTGACCAAGGTGGCGGCGCTGAAGGCGGCGATCATGGGATAGCAACAATCCCCCCAGCCCATCCACCTCCCCGGAGGGACGCGGAAATTGCGGTTGCGGCTGCGGCAGCCTGCCCCGGTCGCTCAGACAGGCGGAGCCAAAAATTTGATATACATGAACTGTTTAGCCAAGACGATCAGCAGCAGTAAACCTTTCAAATCACCAGTGAATCAGGCGCGAAGCATTTATCCTTCATGAAATCTTAAGAGCAATACTGGCATTTACTGACCTTTATCCGCTGCTCAGCAAGCATAACTGACACATCATGCTCGCGAGGCGGAAGGCAAAATGCCGTTTCCTCAGGGCTTTAAGAAACGGCCGGTCATTCGGAGGTCAGAGGCTTGATGCGTATTCGTGGTAAACTTCTAACCATTGTTGGCGTGATGGGTATTGTTGCCGCGCTGATCGCCGGCATCGGACTTTACGTGGTCCGCGAATATGACCACCAGGTCGACCGACTCGACAACGCCTCCAAGCGTGCATTGTATGGCGAGCGCCTCAACCGTCTGGTGACGGCTGTGGTAATGGATTCGCGCGGGATCTATGCGTCGGCGAGCACCGATGCGGCGACGCAATTTGCCAATGGCATCATGGGCAATCTCGACAAGATCGATGTCGTGCTCAGCGACTGGCGGCCGCTGCTGAGCGATGCAGACATGCCCGCGTTCGACGCCATGGCGGCGCGGGCGGCCGATTTCCGCACCTTTCGCACCGAGACCGCGCGGCTGGGCCGCGACGTCGACCCGGCGCGGGCGAACGAGCAGGGTAATAACGAGCTCAATCGCGCCAATCGCAAGGATTTCCAGGCGGAAATCGACGGCATCGTCGCCGCGGACGTCGAACGCTCCGAAGCCATCCAGTCCGGCCTCGCCGGCTTTGAAAGCGCCATGCAGACCTTGCTCCTGCTCACTGCCGGGCTCGGCCTTGCCGCCGGCGTGGGCGGCGCGCTCTATATCGGCACGGCGCAGATGAGCCGCCCCATCGGGCAGTTGACCCTGGCCATGCGTCAACTGGCCGATGGCAAGTTCGAGACGGAAGTGCCGAACGCCGATCGCCAGGACGAAATCGGCGAAATGGCCGCCGCCGTGCAGGTCTTCAAAGAAAACGGGATCCGCATCGCCAATATGAGCGCCGATGAGCAGGCAAGCGCCCTGCGCACCGCCGCCCGCGCCAAGGTGATGGAAGACTTCCAGGGCGAATTCGACCATGTGGTGGCCGCGGCTCTGGCGGGAGATTTCTCGCAGTCGATCACCGGCCAGTTCGATGACGACGACATCACCCGTATCGCCCGCAATTTCAACGCCATGGTGGGCAGCGTGCGCAACGGACTTGCCGATGCCGGCTCGGTGCTCGCCGCCCTCGCCGACACCGATCTCGGCCAGCGCATGGATGGCGAGCACCAGGGCGCGTTCCTTGAGCTCAAGACCGACCTCAACCGTGTGGCCGATACGTTGACCGACGTGGTGACGCGGCTGCGCTCGACCTCGCGCGGGGTCAAGACCGCTACCGGCGAAATCCTCGCCGGCGCCAATGATCTGTCCGAGCGCACCACCCGCCAGGCGGCGACCATCGAAGAAACCTCGGCCGCCATCGAGCAATTGTCCACCACCGTCTCCGATAACGCCAAGCGCGCCCAGCACGGCAGCAGCACTGCCGATGCCGTGACCCAGGCGGCGCTGGAAGGCGGCCAGGTGATGCAGCAGGCGACGGAGGCAATGGATCGCATCTCCAGCTCGTCGGCAAAAATCTCCAACATCATCGGCATGATCGACGACATCGCCTTCCAGACCAATCTTCTGGCGCTGAACGCCTCGGTCGAGGCCGCTCGCGCCGGCGACGCGGGCAAGGGTTTTGCCGTAGTCGCCGTCGAAGTTCGGCGCCTCGCCCAGTCCTCGGCCGAAGCTTCTTCGGAAATCAAGGGCCTCATCGAGCAAAGCTCGGGCGAAGTCCAGGGCGGCTCGCGGCTCGTTTCGGATGCGGCGGCCAAGCTCGAAGCCATGCTCGAAGCAGTGCGCACCAACAGCGCGCTGATGGCGGAAATCGCCCGGGAAAGCAGCCAGCAGGCCTCGGCCATCGAGGAAGTGACCGTCGCTGTGCGGCAGATGGACGAAATGACCCAGCACAATGCCGCGCTGGTGGAAGAGACCAACGCCGCCATCGAACAGACCGAGTCGCGCGCCAACGAGCTGGACAAGATCGTGGAAGTTTTCCGCCTCAAGGACACCGCCGACTGGGCCGAACCCGCGGCCAATACGCGCAGCGCCGTCCGCAAGCCCGCGCCGGCCCGGCCCGCCAAGACCGCCTATATCAGCCAGGGCAGCGCCGCCATCGACGCAGACTGGAACGAGTTCTAAGCCGACTTATCGGTTAAAAGCATAACCCTCGTCATTGCCCGGCTCGTCCGGGCAATGTTTTTTTGCGCCTGCCGAGCGGAAAACGAGGAGACAGGGCCACGTGTATTGGATGACGCGGCGCGCTTTTGCCGGGGTTTACCAGCCGTAATCGAGGACGGTCAGGGTGCGAACGCGGTCGTCGTCGACCCATTCGATGGTCGCGTCCCGATGCATGCCGATCAATGCGGCGCCCACTGCCCCCAGAATAGGCACATTGCCCCGCTCGCCCAGCGGCCGGTTGGGATAGGCCAGCCGCCCCAGCCGTACCTGCGGCGCGTCATCGAGCCGGAACATCACCCGGTGCCCCATCGACACCCCTGCCGAATCCCATGGATCGCAGATATCGGCGCGATTGAGCTCGCGCTCCAGATAGGCCGACACGTAAGGCATGGAATTGACGGTGCGTTCCACCAAGATCGACACCCGGTTATAGTCGTCGGAATTGATGCGGATTTCGGGCAGCGGTAGAAAGGAAAACACCAAAGACATCCAACTTGGAACAGGGTGTTATTCTGTCACTTGACCATGCACCGTCAATAGGCGTTTTGGTGATAAAAAAGCATTTTCAGTCAGGATTATTGACCTAAGCGCAGAGTCATGGCACCCATGACGCCGCTCATTTGTGCATCCTGCACAAATCCCGTTCAGATAAGGTTCGAAATGACCGATGAAACCCTGCTAGACCGCGCGCTTATCCGCCTTGAAGAGGCTGCCAGCCATCTTCAGATCGACCAGGATGTCATCGAGAAACTCAAATATCCGCGAGAAACCACCAAAACCCGTCTGCTGATCCGCATGGATGATGGCTCGCGCAAGTCATTTCTCGCCTGGCGCTGCCGTTATGACGACACGCGCGGCCCCACCAAGGGTGGCATCCGCTTCCATCCCGATAGCAATATCGAGGAAGTGGAGACGCTGGCCTTCTGGATGACCTTCAAATGCGCGGTGATGAACCTGCCCTATGGCGGCGGCAAGGGCGCCGTGCGGGTTGACCCGCGCACCCTGTCCAAGACCGAGCTGGAGCGCCTGTCGCGCGCCTATATGCAGGCCTTCGCCACTACGGTCGGCCCCGACCGCGATATCCCGGCGCCCGACGTCTATACCAATGCCATGATCATGGGTTGGATGGCCGACGAATATAACCAGATCACCGGTTCGGTCACCCCGGCCGTCATCACCGGCAAGCCGATCGCCCTGGGCGGCTCGCTTGGCCGCAACGATGCGACGGCACGCGGCGGCTTCTATCTCGTGCGCCACCTGGCGAGCGAACTGGGCCTGGCCCGTGACCACACCGTCGCCATCCAGGGTTTCGGCAATGCGGGGCAGTTTTATGCCCAGCTGACCGCTGCCGATGGCAACAAGGTCGTGGCCGTGTCCGACTCGGCCGGCGCCATCCACAAGGCCGATGGCCTTGACGTCGCCAAGCTGATCGCCGGAAAGAGCTCGGGGAAGCGCGTGACCGATCTGGCCGCCGAGCTGGGCGCCACCGTCATCCCCGCCGACGACCTGATCGCGGTGGAAGCCGACCTGCTGGTGCCCGCGGCCCTGGAAGAAATGATCACTATCGACAATGCCGGCTCGATCAAGGCCAAGGTTGTGCTCGAACTGGCCAATGGCCCGGTCACCGCCGAAGCCGACAAGGTGCTGACGAAGAACGGCGTTGTGGTGCTGCCCGACATTCTGGCCAATGCCGGTGGCGTGACCGTTTCCTATTTCGAATGGGTACAGAACCGCCAGGGCTTCTATTGGGACCTCGAAGAGATCCACGCCCGCCTCAAGAAGATGATGGAGCGCGAAGGCCGCGCCGTGTGGAATATCGCCAAGGAACGCGACGTGTCGGCGCGCTCTGCCGCCTATATCCACGCGCTGGGTCGTCTCGCCACCGCCATTGAAGCGCACGGCACCCAGCCGTTCTTCGCCGGTTGAAAAGCCGCCCCCCATTAAGCGTTGAAGCCCCGCCCTCGTGGTGGGGCTTTTTTGTTTGGGTGCAGCTTCGGTCCCCAAACCGGTGGGGAGGCTGGTTTCAGCGCAGCATGGCCTGGATTTCAGCCTGCACGCCCCGAAGGGGAGCAAGGAATTTCGGCGCCAACTCATCGAACCCGACCTGGCCGGCCGCGATGCCCAGATTGAGCGCGGCAACCACGCTGCCTCGAGCGTTGAAGAGCGGCACGGCGATGGAGCGCAGGCCCAGTTCTACCTCCTGATCGATAAGGGCGAAGCCGTTTTCGCGCACCCGCACCAGTTCAGCCAGCAGCGCCGCAATGTCGGTTTTTGTATGGGCGGTGCGGGCCAGCAGCGGCCCCGACTGCAGGACGGCGCGCGCCGCCTCGGCAGGCAGCGCAGCCAGCATGACCCGCCCCATCGAAGTACAGAAGGCCGGCAGACGCGAGCCCGGCATGAGCGCGATAGACATGACCTTGCGCTGCGCAGCGCGCGCCACATAGACGATATCGGCGCCATCGAGGATGGAAACCGACGTGCTTTCGCCCAAGCGATCCGAAAGTTCATCAAGCAGGGGCTGCACCAGTTGCGGCAGCGGCATGGTGGCAAGGCAGGCCGTGCCCAGCCGCAGCACGCGCGGCGTGAGGGTGAAATATTTCCCGTCATAATCGGCATAGCCCAGATGCGCGAGGGTGAGCAGGCATCGCCGCGCCGTGGCCCGATCGAGCCCGGAGGCCGCCGACACTTCGGCAATGGATTGGCGGGGACGCTCGGCGGTGAAGGTCTCGATGGCGAGCAGGCCCTTAGCGAGGCCGCCCATGATGTCGCGTTCCAGAATGGCCATCTTCGCTCTCATTTGTGCGATATATCAACAAATGCATCATATCGCACAAATTCGATTGCGAATAGAGAAGAGGCCGGCATAGTCGAGGCTGGCATTCCAAAGGGAAATACGATGGACAAGACGGTTCCCGATCTCGCCACCGCTGTGGCCGGGATCGAAGACGATATGGTGCTGATGGTGGGCGGCTTTGGCGGCTCGGGCGCGCCGATCGAGCTGATCCATGCGCTGATCGACCGCTTCAAAGCGACGGGCAGCCCGAAAAACCTCACGATCGTCAACAATAATGCCGGCAATGGCCGGATCGGTATCGCGGCGATGATCGATGTGGGCATGGTCAAGAAAATGATCTGCTCGTTTCCGCGCTCGGCCGACCCGCGCGCCTTCACCGAAAAATACCTGGCCGGGGAAATCGGGCTCGAACTGGTGCCGCAGGGCACGCTGGCCGAGCGCATCCGCGCCGGCGGCGCCGGCATTCCCGCCTTCTATACGCCGGCCAGCTTCGGCACCGATGTGGCCAAGGGCAAGCCGGTGGCCGAATTCGACGGCAAATCCTATGTACAGGAGCGCTGGCTCAAGGCGGACGCGGCGCTGATCAAGGCGGAGCTGGCCGACACGATGGGCAATCTCACCTATCGCAAGGCGGCGCGCAATTTCTCGCCGCTGATGGCGGCGGCGGCCAAGGTCACCATCGTGCAGGCGACAAAAATCGTTTCCCCCGGAGAGATCGACCCCGAGGGGGTCATCACACCGGGCATTTTCGTCGATCGCGTGGTGGAAGTGACCGATGCAAAGCAGGAAGAGGCGCTGATGCGCGAAGGAGTGGCTTACGCATGAGCACGAAACTTTCCAACGCCCAGATCGCCTGGCGCGCGGCGCAGGACATCGAGGACGGCGCCTATGTCAATCTGGGCATCGGCTTTCCCGAAATGGTGGCGAAATTCCAGCCCCCGGGCCGGCAGGCGATCTTTCATACCGAGAACGGCGTGCTCAATTTCGGCGAGAGCCCGGCCGAAGGCGAAGAGGACTGGGACCTGATCAATGCCGGAAAAAAGGCAATTACCCTAAAACCCGGCGCGGCGTTTTTCCATCATGCCGACAGCTTTGCCATGGTGCGCGGCGGCCATCTCGATGTGGCGATCCTGGGCACCTACGAAGTGGCGGAAAACGGTGATCTCGCCAATTGGTCGACCGGCCCCAAGGGCGTGCCGGCCGTGGGCGGAGCGATGGATCTGGTGCATGGCGCCAAGCGCGTGGCGGTAATCACCGACCATGTGACCAAGGAGGGCAAGCCCAAGCTGGTGAAACGCTGCACCCTGCCCCTGACCGGGGTGGGCTGCGTAACGCGAATCTATAGCTCGCTGGCGGTGATCGACATCGAGAACCAGCGCTTTGTACTGCGCGAGAAACTGCCCGCGCTCAGCATCGAGGATCTGCAGGCGGTGACGGGAGCCGAACTGGTTATCCCCGGCCCTGTCGGCGACCTCATCGCTCCGGAAGTATGACCATGGCTCAAGCTTTTATCTGCGACTATATCCGCACCCCCATCGGCCGTTTCGGCGGCGCGCTCTCCGCGGTTCGTCCCGACGATCTGGGCGCCATCCCGCTTGTGGCGCTGATGGCCCGCAATAGCGGCGTCGACTGGGAGGCGGTGGACGACGTCATTTTCGGCAATGCCAACCAGGCCGGCGAAGACAATCGCAATGTGGCGCGCATGAGCGCTCTGCTGGCCGGGCTGCCGGTGGGCGTCACCGGCACCACCATCAACCGGCTCTGTGGCTCGGGCATGGACGCGGTGATCGCGGCGGCGCGGGCAATCAAGGCCGGCGAAGCGGAGCTGGTGATCGCCGGCGGCACCGAATCGATGTCGCGTGCCCCCTTCGTGCTCCCCAAGGCGGAAACGGCATTTTCGCGCAATGCCGAGATCTACGACACCACCATCGGCTGGCGCTTCGTCAATGCGCGGATGAAGACGCTCCACGGCGTCGATTCCATGCCGGAAACCGGCGAGAATGTGGCGCAGGACTTTTCTGTGTCACGCGACGCGCAGGACGCGTTCGCCGTGCGCAGCCAGGAAAAGGCGGTTGCGGCGCAGCAGAGCGGACGCCTCGAGCAGGAAATCACGCCGGTCGCCATTCCCCAGAAAAAAGGCGATCCGGTCGTCGTGAGCACCGACGAGCATCCGCGCGCCGGCACGACGATGGAGACGCTGGGCAAATTGCGAGCGCTGTTCCCCAATGGCACGGTGACGGCCGGCAATGCCTCGGGCGTCAATGACGGCGCGGCAGCACTGATCATCGCTTCGGAAGCGGCGGTCAAGAAATATGGACTGACCCCGATTGCCCGCATTCTGGGCGGCGCGACGGCGGGGGTGCCACCGCGCATCATGGGCATGGGGCCGGCGCCCGCGACAAAGAAGCTGCTGGAGCGGCTGGAACTGAGCGCGGCGGATTTCGACGTGATCGAACTCAACGAAGCCTTTGCCAGCCAGGGCATTGCCGTGTTGCGCGAGCTGGGCATCGCCGAGGACGATCCGCGCGTCAATCCCAATGGCGGGGCCATTGCCCTGGGCCATCCGCTGGGCATGAGCGGCGCGCGCATTACCGGCACGGCGGCGCTTGAACTGGCCCTAAGCGGAAAAAGGCGGGCGCTGGCGACCATGTGCATCGGCGTCGGGCAAGGGATCGCGGTTGGGTTGGAGCGGGCTTAGGATTAGAAGCGTCACATCTGGTCTTGAGTGCAGTGCCCCTCCGGCACCCCCTCCCTGCCCTCCCGTCAAGGGGGAGGGCAGGGAGGGGGTAAGGGCCGCCTTCCCTTCAGCGCATAAGCACAGCATTGCCGAGCAGAGGTCCACCGCAAGGCTGCTGCGCACCCCCTGCCCTTGCGCCGGAGGGCGAGGAATGCTTTAGGGGCGCGTCCTCTCGCAAAAAGTGTTTCCGCCCATGATCCGCCTTGAAAATATCGGCAAGCAAAACGGCAAGCAGATCGTGTTCATCGACGCCTCGGCCGCCCTGCAGAAGGGCGAGAAGGTTGGGCTGGTCGGACCCAATGGCGCGGGCAAATCCACCCTGTTTCGCATGATCGCCGGCGAGGAGCAGCCCGACGAGGGGCAGGTTTCGGTCGACCGCGGCGTCACCATCGGCTATTTCGACCAAGATGTGGGGGAAATGGCGGGGCGCCCGGCCGTGGTCGAGGTGATGGAAGGCGTCGGCCCCATGGCCGCGCTGACCGCCGAAATGGCCGAACTCGAAGCCGCCATGGCTGACCCTGATCGCGCCGACGAGATGGACACCATTATCGAACGCTATGGCGATGTGCAGGCGCAGTTCCAGGAACTGGACGGCTATGCGCTCGATGCGCGGGCCCGCGAAGTGCTGCACGGGCTGGGCTTTTCCCAGGAGATGATGAGCGGGGATGTCGGAGCACTGTCGGGCGGCTGGAAAATGCGGGTGGCGCTGGCCAAGATCCTTTTGAAGCGGCCGGACGTGCTGCTGCTCGACGAACCGAGCAACCATCTCGACATCGAAAGCCTGATCTGGCTCGAGGCCTTTCTCAAGTCCTATGACGGGGCGCTGTTGATGACCTCGCACGACCGCGCCTTCATGGACCGCATCGTCAACAAGATCATCGAGATCGATGCCGGCACGCTGACTGCCTATTCAGGCGATTATGAATTTTACCAGCAGCAGCGGGCGCTGGCCGACAAGAACCAGCAGGCTCAGTTCGAGCGGCAGCAGGCGATGCTGGCCAAGGAAATCGCCTTTATCGAGCGCTTCAAGGCCCGCGCCAGCCACGCCGCGCAAGTGCAGAGCCGGGTCAAGAAGCTCGACAAGATCGATAAGGTCGAAATGCCCAAGCGGCGGCAGACCGTGGCGTTCGAATTCCGCCCTGCCCCGCGCTCTGGCGAGGATGTGGCGATCCTCAAGAATGTCCACAAGCGCTATGGAGCCAAGACCATCTATGACGGGCTCGATTTCCATGTGCGCCGCCAGGAGCGGTGGTGCATCATGGGCGTCAACGGCGCCGGCAAATCGACACTTTTGAAGCTGATCGCCGGCGGCGCCGAGGCCGACCAGGGCAGCATCAATATCGGGCCGAGCGTCAAGATGGGGTATTTTGCCCAGCACGCCATGGACCTGCTCGAAGGCGACCGCACCATTTTTCAGACGCTGGAAGACAATTTTCCGCAGGCGGGACAGGCGCCCTTGCGGGCGCTCGCGGGGTGTTTCGGCTTTTCGGGCGACGATATCGAAAAGAAATGCCGGGTGCTCTCGGGCGGAGAAAAGGCGCGGCTGGTAATGGCTATCCTGTTGTTCGACCCGCCCAATTTCCTGGTGCTGGACGAGCCGACCAACCATCTCGACATCGCCACCAAGCAAATGCTGATCGAGGCACTTCAGGACTATGCGGGCACCATGCTGTTCGTCTCGCACGACCGCCATTTCCTGGCGGCGCTGTCCAACCGGGTGCTCGAGCTGACGCCGGACGGGGTGCACGCCTATGGCGGCGGTTATACGGAATATGTGCAATCGACGGGGCAGGAAGCACCCGGCCTCAGAACCTGAGCCGGGGAATTTTGGGGCGAGGGAGCGATCAGGCCGATCATTTCCGCGAGCCGTGCCCCTTATCAGCCTTCGATGTCGTGAACTTCGACGCGCAGGGCTTCGCTCGCCAGGAGGTGGGAGAGGATCGACTGTTCGTCGCTGGGGGTGAGCAGCACACACAGGGTCTTGCCGTTGCCCTTGTTCCGGACCAGGGCCGGCACCTGCGCCGACCAGCTCTCATCGACCTCGAAACGCGCCTCGGCGATGGCGAGCGGCCCCAGACCATTGCGCACCAAGGCCTGTGTTGCCGGATCGGCAAAATAGGCAACGGCGATGCGGAAGCGGACCATCATCATTGTCATCTTAGTGCAGGGCGTCTTCGCACTCGGCCAGCATCTCCAGCCGCGCCAGATCGCGGATGATGAAGCTGCCGCGATTGGGGAAGTCGATGATTTCGCGGACGCGCAACTTGGTCATGTTGCGGCTGACCGTCTCGATGGTGAGGCCCAGGTGATCGGCAATGTCGGCCCGGCACATGGGCAGATAGACTTTTTGATCGTTGCCGAGTTTGCCGGTGCGCTGGGCCAGCAAGAGGAGAAAGCCGGCGATGCGTTCGATGGCAGCCTTCCGGCACAGAAGGATCGAAAGATCCTGCATGGTGGCGATTTCGCCAGCGGCCATGGCCAGGAGCCGCTCGCCCAGCTCGGGGCGGTCGCGCATGGTGCTGAGCAGATCGCCACGCGAAAAGATGCGCACGCGGCCCGGGGTCAGCGCATAGCAATCGAAACGATAGGTTTCGCCATGGCCGAAGCCGATGATATCGCCCGGATAGGCGAAGGCGACGACCTGGCGGCGGCCGTCGGGGAAGACCTTGACGGCGCGGAACACACCGCTGAGAACTTCGTAGAACTTGTCGGCGCTGTCACCCTCGTGAAACAGAAAGGTCGTGGCACCGATGACCTTGTTGGCCGGCGCGGCGGCGCCGAGGCCGACCGTTGCGAGAGTGCCCAGCGGGGCGACAGTTTCGAGATACATGGGACGGGTTCCGGTCTGCTTGCTGCAAAGCGAATTGACCATGGCGACGTAATCGGCCTATCCGAGGAATGTAACCGATTGTAACGGCAAGGGTCGGCGTGAGGGTGAACGAGACACATCAGCATATTCTGGTCGTGGACGACGATATCCAGATCCGGCGCCTGTTGCGCCGGTGCCTCGAAGATGAGGGGTTTCGCGTCAGTGAAGCGTCGGGGCCGGCCGAGGTCGAGGCGGCGATGCGCGGCGCGGTGGACCTGATGACGCTCGATCTCAATCTGGGCGGCAGCGATGGCCTCGCCATCGCCCGCAATGTGCGGCGGGTGTCCAACGTGCCGATCATCATGATCACCGGCAAAAGCGACACGATCGACCGCATTGTCGGGCTCGAAATCGGCGCCGACGACTATATCGCCAAGCCCTTTCACCTGCGCGAGGTGCTGGCGCGCATCCGTACCGTGCTGCGCCGCAGCGCCGAAGTGGCGTCGGTCAAGGGCGGCGTCATCCGCTTCGACGGACATGAGCTCGATCCGGCGCGCCGGACCCTGATTGGACCGAACGGCGCCGACATCACCCTGACCACCGGCGAGTTCGACCTGCTGCTGCTGTTTGCCCGCCACGCTCACAAGGTTTTGAGCCGCGACCAGATCATGGATGGGCTCAAGGGCCATGACTGGGCGCCCAATGACCGCAGTATCGACAACCAGGTAGCCCGGTTGCGCAAGCTGATCGAGGCCGACACCAGCAGCCCGAGGCTGATCAAGACGGTGCGGGGAGCAGGATATAGTTTCACCCCCGGGACGATCGAGGGCTGAGGGCGCTTTGTTTCGTCCCCTTCCTGCCCTCCCTTCAATGGAGAGGTCAGAAAGGCGCGTTTAAAAAGAAATCAGGCCTTGCCTTCCAGGGCTTCGGCGATGGCGGCGGCGAGATCGGCTTGTCGATAGGGCTTGCGCAGAACCTTGAGGTGGGCGACGGCGTCGGCGTCGCGGCGCGCCAGCTCATCGGCATAGCCCGAGGTGAGCAGCACCGGCAATTGCGGGTAGTGCACGGCAAGGCGACGGGCCAGTTCGTAGCCGGAGATGCCGGGCATCACCAGATCGGAAAAGACCAGGTCGGGCTTGGCGCCACTTTGGAGCAGTTGCAGCGCTTCGGCCGCATCGGCCGCGATCAGCGTGACCTAGCCGAGATCTTCAAGACGGTTGACGGTGAGCTTGCGCACCCGCGAATCATCCTCGACAACGAGGACCACGGCGCCGCTGCGGCTGCCCGCGCTCTCGCTCGGAAGGTCCGCGCCGGGGACGCCGAGCGCGCCATCGCGCGGCAGATAGATGTTGAACGTGGTGCCCAACCCCAACTCGCTATAGACCGTGGCGTGGCCGCCCGACTGCTTGGCGAAGCCATAGATCATCGACAGGCCCAGCCCGGTTCCGCGTCCCTTTTCCTTGGTGGTGAAAAACGGCTCGAAGACGCGCTCGCGCACCTCGGGCAGCATGCCCACGCCGGTATCGAGCACTGAAAGCCGAACATAATCGCCCGGCGCCAGACCGTCGAGTTCGTCGGACATGGCCGCATCGACGCCGATATTGGCCGTCTCGATCATCAAACGCCCACCATCGGGCATGGCGTCGCGGGCATTGAGCGCCAGATTGACGATGGCGCTCTCCACCTGGGAGGGGTCGACGCGCGTGCTCCAGAGGCGCGGCGTCAGCGCGCTAGACAGCGCGATGGTCGAGCCCAGCGTGCGATGCAGAAGATCGGTCAGGCCGAGCACGAAATCGTTGAGATTGACCACTTCCGGTTCGAGATGGGATTTGCGGGCGAAGGCGAGCAGGCGCGCCGTCAGACGCGCGCCCAGATCGGCCGCCTCGAGCACTTCGCGCGCCAGTTCGTGCTGCAAGGCCGTAGTCAGGCGGCCTTCGAGCATTTCCATATTGCCGATGATCACGGTGAGCAGATTGTTGAAATCATGCGCGATGCCACCGGTGAGCTGGCCCATGGCCTCCATTTTCTGCGCCTGGCGCAGGGCATGTTCGGTGGCCTTCTGAACCGAAAGATCGCGGATGATGCCGGTGAAATGCACCTTGCCATCGGCCTCGAACTCGCTGACCGCCAGATGCATGGGGAACTGCGTGCCGTCGCTGCGCCGCCCCGTCACCTCACGGCCGATGCCGATGATGCGCCGCGTGCCGGTGCTGCGATAGCTGGCGATATAGCCGTCATGGGCCGAGTGATAGGGCTCGGGCATGAGGAATTTGACATTGCGCCCGATGAATTCGCTCTCGGCATAGCCGAACAGGCGCGCGGCGGCAGGATTGACCGTGGTGATGATGGCATCGCCATCGATGGTGATGATGGCATCGACGGCGAATTCGAGCATTGCCTGCAATTTGCGGGCCTGGCCGAGAAGCGCGATCTGATCCTGCGATATATCTGGCGGCAATTCGGTCACGGGTCTGGGGCTGCGTCGGGGCGATGGATAACCCTAACCCGGTCCCGCAATAAAAAGCCAGAGCGCCGCCTTCGCTAAAAAAAAGTGCCCCCTCCCATAATAGGAGGGGGCCCAGTAGCCAGTGCTCAAGGGCAGCGACGAGCGCCGGCAGGAGTTCTCAGAGACCGACGGCAGCGTAGATGTCGGCGAAGCGTTCCTCGACCTTCTTGGGCACCTTGACGGCCCGGACAGCATCGAGATTGGCGTTATCGGCGCCGACGAAGATCATCCCCGCCATGCCCATGGCGAAATGCGGCGTGCACTTGATGCCGTAGACGCCCGGCACGTCGAAAGTGACGGTGAAGGTCTCGTTGATCTTGCTCTTGAAGGCCGCGGCACCCTCGGGAATCATGTCCTTGATGGTTTCGACATTGTGGCTTTTATCGGTGGGCAGGAACGTCACCGTGTCGCCGGGCTCGATCTGCAGATAGGCCGGCTCGAACACCATGGCACCAGCGGCGCCCTTATTGAGCATTTGCACTTCATGGTCCGCAGCGAATGCCGGCATCGCCGCAAAAGCGGCCACGGCAGCGGCGGCGACAAATAGTGGGGCGAAACGGGGCATCGGGGTTCTCCTTGATTGCTGGGTCATCGGACCCTTCGCGATGCTTCTAGACCGCCCCCTGCCCAGCGTCTTTGACGCAGGTCAAATATTCGCCCATTGGCTCAACGTCGCAAAAATGGACCGATATTTGCGTGAGAACAATGAAATGATGTTGGACAAGGAATAGGGTCTCCATCGAAGGCGCAAGAAAGAAGCGCCAGATCACGGAGAGTATAATGGCCAGTCATCATGAAATTTCGCGCCGCGCTTTATTGACTGGAGCGACAGCACTCGGTGTCGCAGCACAAATGGCTGCAGTTATACAAGCAACTGCGCAGCAAGCGGCCAATATTGCAGAGCCCGTTGATCTCAATACGCTCGAACGCGTCAAGGTCGAGCTGGTGCCCCCGCCCTTCGTCCATGCCCATGAGCAAGTGGCGACCGGCGGACCCAAGATCGTGGAGTTCACCCTCACCATCGAGGAAAAGCTGCATGAGGTCGACGACGAGGGCACAACGCTGTGGGCCATGACCTTCAACGGTTCGGTACCCGGCCCGCTGATGGTGGTGCATGAAGGCGACTATGTTGAGTTGACGCTGGTCAACCCCGCCACCAACCTGATGCACCACAATATCGACTTCCACGCCGCCACCGGCGCACTGGGAGGCGCCAGCCTCACCATCGTCAACCCCGGCGAGAAGGCGATCATGCGCTTCAAGGCCACCAAGGCCGGCGTCTTCGTCTACCACTGCGCGCCCGAGGGCATGGTGCCCTGGCACGTCACGGCCGGCATGAACGGCGCCATCATGGTGCTGCCGCGCGACGGGATCAAGGACGGCAAGGGCAATCTGCTGCCCTATGACCGGGTGTATTATGTCGGCGAACAGGACTTCTATGTCCCCAAGGACGAGGACGGCAACTACAAGGCCTATGACAGCATCGGCGATGGCTATCCCGACGCAATCGAGGCGATGCGCACGCTCGTGCCCAGCCATGTGGTGTTCAACGGCAAGGTCGGCGCACTGACCGGCGACAACGCCCTCAAGGCCAAGGTTGGCGAAAGGGTGCTGATCGTGCACTCGCAGGCCAATCGTGACACGCGGCCGCATCTGATCGGCGGGCATGGCGACTTCGTCTGGCCCACGGGCAAATTCCACACGCCGCCCGATGTCGATCAGGAAACCTGGTTCATTCCGGGCGGGGCGGCGGGAGCGGCCTACTACACCTTCCTGCAGCCGGGGGTCTACGCCTATGTCAACCACAATCTGATCGAGGCGTTCGAACTGGGCGCCGCTGGTCACTTCGTGGTGGAAGGCGAGTGGAATGACGACCTGATGACGTCGGTACTCGCCCCCAGCCCGATCTGATCGTGACCGCGTGAAAATCGGCCCGGCGCCCATATAGCGGGCGCCGGCTCTCTCCTTGTGAGGACAGAATGAGCACGCTCGACCACCCCATCCAGATCTTTGCCGGCCTGGCGCTGCCGGGCGTGCTGCTGGCCCTGGGCCTCGCGGCCGTGGCGGTGCAGGTCAGGCCGCAACTGCCCTGGACCAGCCCTGCCGCCGCGATCATCGCTCCGCAGACGGTGACCATCCCGCCCGGCGAAGTGACATATCGGGCCGAAGGGCATTTCCTGCGCAACGGACAGGTAATCGATGCTCCGTTCGTGACCGAACGCTTCGCGGCACCGCTCACCATCATGGCCTATCAGGTGACGGCAGCCGACTATCGACTCTGCGTCGCCGATGGCGTCTGCGCACCGGCCGAACCACAGGCAATTGGCCAGGGCAATGTGCCGGTGACGGGGGTGAACTTTCAGGATGCGGAGGCCTATGCCGGCTGGCTCAGTGACCAGACGGGGCAGAAATGGGTCTTGCCGAGCAGCGCGCAATGGGCTCTTGCCGCCGGCGAAGACTATCCTGACGATGCGCTGGGGATCGAGGACGACGGCAGCAACCCCGCTTTGCGCTGGCTGGCCAATTACCGCCAGGAGGCAGCCCGCAAGCGCAGCGCCGACCCCATGCCGCATACTCTCGGCGCTTTCGGCACCAACGAACACGGCGTGGCCGATATGGGCGGCAATATCTGGGAATGGACGCAGACCTGCCATCAGCGCGTGCATCTGGACACTAAAGGCGCCATGATCAGCCAGCAGCCCGCCTGCACCATCCGCGTGCTCGAGGGCAAGCACCGCGCCCAGATAAGCTACTTCATTCGTGACGCCAAGAGCGGCGGCTGCACGGTGGGCCTGCCGCCCGACAATCTGGGTTTCCGCCTGGTGCGCGAACCCGCCTGGCACGAACAGTTGCTGCATCGACTGGGCTTGTGAGGGGCGGGCGGCTCCCCGCCGCCGGGCCCCTCATCTCTGCATATTGCGCTGGCGCAAGGACAGGGCGCCGGCGCGGCCTTAGGTCGAAACGGACACTGGAGACCGAGCATGACCCCGACCGACGCCCCTCCGAAACGCACCCCCGTGCCGCGTGGCCTGGCGCGCACCGGCCCGGTGATCCTGTCTTACGGTTTCCGCCCCTTTTTCCTCGCGGCAGGCCTTTGGGCCGTGGCCGCCATGGCCATATGGGTGGGCGCGCTGATCGCCGGCTGGGCGGTGGGGGGGACTTATGGCGGGGCCAATTGGCACGCTCATGAAATGCTGTTCGGCTACAGCTCGGCGGCGCTGGCTGGTTTCTTGTTGACTGCCGTGCCCAACTGGACCGGACGCCTGCCCGTGTCGGGCCTGCGACTGGCTGGGCTGTTCTCGTTCTGGCTCGCCGGACGCCTGGCCCTGCTCGTGCCAGACCTGATCAGCCTGCCGGTGGCCATCGCCATCGACATGGCCTTTCTGCCCCTGCTCCTCGCCATCTGTCTGCGGGAAGTGATTGCGGGCAGGAAATGGAAAGATCTCAAGGTGATGGCCGTGGTGACGGCGCTGGCGCTGGCGAATGGCGGCTTTCACGCCCTGATCGTTTTTGGCAACGACGCCGCCTTTGCCAACCGCCTCGCCGTAGCCGCCTATGCCATGCTGATCGGCATTATCGGCGGGCGGGTGGTGCCCAGCTTCACCCGCAACTGGCTGGCCAAGCGCCATATCGCCGCCCTGCCCGCCCCTTATGACCGTTTCGACACAGCGGCGTTGATCACCACGGCCATCGCGCTGGCCGCCTGGACGATCCTGCCAGCCTCCGGGCTGACGGTCGCACTGACGGGGGGCGCCGCGCTGCTCAATGGCTGGCGGCTGTGGCGCTGGCGCGGCTGGCGGACGGGGGCGGAGCCGCTGGTGCTGGTCTTGCACGTCGCCTATGGCTTCGTGCCATTGGGCCTCGGCGCGGTGGCGCTTGCCGCGGCCGGACTGCTCGATGCGGCGGCGGCGCTGCATGTGCTCACCGTAGGCGCCATCGGCACGATGACGCTGGCCATCATGACCCGCGCCACGCGCGGCCATACCGGCTCGCCGCTCGTCTCCTCGCCCATGACCAATGCCAGCTATGTCTGTATCGTATTGGCGGCACTGGCGCGGCTGGGCACCGGCCTATGGCCCGAGCTGACCATGGAGCTGCTCAGCATCGCCGGCGGATTGTGGATCGGCGGTTTCACGCTTTACGTCATCGAACACGCGCCCCTGTTGCTGCGGCAACGGCGCGACCGCCCCGAAGGCGCGCAAAGGGCGAATTAGAGAAAGATCGGTTCTTCGTGCAGCGCCACGCCGAAACGGGCCAGAACGGTGCGTTTGACGTGGGCGGCGAGCGCGGCGATGTCGCTCGCCACGGCGCCGCCATAGTTGACCACCACCAGAGCGTGCCGCTCGGAGATACCGGCCGGGCCGAGCCGGAAGCCCTTGAGGTCGCTCTGCTCGATGAGCCAGCCGGCGGAGAGCTTCAGTCTTCCATCGGTCTGGGCGAAATTGGGCGCTGCGGGGAATTCAACGAGGATCGGCGCCGCCTGTTCCTGTGTGACGATGGGGTTCTGGAAGAACGAGCCGGCATTGGGCGTGAGGCGCCAATCGGGCAATTTCGATTGACGCAGGGCGATGACGCGCGCCATCACCAGGGCCGGGCTCAGTTCTGCTTCGCCCGCCAGTTCAGCAAGCCCGGCAAAGCGCAGATTGGGTTGCCACGGCTTTGGCAGGCGCAGGCGAAGAGAGAGCACCACAAAACGCCCCGGGGAGCGCTTGAACAGGCTGTCGCGATAGCCGAAGGCGCATTCGGCGGGACCAAATTCGCGGGCGCGTCCCTCGAGGCGGTCATAAGCGGTGAGGCTATCAAAAAAATCGGCAAGTTCGGCGCCATAGGCGCCGATATTCTGCACTGGCGCCGCGCCAACGGTGCCGGGAATAAGGGCAAGGTTTTCCAATCCGCCCAGCCCCTGCTCCACCGTCCAGGTGACGAGGTCGTGCCAGATTTCGCCGGCAGCGGCTTCGACCACGACAGCGTCGGCATGCGTCGCGACGATGCGGCGCCCTTTGGTGGCCAGGAGCGCGGTGATCCCCTCGAAATGCTCCGAGAGCACCACATTGCTGCCGCCGCCAAGCAGGCGCAGCGGCAAGTTGCGCTCCTCGGCAAGCGCGAACAGGGCCTCTATCTGCTCGGGCCTGTCGAGCAGCACGCCAAAGCGCGAGCGGGCGGTCAGCGCCAGCGTATTGCGGGCGGAAAGATCGAAATCGGGAATCAGGGAAAGCGTCGGTTCGGTCATGGCGGGACATTGATCGCAGATAAAAATCAATACAATGGCAATGCGCGCGCCCATGCTCTTCTCCCGCTTGCGCCGAAACCGCTATCGGCACGGGGCGCAGATGCTTTAAAGGGTGGTATTCAACGGCATGCCGCCTCCACAGGACGCAGGACCCCCAAGATGCGCCTTACCCAGTTCACCGATTACGCGCTTCGCCTGCTGATCTATGCGACGACACATCGAGACCGGCTGATCACCATCGAGGAAACCGCTGCCGTCTATGACATTTCACGCAACCACCTGATGAAGGTCGCCAACCATCTGGCGCGTGAAGGCTATGTGCGTTCGGTGCGCGGCCGGGCGGGCGGGCTGACGCTGGCGGCGCCGCCTGAAACCATCAATCTGGGTCAGCTCATCCGGTCCACGGAGCCCGATTTCGCCATGGTCGAGTGTTTTGGCGAAGCCGATCAGTGCCGCATCACTCCGTCCTGCCGGCTCAAGGGGATTCTGGGTCGCGCGCTTGCCGCCTTCCTCGCCGAGATGGACCGCCACACCCTCGCCGACCTCGTGCTTACCCCCGAGCAATTCGGCATCGAGCGCCCCGCCGCCTGAGGCGCGGCAACATGTCCAAAAACATGAATTTAAAATACATATTATAGTGATATAAGCGTCTCCAGGTGGTTTTCGGCGACCCGATGGAGCGTTTGATGAGCTTTCCGGACTTTTTCGACCTCGCCCCGGTGGTGCGGGTGCGCGACTCTCTCGCCGATTTTCTCGGCGCGGCTCCCGACGGGGTGATCGAGTATCGCTATGCCGACGCGGTGCGCCTCGCCGGGCATTCCTGCCCGGCCGTGGCCGGAGCCTATCTGATGATCTGCAATGGGCTTGCCTATCTTTATGACGACGAGTTACCCAACCGGGGCGATATCGCGGTGAGGATGAGTGAGGCGCGGGACCACGCCACCACCGGGGTTCTCGCCTCCATCGCCACGCTTCTTACCGGCGCGGCGAGCGAGATGGGCTTTGGCGGCATCGGGCGCGACCGCATGTTCTCCCGTAAAGACCTCCTCGATTTCGATGGCGGCTTTGCCGGCACGCTGACCCTGCGGCGCCGCGACACCGGCCGCGGCGTGCTCGTCGATATCAATACCGACCATGTGCCGCATGCCCCGGAAATGGGCCGATTATTGCCGTTGGCACTGGCCGGAAGGCTAGACCCGGAGCAGCGACAAACTTTCGCCCATCTCTGGCAGGATCGCGTCCGTCGCATGCTGGTCGAGCATGCCGACGACCCCAAACTGGTGCATCTTTATGAATGGCAGGCCTGAATGACGGCGGACCGCATCTGGCCGAACGGGCTCGAGGCCTATAAGCGCACGTCTGAATTTACCGAGGCCAGAGTGCCGGCGGCGCTGCTGCAACGGCATTCGACCAAGGCCGGGGTCTGGGCGCGCCTGCATGTGGTGGAGGGGGCGCTGATTTTTCGCGACCTCGAAACGGGCAGGCAAAACCGGCTGGCGGCCGGTGTTCATCCGCTCATTCACCCCCAGCAGGACCATGAAGTGGAGCCGATAGGAAAGGTGCGCTTCTTCGTCGAGTTCTGTCGTCTTCGGGCGCCCTGACTTTGCCGGGGAATTCAGATTTCCTCACCCACCCCCCCTGTTAGGGGGTCAGTCGCGCCGCCGCTGGCCTTTATCGTTCGCCCGACTCGCAAGCGGCTTTCGGCCCGCTTCAGACATTGCGACGGAGGGAGACTATCGTGGCAACACAAACGATGACTATCGGCGATCTCAAGGGCTTGATCGATCTGTCCAAGAGTATGGTGGGCGGCCTGACCATCACCAGTTTCGATGCGCTGTTCGACAAGATCGAAGAACTGCTGCGCAGCTTCAATCAGTGGACGCCCGAATTGGAGAGCAATCTGAAGCTGGCGCGACAGGAGCTCAACGCCAATCCGCAGCTGTTCGAGGTCGGTAAGGCCGAATTTATCAATTCGGTCGATGCGCTTCTGGCCAAGTATCCCGCCAATACGCTGTTGAGCGACATTCCTGAGCTGAGCGGCGGCAACGGCGGCGGCGGGACGCCGCCCGATCCGGTGGTCACCAATCTGGGTGATATCGACATCGCCCGAGTGCAGAAGGTGTTCGCCGATGTGAAAGTGAAATTCGATCCGGTGACCAAGATCGTCAGCGTCGAGGGCGCCGGCTACAGCTACAAGCTGCCCGATATCGAACGCATCGAGTTCAATGATGGCGTGCTGGCTTTCGATATCGATGGCAGCCCCGGCCAGTTGGTGCGGCTGTATCAGGCGGCGTTCAACCGCGATCCGGATGCGGCTGGCCTGGGTTTCTGGATCCGCCATCAGGACAATAAGGTCGCCGACCTCAAGGCTGTCGCCAGCGGCTTCATGGGTTCGGCGGAATTCGCCGCGCTCTATGGCACAGAAGCCACGGTGAGCAATGCCAAGTTCATCGAGCTGCTCTATACCAACGCCCTCGGCCGCGACAGGGACGTGGACGGCTTCAACTACTGGGTCGAAAAGCTCGCCTCGGGTGAAATCAGCCGCCAGGATGCGCTGTTGTTCTTTGCCGACAGTCCCGAGAACAAGACCACCACCGCCCCCGACATGGTCGATGGCATCTGGTACGTCTGACGAAAGCCCCTGACCTGGCGCCGCTTGCTCGTCCCTGTTTCGGCGCGAGGGCAGAGACGAGCAGGGCCATCGTCGTGCTCCCAACCGGTGAGTATTTTGGGAGGCAGGATCTACTGCCTCTGCTGGGGCCCGCGCAGCAGTTCTTTGAGGGCCGGGATCAGCAGGCCGATAACCGGCACATGTTCGGTAACGATATTGGCGTCGAGCAGCGTGCCCGCGGTGATGCGGGTGTCGGGCCCTTCTGAAGTGGTCCAGCTCAGGCCGGTGGGCGTGCCCCGATCCGGCGTCATCTCGACCGTGATGAGGAAGGGCGGGCCGCTGGCGGAGAGCTTTTGTACCAGATTGTCGTTGCGCAGCATGTGGCGCAATTGCTCGGGGCTGGCGGCGACGTCGGAAATGCGGGTCACCGTGCCTTCGACGGAGCCATAGACATCGCGGCGCACCGAGGTCGGGTCGAGCAGCACCTTCATGCCCACATCGATCTTCTTGCCATCGCGGGCAGGCACCATGACCGAAGCGACGAGATAGGAGCTGCCTGGGCGCAAGGCGGCAAAACTTTCATCACCGGGCAGGATGCTCACCAAGGGCGTATCGAAGCGCACCAGATCGCCGGGAAAGACCTTGAGTTCGGACACGACGCCATGTTGGGTGCTACGCACCGATGAATCGCCGGCAATGCGATCGTCGAGCCGGTCGATCTGGACCTGAACCTGCGATTTGCGGGTAAGAATCGACTGCAGCTCGCGCTCGAACTGGGCCTGGCGCTCATTGCTGGACAAGGCCAGAGAGAGCAAGTCGCTTTCCTTGTCGGCGGTCCGCTCCAGCACCTCGGCCAGTTCGGCCTGAACGGTGAGATAGCGGTCCGCCGTGGCGTTGCCCGACTGGCGCAAAACCTCCATGCCGGCGGCCAGTTGCGTCAACACCTGCCGGCGGGCGTCGAGATAGCCGATGGTTTCCTTGATGGTGTCTTCCTGGCGCTGGCGCAGTCCCTCGAACATCGCAGTCGATTGCGCCTGCAATTCGCGCAGCCGCGTCTCGTCGGCCATGATCTGATCGAGCTCGCGCCGTGCCAGCCGCCGCTCGGTTTCCAAGGTGGGCAATTCGATGCGGGCGATCTCCTGGCCCGGCCGCACGCTGTCGCCGACATCGACCAGAATATCGGCGACGCGCCCCTCATGGTCGGAGGTGACGGTAAACTCGAGAACGCCCTTGGAGCTGAGGATGACGCCACTGCCCGCAACGGTTACGGGCACCTCGACGAAGACCGCGCTCGCCAACGCGGCGACCACCAGTGCCGCGAGCGTGGTCACGGCAAGACCGAAGCCGGGATTGACGAGACGCAAGCCGCTGGCCAGCTGATCGGGGTGATCGAGGCGCTTCCTGGCATCGGCACGGAACAGGCCTGTGTCGCTCATTTGGGCCTCCCGATCTGGGCATTGAGGAAAGCATGGCGCTCGATGACCGCTGCGGACGGCCCGTCGTCGCGCAGCACGCCCTCGTCGATGACGACGATGCGCTCGGCCTTGAGCAGGGAGCTTGGCCGATGCGCCACGAGAATGCGGGTCATCCCCTGGCGGCGCAGCGCGTTAAGGATCGTATCCTGCACCGAACCATCAAGGGCGCTCAGCGTCTCGTCGAGCAGCAAAATGGCGGGGCGTTTGGCCAAGGCCCGGGCGATGAGAATGCGCTGGATCTGGCCGAAGGCGAAGCCCGCCCCTTCATCCCCGACAATGGTCTGAAGACCCATGGGCAACGCCTCGATTTCGTCGGCAATGCCCGCCTCGCGGGCGAAATGCCAGGCCTCTTGCTCACCGATCCCCGATACGCCGCGAATATTGTCGAAGAGCGATCCGGGGAACAGTTTGCTGTGCTGCATGACCATGCCGATCCGGCTTGAATATTGCCGCCGCTCCAGACCGGAAATATCATAGCCATCGATGAGGATACGGCCAGAAGCGGGGCGCTCGAGCCCGGCGAGCACATGGAGCAGGGTCGATTTCCCGCTGCCCGATGGGCCGGCCAGGCCGACGAATTCACCCGGCGCGATCTCAAGATCGATATCTCCGAGGATCTGGCGCGAACCATAGGCGAAGCTGACATCCTTGAGGGTCACGCCGCCGGCGAGGTCGCGCAGCACGGGCGCGTTGGGCAAGGGCTCGGTCTCATAGTCGATGAGCGACCGCGCCAGCTTGGCCATGGGCAGAAGCTTAGCCGCGCCGATGGTAAGCTGAGCCAATTCCTTGCCTGCGGCGGTGAAGCGCTGCAAGGACAGGACGAAGACGATGGCGAGGCCCGCATCAAGATGGGACGTCGCCCCCATAAAGGCGATGACGGCGAAGCAAAGCACCAGGGCCAGACTGTCCCAGAAGGGGCGGATGATGGCGAAAAGATTGGTCAGCCGCGTGGCACGCATCATACGCGACTGGAAGGCGAGGAAGTTGTCGCCCCACTGGGTAAAGGCCTGCCGCTCCAGCTGCCCGGCGCGCAGGACCGGCACCAGCCGCACCAGATCATAGGCGAAGGCGAGCACGATCACATCCATGCGCTCGCCTTCATAAATGGCTTTGAATTGGGCCCAGCCGATCAGAGCGGCCAGAGAGATCAGCGCAACGACCAGCGCCATGGCTACAAGCCCTGCGAGCGGGGCCACAGAAGCGAGGACGACGGCCGCCATCAGGCCGCTGAACAGCGCCAGCATGAAGCCCATGCCGACCGAGAGCACGGAGCGCCGGAATTTCTCGATCGTTTCGGTTTGCGTCGCCAGGATCAGCGTCGTCGAGGCGCGCAATCGCGCCGATGGCAGGCGCAAGAGGCGATCGACCATGGCAGCGTGCAGAGCCAGGCCGGAGCGGCCATGGCTCCGCAACTCGGCCAATTGCCCCACCGCATGTAGAACCGTCTCGGTCACCATGGCGATGGCCAGAAGGCCGAGCAGTTGCAAGAGAAAAGTCGTGTCGCCCGTATGGACGGCAATGCCGGAAATCTGCTGGGAGGCGATGGGCGGCAGCATGGCGAGGGCGGCACCGACCAGGCCGCACAGGGCGACCAGGGCGAAATCGCCAAAATTCTCCCGCAGGCCGAAGCCGATGATCTGGCGATAATCGAGCTTGCCCTGTGGCAGGGTGCGATAAAAGCTATAGGCCTCCGGCGCGAACTGCGCCCATTGCCCGGGTCGCAGACGCCGAACCGTTGGCTCGACGGCCATATCCTCGACCAGATAACCGCCGAAGATGCGAGGCCGAACCAGAAGCGGCCGGCCATCGGTGCCGAAAACCAGAAACGGCCCGTCCCCGCGCGGGATGGCACCCGGCTCGAGGCGCAAGCGCCGGAGGCGCATGCCGTGGGAGGCGGCGAAGCGGCCGAGGTAATCCTCCCGGCTTTCCCCCTCGACCTCGCGCACCGCCACCGGCTTGCCATGCCCGAGGGCGACGAGGTGCGCCAGCGTTTGGACGAGGCTGGATTGAACCCCGGCCGGCGGGCGCTTGAAACTGCCCTTGAGGAGTTTTCCGAAACTGCGCAGGGTAGCCTGGAACTTCTCGTCCTGGATGGCTTGTCGGCGCTGTTCTTGCGCAGCCCCATCCGCATCGGCCTCGATGCGTGTGCCGATTACCCGGCGCAGGATGCGGGTGGTTTCGGCCAGTGCCTTGGCGGAACCGAGCTGGGCAGGGTCCGGTCGCCCGATGGTGCCGGCGGCGCGCGCCAGCGCATCGACCCAGGCCGCGGCATCCCCTCCGCCATCGTCGCGCAATTGGCCGTCGCGGCGGGGCAGCAGGTAAAGACCGCTATTCCGATCTGTAGGCGGTAGCAGCGTGCCCGGCGGCAGGGTGGCCAAAAATCGTCCCCGGCGCCCCTCGCCCTGGGACAGATAAAGATCGGCCGAGGCGCCGACCAGGGTCAGCGGCAGGGCGTGGTCGAGATCGTAGCGGACCAGCGCCTGCAGCGGTTCCACGCGAGAAGAAAAGGCGGGGGCGCTCATGCCGATTCCGCCCCGGCGCGAAATTGCTGCATGGGAGTTTCCACCATCTCATCGGCGGCGTAAGGAGCAAATGGCCTCAGCCGGCCCCCCTCCAGCGTCACAACCCTATCGAAATGACGCAGCGCGCTTATGCGGTTGGTGAACAGAAGAAGGGTGAGGCCACGGCGGCGCAGATTTTCAAGCACCCGCGCTTCGGTGGCTTCATCGAGCGCGCTCGTGGCATCGTCGAGAACCAGGATGCGCGCGCCGGTGAGCAGCGCCCGGGCGATGGCCAGCCGCTGACGCTCGCCCCCGCTGAAACCGCCCGCCCCTTCCCCGATCATGCCATCAATGCCCCCGGGGCGATTGAACACGGCGTGGCCGATATCGGCGTCAAGCAGCGCCCGCACGATCATCCCGTCATCCACCGCCCCGTCCCAGAGCGTCAACGCCGCGCGCAATGTGCCCGAGGGCATGAACGGGGTCTGGTCGACAAAACCGACCGGCGGCGCGCCATCCTCCCAGACCGCCCGCCCCTCGCGCATGACCTCATGGCGCAAACCGCCCGAGGTCGGCGGGCTGACGCCGGCAAAGATCCGGGCCAAGGTGCTCTTGCCCGCCCCCGAGCCCCCGCTTATGCCCACGCATTGTCCGGGCTCGATCTGCAGCGTGAGGGAAGCGAAAACGGGTGAGGCGTTGGTATAGGCGAAGCTGGCGTTACTCAGGGCAAGGCGGCCGGTGGGCGGCGCGGACGTATCGCGCCGCAGAGGCTCTGCCTCGCGGCCATGGCTATCGGCGCGCTCCAGAGCATCGCCCAGCCGATTCATGGCCGAGCCGGCCTGGCCGATCGCGGTGCCGGTTCCGGTCAACACGCTCAACGCCCCGGAAAACAAGCCCGCCAACATCAGAAAGCCAAGCACGGTACCCAGCGTCGTGGTGGTCACCATGACCAGATAGGTGCCGCCGCCCAGAATGGCGAGCGTGGAGAGACGGCTGCTGGCATAGGGCAGAGCCGCCAGCAATCTGGCGCTGCGCCCGGTTGTCTGCTCGACATTGATGAGACGCACCTGCGCATCCACCAGCCGGTCGAACAGCATGGCTTCGGTGCCATTTACCTTGGCCTCTTCGAGCAGCGCAGCCCCCTGCACGGTCACGGCATGAGCCTCGCCGGTCAACATCTGCAATTGCGCCGCTTCTTCGCGCAGGCGCCGCGACACCAAGGCGACGATGCCCAGTTCGATGGCGGCCAGCGCGACCACGAGAAAGGTCAGCGGCACGCTGAAGGCCAGCATCACCGCGACATAGGCCAGCAGCGACAGGCCATTGACGATGCTCTGCAGCACCGGGCCGGAAATCGTCGACGCCACTTGCGCGGCATATTGGGGGCGGCTCGCCACCTCGACGGCACTGCGCCGGGCAAAAAATTCATAGGGCAGGTGAAACAGGCGCCAGACGAAGCGGGCCGACAGCATTGCCGAAAGCTTGGTTTGCAGCAGCAGCACGCCATGAGTGTGCAGCGCGGCAAGCGAGGCGTTGAGCAGGCCGATCACCACGAGCCCGGCAAGCAGCGGCGCCAGCCAGTCGCCATAGCCCTGCACCAGATAGTCATCGATAAAGACCCGGGTGATACCCGGCACCAGAACGCCGACCGCCACCATGCACAGGCTCGACACCACAATGGCCACGAACATGGCGCCCGAGCCCCAGACGAGCCCGGCCATGCGGCGCAGCGCCCCGGGCGGACGAGACGAGCGAATGAAATCGGGGCCGGGAGCGAAGCTGAGCGTGATGCCGGTGAAATAGGTGCTGAACGCCTCCAGCGTCAGGCGGCGACGGCCATGGGCAGGGTCGTTGACGATGGCATGGTTTCGCCCCAGTGCCTCGAGGACAACGAAATGATCGAAACCCCAGAACAGGATCTGCGGAAAGCCAAGCGCGGGCAATTGCTCGATCTCTCGCCGATATGCGGCGGCGGATAGCCCGAAATATTGGGCGGCGGCGACGATATCGGCGGCCGAGACCCCATCGCGCGACACGCCGCACCGGTCTCGCACATGATCGAGAGTTTCCCAGCGCCCATGCGCCGCCATGACCATGGCGAGACATGCGGCGCCGCATTCGGAGTTCTCCATCTGCAGGATGGTGGGCGTGCGGCCACCAAACATCTTTTTCACGCTCATGGCATCAGCCGCCCCGGCGCAGGGGAGGCCATGGGCGCAAACGAAACTGGTGCGGAGCGGATGGTCATCGCAGAAATTGCCTCTGCGCGCACTTTCGCTAAAGGAGCTTAATTTTTGACTTAAGCTCGCCGCTTCCCCTGCCTTCCCAGTGCCTTGCGACCAGAGCGCGTCGCGATCCCTGGGACGCTTACTCTAGGTGGCACCCCATTGCCGGACGGCGGCGTAGCCTACCCAAGCCGCGATGGCGCTGAGGCTCGTGCCCCAGGCCAGATCGATGATGCTGACCAAAGGCGGCCAATCCTTAATCGTCGCCAGATTGGTGAAGTCGTAAGTGCCGTAGGCGACGAGGCCAAGCAGCGCCCCGAGACCGATCGCCATCACCCAGGAGCCGCTATTGGCCGCCGGCAGGATGGCAAAGACCGCCAGGCCGACGAGATAAACCAGATAGAAGGCAGCCGCGACCAGCAGGTTGGGGCTCTCGACCAGCAGATCGCCCAGCATGGGCCGATAGATCACCTTGGTGGCCAGACTCAACCAGATGAAATCGAGGGCGAAGAAGGTCGCGGCGGCGCCCAGATAGGCTATGGCGAAATTCGGCATCGTTGTCTCCGTCCCATCAGATCTTGAGCAGGGGCTGCATCAGGCGCAGCAGCGGGTTTTTGAAGCGCAGGGGTGCATCGGTCACCGCCAGGCAGATACATTCCTCATGCTCGCCGGCCCGCGGCTGATGTTCGAGCCCGTCATAGCCTTCCTCGATGTCACCGACATCGAAGCATTCGTCGCCATCAATGAGCATGCCGCGCAGCACGACGGTCAGTTCCAGTCCGCGATGACCATGCTCGGGCACGGGTGCGCCGGCGGGAATGCGCAGCAATCGCACCGAGGTTTCGCTATCGCCGGTCGGAATGAGAATCTGCTGGGCCTTTGGCCCCATCCGCCGCCAGGCCAGCGCATCGAGGTCGGGACCGATATAGGGGCGAAGCGGCGGCGGAACATTGCCCATGACGGGGATGGACAAAGGCCGGGGCGTCTCCGGCACCAAGGTCTCGATGCGCTCGAGCGTCGCGCTTAACGCGTCGTCGCGCATCGGCACCATTTCGATGGCGTCGAGCAACGCGCCGCCCACCGCCGTGGCCTGGCGCGCCCGCGCCCGGCAGGCCTGACAACTGGCCAGGTGCGTGGCGACGGCGAGGCTCCAGCCTTCGGCCAAGCTTCCGGCCTCATAGCTCATCAACAGCTCTTCGCTGACGTGGTGGGACTGGGTCATCGCTCTGCTCCCAGCATGATCGCCAACTCCGAGCGGAGCTTGCGGAAAACCTGTCGCATTCGGGATTTTACCGTTCCGAGTGGAATTTTCATTTCGGTCGCGATGGCGCTGTGAGACTTGTCTTCATAATAGGCGAGGGTAAGCAGGCGGCGCTCGGCGTCGGAGAGCCTCGCCAGGGCTTCGACCAGTTGCGCGGAGGATTGCTTGCTCTCCAGCACCATGTCGGCCGTCGGCTCATCGCTGATACGCAAGGCGGGATCGTCTGCATCCACCTCGGGGCGCTTTTCGCGGCGGAAGGCATCGATGCGCCGGTTTCGGGCGATGGCGAAGATCCAGGTGGCGGGACTGGCCTTGGCGGGATCGTAGAGCCCGGCCTTGCGCCAGACCAGAACCATGGTTTCCTGCGCCAGCTCTTCAGCGCCGGTTTCGCTGCCGCCCATCCGCATCAGATAGGATTTGACGCGTGGCGCGAAATATTCGAACAGCGCCTGAAAGGCCTGCCGGTCGGCATGCTGGGCTATGGCCAGGATATGGGCGGCGAAGCGATGCTCGCCGCTGCTCAGCGCAGGCTCGGGCGGGGGAGGCATCAGCGGCCCCTCGCACATGGCAAAAGCCGGCACCAATTCAGCCCGCTGCTGCGCTGCGCCCTGTATGTCTTCGATCTGCGTAACATCTGACCACATGCCCTCGATACGCAGGGCCAGGGCCACTGGATCGCCACAGAAGAAAAAATCCGCATCGTCCGATCCAAACCGTTTTCCGTCCCGTATCTACAACGGTAATCAAGGAGCCGGGCAATTTTGTTTCACGATCCAGACCGCCGTCAATCCATCCCCAATCGCCGCATCGCCATCATCGGCGCGGGCATGGCCGGCCTTTCCGCAGCCTGGCTGCTCAGCCAGCGCCACACGGTGCGGGTGTATGAAAAGGAGAACTGGATCGGCGGTCATGCCCATACGGTGGATGTCGACACCCCGAGCGGTCAGGTTGCGGTGGATACCGGGTTCATTGTCTATAACGAGGCGAATTATCCGAACTTCACCGCCCTGCTCGACCATCTCAACGTCGCCAATGTCGAGACGAACATGTCCTTCGCCGCTTCCACCGGCAATGGCAATTTCGAATATTCCAGCGACCTCATCGGCATTGTCGGACAGAAGCGTAATATTGCCCGGCCGTTCTTTTGGAAAATGCTTCTCGATATCGCCCGCTTCTATAGCCATGCCGGCGGCATGGTGGATCATCCGGAGCTGAACGATCTGACGCTGGGGGATTTTCTCGCGCGCCACAACTATTCCGGCGCGCTGGTCGATCATCATATCCTGCCCATGTGCGCGGCGATCTGGTCGAGTTCGACGCGAGAAATCCGCGACTTTCCCATGCAGGCCTTTGTCCGCTTCTTTTCCAGCCACCAATTGTTCACGCTGGGCCGGCGGGTGAACTGGCGCACGGTGAAGGGCGGCAGCCGCTCTTATGTCGAGGCGCTGACGCGCGGCTTTGCCGGCGATGTGCTCAAGGCCAATGGAGCGAAGCGCATTTTCCGCGAGAACGGCGTCATCATCGTCGAGGACGCCAAGGGCGAACGCGACGTGTTCACCGATCTGGTTCTGGCAACCCACGCCGATATTTCGCTCGGCCTGCTCGCCGACCCCGATCCGCTCGAGACGCGCCTTCTCGGCGCCTTCCGCTACAGCGACAATCTGGCGGTGCTGCATGACGATCCCAGCCTGATGCCCAAGCGCCGCCATATCTGGGCCAGCTGGAATTATATTGGCGGCCGCACCGAGGACGATGACCGTGCGCTCTGCGTCAGCTACTGGATGAACCGGTTGCAGGATTTCGACAAACGCCACCCGCTGATCTTGACGCTCAATCCCGCCCATGCCCCGCGACCAGAAACCATCAAGGGCAGCTATAACTACACCCACCCGCTGTTCGACCATGGCGCCCTTTCGGCCCAGCGCGAACTCTGGCGCCTGCAAGGCCGGCGCAACACCTGGTTCTGCGGTAGCTATTTCGGCTATGGCTTCCATGAGGACGCGCTGCAATCGGGCCTCGCGGTGGCAGAGAATTTCGGCGTCCGCAGGCCCTGGAACGTGCCCAATGCCTCAGGGCGGATCAGCGCGGAGCCGCCGCCCGCTTTGGCCGCAGAATGAGCGCGGGCGCCGCGATCTATGAGGGTGTCGTCGTCCACCAGCGGCTGCGCCCCAAGGCGCACCGGCTGAACTATCGGGTGTTTTGTCTGCTGCTCGATCTCGACGATTTGCCCGATCTCGACCGCAAGCTGCGGTTTTTTGCATATAATCGCTGGGGTCCGCTCAGTTTTCACGAGCGCGACCACGGCGATGGTGGCGCCTTGCGGCCCTGGGTCGAAGCCCAGCTGCAATCGGCCGGCATCGTCGCCGATGGGCCGATCCGGGTTCTGTGTTATCCGCGCATGCTCGGCTATGTGTTCAATCCGCTGACGGTCTATTTCTGTCACAAGCGCGACGGCACACTGGCGGGTCTGGTCTACGAGGTGCACAACACCCATGGCGAGCGCCACGCCTATGTGCTGCCCGCCGAAGGCTCGAATGGCGGGCGGGTGCGCCACCAATGCGCCAAGACCTTCTTCGTTTCCCCCTTCATGCCGATGGACTGCACCTATAATTTCAGCATTCTGCCACCCGGCGAGCGCGTGCATATCGGGATCAACGAAACGGACGGCGAAGGGCCGCTGCTCAGCGCCACCTTTGCCGGCACGCATGCCGCGCTGACCGACGCCAACCTGTTGCGGGCGGTATGGCGCCATCCGCTGATGACGCTGAAGGTAACGGCAGGCATCCACTGGGAAGCGTTGAAACTGCTGGCCAAGGGATTGAAGATCTATCGACACACTCCGGCGCCGCCCCGGTGAGCGCGGCCATCGCGTTTCAGAACCGCACCAAACGACGCGTGATGGCGAAGAAGAGCGGATAGGGCAGGACGCCCAGAATTTTCATCAGCAGCGTCATCTGCCAGGGGAAGACGATCTCGAACTTGCCGCGTTCGAGGCCATCGGCGATGAGGCGGGCGGCCCGCTCGGCATCGATCAAAAACGGCATCGGAAATTTGTTGCGGCGCGTCAGCGGCGTGTCGACAAAACCGGGATTGATCAGGGTCATGCCGACACTGGCGCTCTCGAGTTCGGGCTTGAGCGCTTCGGCCAGGGCAATCAGCCCCGCCTTGCTGGCGCTATAGGCCGCGGCGGTCGGCAGGCCGCGATAGCCGGCCACCGAGGCCACGATCGCGACCCGTCCCGCCTTGCGTTCGACCATACCGGGGAGCAACGCGGAAAGGCAGTTCGCCGTCCCCATCACATTGGTGTCGATGATCCGACGGAATTCCCCGAGATCGAAACTGTTCGCCGTAACTTCGGAATGGGTGCCGGCGTTGAGCACAGCCAGAGCCAGGGGCCC
>JAHCJW010000240.1 GCA_026126125.1 Devosia sp.
GGAGCTGGTCTGAAAGAAACGCGACGCGCTTTGGAGAAGGAAGGGCTCACTTTGGGTCCGTGAGCGGGGATGATCTCACCCACACCGCTGCCGATCAGACCAGAAACGTCCGAGCTAACCACTCCCCGTCAAGAGGGAGGAAAACACCGCGTTTGCCGCGATGACAGGCTCAACCCAGAAAAAAAGACGGCCGGATCACGCCAGCCGCCTCCTTGCAAAACCGAATGATGCGAGCATCAGAACGGGATATCGTCATCCATGCCGCCCGGTTCGAAGGCCGGCGCATTGGAAGAGGGCCGCCGCCCGCCGCCACCGCCCTGGTCGCGCACACCGCGGAACCCGGCATCGTCATTGCCGCGATAGCCACCACCCTCGCCGACATTGTCGCCACGCCCGTCGAGCAGCACCATCTGGGCGTTAAAACCCTGCAGCACGATTTCGGTGGAATATTTGTCCTGCCCCGACTGGTCCTGCCATTTGCGGGTCTGCAACTGGCCTTCGAGATAGACCTTGGAGCCCTTGCGCAGATATTGCTCGGCCACGCGCACCAGGCCTTCCGAAAAGATCACCACGCGGTGCCATTCGGTCTTTTCGCGCTGCTCGCCGGTGTTGCGATCCTTCCAGCGCTCGGAGGTCGCGATCGACAGATTCACCACCTTGCCGCCATTGTTCAGCGTCCGCACTTCCGGCTCATTGCCCAGATTGCCGACCAGAATAACCTTGTTCACGCTGCCTGCCATGGCGCTCATCCTTCCAATTCAGCCCCGGGCGCAAGGCCTCGAAGCGCTTTTGTCTCAGCTCGCAGGCGCAGCCTTCCAAAAGGCGCGCCACTCGCGGCACAGCATAAACCCTTCCGCCGCCGCGGTGCGCCTATTCTGCCATTGCCCACATCTTTCCGACACGGCAGCGGTCGCCGACACCCATCTGCCCCGCGCCAGTGTTCTTCATATGTTCCACAAAGCGCCGTTTGCGTCAATCTTTTCTTGACCAGGATCAACGCGTCTGGCTTGGCTGCCGTTAGGGAGGGATCGAATGCCAAGCAGTCTGACGACGAGTTGATCATGAACCCCGCCGACCTGTCCTCCCGCATCCGTCACCCCGCGCTGATGGAGCGCATCGTGACGCCCGAAGCCGCCGCGGCGCTCATCAAGGATGGCATGACCATCGGCATGAGCGGCTTCACCAAGGCCGGCGACGCCAAGGCCGTACCCATCGCCATGGCGACACGCGCCCGCACCGACCCGTTCCAGATCACCCTGATCACCGGCGCCTCGCTCGGCCACGACATCGACCGCATGCTGACCGAGGCCCATGTGCTGGCGCGCCGCCTGCCCTTTCAGGCCGACCCGACGCTGCGCAAGGCGATCAATCGCGGCGAGGTCATGTTCATCGACCAGCATTTGAGCGAAACGGTGGAGCATCTTCGCTCCAACCAGCTCGGCCCCATCGATTACGCCATCGTCGAAGCCGCCGCCATCACCGAGGATGGCGGTCTGATCCCCACCACATCGATTGGCAATTCGGCCAGCTTCGCCATCCTGGCCAAGAAGGTCATCGTCGAGATCAACCTGTCCCAGCCGCTCGGCCTCGATGGGCTGCACGACATTTATATTCCCTCCAAGCGCCCGACCCGCGCCCCGATCCCGCTCATGGCCTGCGACAGCCGCGTCGGCACGCCCTATGTGCCCATTCCGCCCGAAAAAATCGCCGCCATCGTCATCACCAACGAGATCGACAGCGCCTCCTCCGTGCTGCCGGCCGACAGCGAAACCAGCGCCATCGCCGGCCATCTGATCAGCTTTTTCGAGAGCGAAGTGGCCAAGGGCCGCCTCGACCTGACCCTGCAGCCGCTGCAGGCCGGCATCGGCACGATTGCCAATTCGGTGCTGCAGGGCCTGGCGCACGGCCCCTTCCACCATCTGCGCCTTTATTCCGAGGTCTTGCAGGATTCCACTTTCGACCTGTTTGACGCCGGAAAATTGAGCTTTGCCTCGGCCTCCTCGATCACCCTCAGCGCGCCCTATGCCGAGCGCGTCTTCGCCAATTTCGACGCCTATAAGGACAAGCTGATCCTGCGGCCGCAGGAAATCTCCAACCACCCCGAAATCATCCGGCGCCTGGGCATTATCGGTATCAACACCGCGCTCGAATTCGACATTTACGGCAATGTGAACTCCACCCATATCGACGGCACCAATATGATGAACGGCATCGGCGGTTCCGGCGATTTCGCCCGCAATGCCTATCTTTCGGTGTTCGTCACCAAGTCGCTGGCCAAGGGCGGGGCGATTTCCTCGGTCGTGCCCATGGTCAGCCATGTCGACCACACTGAACACGATGTCGATATTCTCGTCACCGAGATCGGCCTGGCCGATCTGCGCGAGCTCGCCCCGCGCGAGCGCGCCCGCCGGGTCATCGACAATTGCGTCCACCCCTCCTATCGCGACCAGCTCGACGACTATTTCACCCGCGCCCTCGCCCGCGGCGGCCACACCCCGCATCTGCTCGAAGAAGCCTTCTCCTGGCACACACGACGCCAGCAGACGGGCAGCATGAAAGCCTAGCACAAGCCCCCAGCGTCATTGCCCGGCTCGTCCGGGCAATCCATCCCTACGCAAGCGCAAAATTCCCCCTCCTGACTCCCCTTGTCAGCAGGCCTGCCGTAACCCGACTTGACCGAATCCTTTTTGTTCTGCTTACGTTCACGACAATCTGAACCGGCAAGTTGACTTGCGGGCGACACCCCGAAGTCCTATTTCTTGGCCTTCGCCCGCCGCCTCCCCGCCGGCGCGACACGCTATGGATCGAATATGACCGAAAAGCCCAGCCTCAACCGGGAAATCATCGTGCGCGGTGCCCGCGAACACAATCTCAAGGGCATCGACGTCAAGCTGCCGCGCGACAGCCTGATCGTGATGACGGGGCTGTCCGGCTCGGGCAAGTCGTCTCTGGCGTTCGACACGATCTATGCCGAAGGGCAGCGGCGGTACGTGGAGACGCTCTCGCCATACGCGAGGCAGTTTCTGGACCAGATGGAGCGCCCCGAGGTGGATTCCATCGACGGCCTCAGCCCGGCGATTTCGATCGAGCAGAAGACCACGTCTCGCAGTCCCCGGTCCACCGTGGGCACGATTACCGAGATCTACGATTACGTGCGGCTGCTGTATTCCTCGATCGGGATTCCGCACTGCCCGAAATGCGGCGTCCGGATCACGCCGCAGTCCACGCGGCAGATCGTCGATCGCATCATGACGCTGAGCGAGGCCGAGCGGGTGATGATCCTGGCGCCGATCGTCCGCGGCCGCAAGGGCGAATACAAGAAGGAGATGGAGAAACTCGCCCGTGAAGGTTTCGTGCGCGCGCGCATCGACGGCATTCTGCGCGGGCTGGACGAGGAGATTACGCTGGATCGCCGCCGGAACCACACCATTGAGGTGGTGGTGGACCGGCTTTTGATCCGGGCGGGCATCGAGAAGCGCCTGGAGGCCTCGATCGAAACGGCAACGAAGCTGGCCGACGGGATCGTGCTGGTTGCGGTGGTGAACGGCGAGGAGAACCTGTACTCGCAGAAGTTTGCCTGTCCGGAGTGCGGCGCGAG
>JAHCJW010000241.1 GCA_026126125.1 Devosia sp.
CTGGATGAGGTCGCCGATGTAGACGATGTTGTCGTTCTTCAGGCAGTTGGCCGAGCGCACCGAGAGCTCGAGCTCGTCGACCTTCTTGAGCAGCGCCGGGTTGAAGGCCAGTTCGGGAACGGCATCCTGTGCCTTTTCCTTGCTGGGCTCCTCGAAGTTCACGAACACCGACAGCTGGTCCTGGAGAATGCGCGCGGCATAGGCCACGGCATCTTCCGGCGACACGCCGCCATTGGTCTCCACCTGCAGGGTCAGCTTGTCCTTGTCCAAGCTTTCGCCGGCGCGGGTCGCGTCAACCTTGTAGCTCACGCGGCGAACCGGCGAGAACAGGGCGTCGACCGGAATATAGCCAATGGGGGCATCTTCCGGGCGGTTCTTGTCGGCGGGGACATAGCCCTTGCCGGTATTGACGGTGAACTCGATATTGATCTCGGCACCATCGTCGAGATGGCAGATCACGAGCTCGGGATTGAGCACTTCGATGTCGCCCGACACCTTGATGTCGCCAGCCGTCACCGCACCCGGGCCCTGCCGGGAAAGGGTCAGACGCTTCGGGCCCTCGCCACCCATCTTGATGGCGATTTCCTTGACGTTCAGCACCAGATCGGTGATGTCTTCACGCACGCCGGGCAGAGACGAGAATTCGTGCAGAATGCCGTCGATCTGAATCGCGGTGACTGCGGCGCCCTGAAGGGACGACAGCAGTACGCGACGCAGGGCGTTGCCCAGGGTAAGGCCGTAGCCGCGCTCGAGAGGCTCGGCAACCACCGAAGCCTGGCGCGCATCGACGCCATCCGAAACAATCTCCAGCTTGGTCGGCTTGATGAGTTCCTGCCAGTTCCTCTGGATCGTCACGGTATTGTCCTTTCAAATTCGCGGCCCGCAAAGGCCGCCCCGCCGCAAACACAATAGGACTCCCGGCTGCAAAAGCCGGGAGTTTACCAAGTGGTCTAGTCTTTAGACGCGGCGCCGCTTGCGCGGACGGCAACCGTTGTGCGGAATCGAGGTCACGTCGCGGATCGAGGTGACGTTGAAACCAGCGGCCTGGAGAGCCCGAAGAGCGGATTCACGGCCCGAACCGGGACCACGCACTTCGACCTCGAGGGTCTTCATGCCGTGTTCCTGTGCCTTCTTGGCAGCATCTTCCGCGGCAACCTGGGCGGCATAAGGGGTCGACTTGCGCGAGCCCTTGAAACCCATCACGCCCGAGGACGACCACGAAATCGTGTTGCCCTGCATGTCGGCGATGGTGATCATGGTGTTGTTGAAGGAGGCGTTCACGTGTGCAACGCCCGAAGTGATATTCTTGCGCTCCTTGCGGCGGATGCGCGTGGTTTCAGTCTTAGCCATTCATGTCCTCTTGGGTATCGGCGCTGCCGTAGTGCCAGCAGCTCCACCATGAAAGAAGCGGATCATGTAGCCCAAAGGCCATAACCCGCCACTTTCGAAACATCTGACCGGCCCGCCAAAGCGGGCGCGGAATTACTTCTTCTTGCCGGCGATCGGCTTGGCCGGACCCTTGCGGGTGCGGGCATTGGTGTGGGTGCGCTGACCACGGACCGGCAGGCCACGGCGGTGACGCAGGCCACGGTAATTGCCCAAGTCCATCAGGCGCTTGATGTTCATCGCCACGTTGCGGCGAAGATCGCCTTCCACGACATAGTCGCGGTCGATCGCTTCACGGATCTGGATGACTTCGGCGTCGGTCAGCTCATTGACGCGGCGCTCGGCGGGAATGCCGACCTTCTCGCAAATGTCGACCGCAAACTTGTCACCGATACCGTGAATGTACTGCAGCGCGATAACAACGCGCTTGTTCGTCGGGATATTGACGCCAGCAATACGAGCCACGTCTGCTCTCCTTCATTCAACACGCGCCATCGCGGCGGGTGTCCTTAAACAACAAGGGACCGGATCTCGACCCCCAACCATGGTTGAGAACCGAATCCAGCCCAAAAATCCATGAGACTGATGCGGTTCTTTAAGGATTCGACCGGGCAGAGTCAACAGTCCCTGCCCTATCGAAATTACGCGGACAACGCCGATTTGATGGCGGCGGTCACGTCGGCTACCGGCTCCATACCGTCGACGGCCCGCAAAAGGCCCTTGTCGGTGTAGTAGGTGACCAGCGGCGCGGTCTGTTCGGAATAGACGCCGAGGCGCTTGCGCAGCACTTCCTCATTGTCGTCGGCGCGGGCGCCGCCCGATTCCTTGGCGCGGTTGATGACGCGCTGCACCAGCACGTCGGCATCCGCCTTGATCTCGATGACGGCATCGAGCGAAACGCCCTTGTCCGCCAGCATGTCGCCCAGAGCTTCAGCCTGGGCAATCGTGCGGGGGAAGCCATCGAGAATAAAGCCGGGCTTGCAGTCCTCGGCATCGAGTCGCTCAGAAACGATCCCATTGACGATGGCGTCGGATACAAGATCCCCGCGATCGACAATGGCCTTGGCCTCCAGCCCCAGAGGCGTCTGGGCCGCGATGGCGGCGCGCAGGATATCGCCAGTGGAAAGCTGGGGGATGCCAAAAGCCTCGACCAGAATCTTGGCCTGCGTCCCCTTCCCCGCCCCCGGGGGTCCCAACAGGATCAATCTCATCGACGCTTGCCTCCACCAAGCCGGGATTTCTTGAGCAGCCCCTCATATTGCTGGGCCACCAGGTGACTTTGGATCTGGCTGACCGTATCGAGGGTCACCGTCACCATGATCAGCAAAGACGTGCCGCCGATGAACTGGCTGACCGCGAGCTGGCTGAACATCACTTCAGGGATCAGCGCTACCACGGTGAGGTAGAGAGCGCCGACCACGGTAATGCGCGTGAGCACATAGTCGATATGCTGGGCGGTGCGTTCACCCGGACGAATGCCCGGAATGAAACCGCCGGAGCGCTTGAGATTGTCCGCCGTCTCCGTGGGATTGAACACGATAGCCGTGTAGAAGAAGGCGAAGAACATGATCAGGACAGCGAACACCGCCAGATAAAGCGGCTGGCCGCGGCCGAGAAGCGCCGTGATCGTGGTCAACCAGCTGGGCGCGTCGCCTTGAGCGGCAAACGAGGCGATGGTCGCCGGCAGCAGCAGCAGGGACGATCCGAAGATCACCGGAATGACGCCCGACGTGTTCAGCTTCAAGGGCAGGTGCGAGGTGTCGCCCTGGAACATCTTGTTGCCGACCTGGCGCTTCGGATACTGGATCAGCAAGCGGCGCTGGGCGCGTTCGAAGAAGACGATGATGGCAATCACCACCAAGGCCAGCACGATCATGCCGAGGGCGGCGAAGCCCGGGATGGCGCCGGTGCGGCTCAGCTCGAGCGTCTGAGCGACAGTCGAGGGCAGATTGGCGACGATACCGGCGAAAATGATCAGCGAAATGCCGTTTCCGACCCCGCGCGCGGTGATCTGCTCGCCCAGCCACATCAGGAACATCGTGCCGCCCACCAGGGTGATGACGGTGGAGAGGCGGAAGAACCAGCCGGGATTGAGCAC
>JAHCJW010000242.1 GCA_026126125.1 Devosia sp.
GCCGATCAGCTCCGCCTTGAAGCTGTAGCGCGCCACTGCGCCGGGGGCGAGCAGCACCGTATAGGGCCGCTGGTCGAGCGCATCGGAGCCGCCCATTTCGGCCGCCATGCCATGCCAGGGCTCCAGACAGATGAAGCCGGCGGCCGGCTTGGTCCAGAGCGCCAGATTGGGCAGGTTTTCCCAGGTGAAATGGATGCGGGGGCCAGCCTCGCTGCCATAAACGAGGCCCGCCCCGGCCCCCTGCGGAAAAATCATCGCGTCGGCGACAAAATCGGCGTGGTTGAGGGTCAGCGCGCCCTGCTCGAACGGCGAGGGCAGCGCCTCGCGATCGACCAGCCCGCCCGAAAGGCGAAACAGCTCCGGCTCGCCGCCATTGTCGAGCCGCACCGTGTGGCGCTGGCCCTCGCCGCCCGGCAGCGGCCAGGCGAAAGCGGGGTGAAAGCCGATACCATAGGGCATGACGCGGTGATCGCGATTGCTGACCTCGGCGGTGACGACCACCGCCCGCCCCTCGAGACGATGCTCGATATCGAGCCGGAAATCGAAGGGATACATGGCAAAGGTCGGCTCCGACGCCTCCAGCCGATAGGTGCATTTCTCGCGCCATTCATCGATGAGGGTGAAGGCGCTGCGCCGGGCGAAGCCGTGCTGGCCCATCGAAAAACGCCGTTCCTCGACGGTAATCGTATCCATCGGCGCGCGCCCCACCATGGGAAACAGCACCGGCGAGCGTCCGGTCCAGAAAGTGGCGTCGCCGCTCCACAGCCAGTTGCGTCCATCGCGGGTGGAGAGCGCCTGCATTTCGGCGCCCAGCGCTGCCACGTCGAGCGTAAGCTCGCTATTGCTGATCCGCGTGAGTTGCATGCGTCCTCCGGCACAAACTGGCACAGTGCGGCAGCGGAATCTCGTCCGCAAGACCGGCGATGGAAATGCGTCTTGAAGCCAAGAGCTTGAGCCATTTACACCAGCCGGGTAAGCACCGGGTAAAGGATCTTTCCCATGCCCATGCCGCCGCTGCCGATCGATGCCGTCCTGCCCGCCCTCGGCGCGGCGCTGATGGGGCAATTCGGCGCCGTGCTCATCGCCCAGCCCGGCGCCGGCAAGACCACGCGCGTGCCCCTTGCGCTGCTTGACGCGCCCTGGCGCGGTGATCGGCGCATCGTCATGCTCGAGCCGCGCCGGCTGGCGACCCGCGCCGCCGCCCGGCAGATGGCGCGGCTTTTGGGCGAGGATGTCGGCCAGAGGGTGGGCTATCGCGTGCGCATGGACGCAAAAATTTCGGCCAAAACCCGCATCGAGGTGGTCACCGAAGGCGTCTTCACCCGGATGATGCTCGACGATCCCGAGCTCTCCGGCGTAGCCGCCGTCATTTTCGACGAATTCCACGAGCGCAGCCTCGATGGCGATCTGGGGCTGGCGCTGGCCCTCGACGCGCGCGCGCTGCGGCCCGATCTCAAAATCCTCGTCATGTCCGCCACCATCGATGGGGCGCGGGTGGCAAAGCTGCTCGGCGACGCGCCGGTGATCGACAGCCCCGGCCGGGTTTTTCCGGTCGAAACCGTTCATGCTCCGCCCGACCCGCTGCAACGGCTCGACGAGCAGGCGGCGCTCGCGGTTCTCAAGGCCATGCGCGAGCATGAGGGGTCGGCGCTGGTGTTTTTGCCCGGACAGGGCGAAATCATCCGTACCGCCGAGCGCCTCGCCGCCCGCCTCGCCCCCGATATCGACCTCGCCCCGCTCTATGGCCAGCTGACACCGGCCGAGCAGGACGCTGCGATACGACCCGCCCCGCCGGGCCGGCGCAAGATCGTGCTCGCCACTTCGATCGCCGAAACCTCGCTGACCATTGAAGGCGTCCGCATCGTCGTCGATGCCGGCTTTCGCCGGGTGCCGGTCTATGAGCCTGCAACGGGCCTCACCACACTCGCCACCACCCGCGTTTCCCGGGCCGGGGCCGATCAACGTCGCGGCCGCGCCGGCCGCACCAGTGCGGGCGTCTGCATTCGCCTCTGGCCCGAGGGGCAGACGGCGGCGCTCGAGCCCTTCGACACGCCCGAAATCCTCGCCGCCGATCTATCCGGCCTCGTGCTCGATCTGGCCGCCTGGGGCGTTACCGATCCGGCGGCGCTGGCCTTTCTCGATCCGCCGCCTTCACCGGCCTGGGCCGAAGCGAAAGCGCTGCTCACCCGGCTCGACGCCATCGACGCGGCGGGGCATCTCACCCCGGCGGGCCGGGCCCTGGCCCGACTGCCGCTGCATCCGCGGCTGGCGCATATGGTGGTCGCCGGCGGCGCGGATGGCGATGCGGCGACGGCGGCCGAGCTCGCCGTATTGATCGGCGAGCGGGGATTGGGGGGCGACGACATCGATCTGGGGCGCCGGCTGGAGCGGTTCCGCACCGATCGCTCGCGCCGCGCCGAGGAGGCGCGAAGCCTTTCGCGCCGCTGGACGACACTGGCGGGCGGGAGGGTGGGCGATCGGCTCGATCCGGGCCATCACCTCGCCCGCGCCTTTCCCGACCGGGTGGCGCAGCCGGCCGGAGCGCGCGGCCGTTTCCGCCTCGCCAATGGCCGGCAGGCGCAGATCGAGGAGACACATCCGCTTGCCGGCGCCCCTTTCCTCGTCGTCGCCGATGTCACCGGCACCGCGACGCAGGGGCGGATCCGCGCGGCGGCCGCCCTCGCCCCGGACGATCTCGAAACCCTGTTTGTCTGCCATATCAGCGCCCAGACCATCCTCGCCTTCGACGCGGCCTCGGGGGCGGTGCGGGCGCGGCGCCAGCGCCGGCTCGATGCGCTGCGCCTGGCCGACGAGCCGGCGCCGGTGAGCGATTTTGCCGCCGCGGCGGCGCTCCTGGCCGAAGCGGCGCTGAAACGGCCGGAAACGCTCAGCTGGAGCAAGGAGCAAAAGGCGGTGCGGGCCCGCGCCACCTATCTCCACCAGCGGCTCGGAGACGATTGGCCGGACCTGTCCGACGCGGCGCTGGCGGCTGACCCGTCCTGGCTGGCGCCGCATCTTGAAGGCGAAACGCGGCTGGCCGCCATCAGTGCCGATCACCTCGGCCAGGCGCTCGACGCCATGCTGCCCTGGTCCCGGCGCCAGGAGATCGAGCGCCTCCTGCCCAGCCATTTCCACGCCCCCTCGGGCAACCATCTGCCCATCGACTATGGAGCGGAAAACGGCCCGGCGCTCGAAATCCGCGTGCAGGAACTGTTCGGGCTCGACCGTCACCCCGCCATCGTCAATGGCAAGGTGCCGCTGCTGCTGGTGCTGCTCTCGCCCGCCCACCGCCCGATCCAGACGACGCGCGATCTGCCCGGCTTCTGGCGTGGCTCGTGGAAGGATGTGGCCAAGGACCTCAAGGGCCGCTATCCGCGCCACAACTGGCCCGACGACCCGCTGGCGGCCATTGCGACGAACCGGGCCAAGCCAAG
>JAHCJW010000243.1 GCA_026126125.1 Devosia sp.
GCCGGTGGTCCATGCGAGGTGACAGCCTTGTCGGGATTGCCGGAACAAGCCGGGCAATGACGACAAGCGAGAATACTGTGTCCGGGTGAGTGTACGCGATGCGCGGGCAGGAGCGCAGAAAGCCGGCCCCAAGGACCGGCTTTGCAAACCTTAGCGCGACATGGCGATGGCCTGGCCGCCGCCCATGGTGCCGATATAGCGGCCGCTGGAGGGGGCGAGGAAGGCGGCGATATTGCCGTTATCATCATAGAGCTGAAGCTGGCTGCCGACCTGCTGCCAGCCGGTGACCGAGGCGATCTGCGGCACGGTGCAGCCCGGCGCGGAGGCGCGATAATAATTGGTGCCGGTCTTGGCGGTCATCGGCAGGTTGAGCTGGCAGGTCTGCGCCCCGGCGGTCACGGTCCACACGCCTTCCGGCCCGGCGCTGAAACCGGTGGAGGGCTGGCCCAACGTGACGATGGAGCTGTTGTTGGCGATCTGCGTGCCGGCCGGAGCGGCGGGCTGCCCCCCCAGAACCGGGGTTCCCGACAGACCCGGCGCCGGCGTACCGGTGGCCCCGATGGCCGGCAGGGTATTCTGCTGCACCGACGAAGACTGGACCGGCTGCAATTGCTGGGGCGCGCTGACGACATTGAGACCGGCCGTGTTGGAGCGGCCAGTCGGCGAACAGGCGGCGAGCAGCAGAGCCGCCGCGCCTACGCTCAGGACGGAAATGGCTCCGCGCATCCGAACATTCATAGAGTTGCTCCTGCCCTAAGGCTTAAAGGAAATTAACACTTTGGGCGGCTTATAAACCAAAGCCGCCGCAAGGTTCAACCGCCAGACCCGCCAAGTCATGCTGGATTGTCAATATGGCGGTTTTGCGGGAGACGCCCCCTCCATGTCCTTCAACAGGTCTTCAAGAAGGATCGTTGCATCCTCCGCCTCGTTTTCCGGCACGTCGATCCGAATGCCTTCCGTGCCGAACATCGGCCGCACGCCGGGCAGGCCCCCATCGCGTGGGTCCAGCGGGTGGAACCCATGCGCGCGCAACGCCACGACAAGGATCCGCGCCACGCTGGAATCGCGGATCTGGGCGATGGTCTGATAATTCATGGGCACTCCGGGGTTGAGGGGGCAATTGTGACGGGGGAGCTCAAAGGTGGCAAGCGGGGGATGGCCAGCCGCGCAACTGCCCCCAAAGCCCGATTGCCAAATCGTCGCGCAAATGGTGCATTCGGGCCAAGTCCTCTCACCGCAAGGTGATTTGCCGACCCGAGCCGGGCCGGAAAGATGTTGGGGACACAGCTGCGGAGACGAGATGGGCGCCTATATCATCCGCCGACTCTTGCTGATGATCCCGACGCTTTTCGGCATCATGGCCGTCTCCTTTGCCATCACCCAATTCGCCCCCGGCGGGCCGGTCGAACAGGCGCTGGCCAATCTTTCCGGGCAGAACGTCGCCTTGAGCGAGCGCGTCACCGGCGGCGGCGGCGATGGGACCGCCTCGCCCGGACCGACAAGCCGCGGCGGCTATCGCGGCAGCGAGGGCCTGCCGCCCGAGCTGGTCGAGCGCATCGAAAAGCAGTTCGGCTTCGACAAGCCACCGCTCGAGCGCTTCTTTTCCATGATCTGGAACTATCTGCGCTTCGATTTCGGCGAGAGCTATTATCGCGACATTTCGGTCATCGACCTGATCAAGGAAAAAATGCCGGTATCGATCTCGCTCGGGCTATGGATGACGCTGATCGCCTATGGCGTTTCCATTCCGCTCGGCATCGCCAAGGCGCGGCGCGACGGTTCGCGCTTCGATGTGTGGACGTCGAGCCTGATCATCATCGGCTATGCCGTGCCCGGCTTTCTCGTCGCCATCGCGCTGATCGTCCTGTTCGCCGGCGGCAGTTTCTGGTCGGTGTTTCCGCTGCGCGGACTGACCTCGTCGGGGTTTCACTTCTTTCCCTGGTGGCGGCAGCTTCTCGATTATGCCTGGCATCTGGTGCTGCCGATCACCGCCATGGGGCTCGGAGCCTTCGCCACGGCGACGCTGTTGACCAAGAACTCCTTCCTCGACGAGATCGGCAAGCAATATGTGGTGACGGCGCGGGCCAAGGGCCTGAGCGAGCGGCAGGTGCTCTACGGCCATGTGTTCCGCAACGCCATGATGCTGATCATCGCCGGGTTTCCCGGCGCCTTTATCGGGGCGTTTTTCGGTGGCTCGCTCCTGATCGAGACGATCTTCTCGCTCGACGGGCTGGGGCTTTTGGGCTTTGAATCCATCGCCAATCGCGATTATCCGGTGGTGTTTGCCACGCTGTATATCTTCTCGCTGCTCGGACTGGTCATCGGGCTGATTTCCGACCTCGCCTATATGTGGGTCGATCCGCGGCTCGATTTCGAAAGCCGCGACGCATGAGCCGCGCCCTCTCCCCCCTCAATCGCCGGCGGCTCGCCAATTTCAAGGCCAATCGGCGCGGCTGGTGGTCGCTGTGGATCTTCCTCGCTTTGTTTATTGTGACGCTCGGGGCCGAATTCATCGCCAATGAGCGGCCGATCCTCGTCTCCTACAAGGGCGAGCTTCTGGTGCCGGCGCTGGTTACCTATCCCGAAGCCAAATTCGGCGGCTTTCTCGCCACCACCAATTATCGCCAGCCCTACATCGCCGACGAAATCGCCGCCAATGGCTGGTCCATCTGGCCGCCGGTGCGTTTCGATTATCTGACGATCGACACCTATCTGCCCTATTCGGGCGCCAATCCGCCGAGCTGGATGATGGGGCGCCAAGAGTTCTGCGCCCGCTATCCGCTGGGGGTGGACGATCCCAATTGCCATATCGGCAATTCCCACTGGCTGGGTACCGACGACCGGGGGCGCGACGTCTTCGCGCGGCTGGTCTATGGCTTCCGCCTTTCCATCCTGTTCGGACTGATCCTGACGGTGATCTCGTCGGCGGTCGGCATCGTCGCGGGGGCGACGCAAGGCTATTTCGGCGGCTGGACCGATCTCATCGCCCAGCGCCTGATCGAAATCTGGACCGCCATTCCGGCGCTATATCTGCTTTTGATCATCTCGCGGGTGATCGCGCCCAGTTTCTGGGTGCTGCTGGGCATATTGCTGCTGTTTTCCTGGGTGTCGCTGGTGGGCATCGTGCGGGCCGAATTCCTGCGCGCCCGCAATTTCGAATATGTCACCGCCGCGCGGGCGCTGGGCGTCTCCAACCGCACCATCATGTGGCGGCACCTGTTGCCCAATGCGATGGTGGCGACCCTGACCTTCATGCCCTTCATCCTGTCGGGCTCGGTGGCCACCCTCACCTCGCTCGATTTTCTCGGGCTGGGCCTGCCGCCCGGCTCGCCTTCGCTCGGGGAATTGCTGGCGCAGGGCAAGAACAACCTTCAGGCCCCCTGGCTCAGCCTCACCGGCTTTTTCACCATCGCCAT
>JAHCJW010000244.1 GCA_026126125.1 Devosia sp.
GTTTCGGGATAAAGACATGCGACAAGACAAAGAGCTAAAGTGCAGAGAGCTGATCTGAAAGATCGCGACGCGCTTTAGCGCTTGCACGCGCTGCGGTGTCGTTCGCGCGGCGTGCTCAGCGGCCTTCGAGCTGGTCGCGGGAGAAGTGGCGGCGGTAGATGGGCAGCTCGGCGGCGCCGACGGCGGGGGCGAGACGCCCCAGATGGCCGGCGACGACGCGGGGCGGCGGCCCGCCAAAGGGCGGCAGCGCCTGCACATGCTCGCTGAGACGCGCCAGAAGGCGCTCGGAAATCGGCGCGGGCAGGATGGTGTCGAGCACCACCAGCCCGGCTTCGATGACCCGCGTGGTATTGAACACCACCAGCGCCAGCGCCCAGGCCGCGCTGTCGAGCCATGCCGCGACTTCTGGCTCCATCGCCGCCCAGTCCCATTCATCGACCCGCGCCGCATCGAGGGTAAAGCCGGCGGCCCGCAGCCGCTGCATCAGGGCGGACAGGGAGGCAATGCGCGAGGCCATGCGCGGACCATCTTCGGCCGGCACCAGCATGGCGCCCAGATCGGAGGAATGGCCGCTCGTGCCCTCCCACAGGCGCCCCTCACCGATGATCCCGGCCCCGACATAGGTGGACACCAGCAGATAGATGAAATTGGAGGGGCGCTGGCGCTTGAGCGCAAGGAATTCCGACCAGCAGGCGGCATTGCCGTCATTGAAGATGGAGACGGGGAGGCCCAGACGAGTTTCGAGTTCGCGCCCTACATCGAGCGTGCGCCAGAGCGCGATGCTGGCCTCGTCGGCGCCAAAGGCCGGCAGGCCATCGGCGAGCTTGCCCGGCATGGCGACGCCGATATCGGCCAGCCGCTCGAGCCGTACCGCCGGCCAATCGGCGAGCAGCGCGGTGACATGGCCGGCAATGGTGTCGATAATGGTCCGCGGGTCGGGAAAGGCGTAGTCGAAGCGCCGGTGACCGACGATGCGGCCATGCAGATCGATGACCAGCACCTGGGCGTGGCACCAGCCGATTTCAATGCCGATACTATAGCCACCCTCGGCCTTGAGAAAGATGGGCATGGCGGGCTGGCCCCGACGGCCCCGCAGCACCGGGCCGCGTTCGATGAGACCGGCGCGTTCGATGTCATTGAGAATGGCCGATACGGTCTGCGGCGCCAGACCCGACATGCGGGCAATTTCCGCATTGGACAGGCCGGGGTTGAAACCGATGACCGTCAGCACCGCCCGTTCATTGTTGCGCCGCAAGCCATTGTGCTGCAGCCCCTTGGCCCCCGGCTGGAAAATATCGATCGGCTGCTCAGAATTTTTGGTCATTCTCTCGGTGTCCAGGAAGAGCGACGGCATGTCCGGGCGGCGCAAGCCACAAAATCGTGCCCCCGCCGATGAGACGGGGGCGCGATTCGGAGCGGTCTAGAAGTGCATCATGGCCCAGTCGCCAGATGAGGCCAAGCGGGCAAAGTAACGATGCGCCACAAAGATCGCGCGGCGCGGTGGTTTGTTTCTCGAAAGCGCGGCAGCCGGGCTCGCCCACAGGGTTTTACTGGAAGCCAAATCTTGCACAACTGCGCCGGAAAACGCGGCCCCCAGGGGCGTCCCCGGGGACCATGGAGGCAAAAAGGGCAGACATCACCCGCCAGCCTGGCCGAAGACGAAGCCTTCCGCCCCGGCGTTAAACGGCGTCGCATTTGATTCAGACCCGCGCCATGCGCTTTCGCTGTTTATTTCTGCGCATGTCTTTATCCCGAAACCGGTGCCCACTTTCGGGCAGACATGCGCTTTCGCTCGTTGTCTTTGCGCATGTCTTTGTCCCGAAACCGGTGCCCACTTTCGGGCAGACATGCGCTTTCGCTCTTTTCCTTGCGCATGTCTTTGTCCCGAAACCGGTGCCCACTTTCGGGAGACATGCGCTAAGCGCCGGCTTTGGTCAGGGTCGCGTTCTGTTCCGGCGTCAGCGCCAGGCGGACGCCCCTGGCGAGGCTCGCCACCTGTTCGACCGAGGAGGCCGAGGCGATGGGCGCGCTGACGCCGGGCTGCGCCACGAGCCAGGCCAGAGCAAGTTCGGCCGGGGTGGCACCAGTTTCCTTCGCCACCGCGTCGAGAGCGGCAAGAATGGCAAACCCCTTGTCGTTGAGATATTTGTCCATGCCGCCGCCGCGCGAGGATTTGCCCTTGTCCTCGGCCGAGCGATATTTGCCGGTGAGGAAGCCGGCGGCGAGGCTGTAATAGGGGATGGCGCCGACCTCGTGCTCGAGCAGGAACGGCCGCAATTCGTCAAATTGCTGGCGGTCGTAGAGATTATACAGCGGCTGGGTGACCTCGTAGCGCGGCAGCGATTTGACGATGGCGGTGTCGAGCGCCGCCTTCATCATGGCGCTGTCGTAATTGGAGGCGCCGATGCTGCGCACCTTGCCCGCCCGCACCAGCAGATCATAGGCCTCGAGCGTTTCCTCATGGCTGGCTTCGGCATCGGGCCAGTGGCTGAAATAAAGATCGATATAGTCGGTCTGAAGGCGCTTGAGCGACGCTTCGACGCTGGCCTTGATGGCGTCGGGCTTGAGCCCGCCGGGCTGCTTGCCGGAATTGACCTTGGTGAAGATATGCACCTTGTCGCGATTGCCGCGCGCCTTGAGCCATTTGCCGATGATGGTTTCGCTCATGCCCGGCGGGTTGCCCGGCACCCAGTTGGGATAGCCCTCGGCGGTGTCGATGGCGGAAAAACCGGCATCGACATAGGCGTCGAGAATGTCGAAACCCTTTTGCTCATCCACGGTCCAGCCGAACACATTGCCACCCAGAACCAGCGGTTCGATGACGATTTCACTGCGACCAAGCGGGCGACGATTCATGGGTCTTCTCCAGTTTCGAGTTCGGTTGCAACGCCCGGAAGGACGTTTTGTTCGGACGGCGGCAGGCGCGGGGCGCACCAATAGAGCGCCTCTTCCATGGCGAGGAGCGAGCCGGACAGGCTGATGAAGCGAAACGGGGCCTCGTCATCCTGGGCATGGCGCAGATAGATATAGGCGCCCTGCCTGATCCTTTCGAGAAGCCAACCGTCAGCAGCGACAATCCGACCCGAATAGGGCGGCACGACCTCGGCGATTTCGATCTGGCGCTCCTCGCGATCGAGCGTCAGCACCCAGCGGCCCAGCGCGCCGGAGACGCGGCTGGTGTAAAGATGGAGCCCGGGCGAAAAATCGTCCTCGCAGCGGACCACGACACAGAAGAAATCATCGGGCCGCGCCGCGCGGTCGCACCCCATCGCGGCGCGATCGCCTTCGCCGGGCAGCGGCGAAAACCCCCAGCCGGGCGACTGAGCCAGGGCCGGCGCACAGAACAGAAGGCTCAGCGCCGCGGCTCGATGAGGTCCCATTTGTTTCCGTAAAGAT
>JAHCJW010000245.1 GCA_026126125.1 Devosia sp.
TGGCGACCGGCATCCTGCCCATCGCGCTGGGCGAAGCCACCAAGGCGGTGCCGCAGGTGCAGGACGGCACCAAGATCTATCGCTTCTCGATCGTCTGGGGCGCGGCGACGAGCACCGACGACACCGAAGGCGAAGTGATCGCCACCTCCGAAGCGCGCCCCGAGCGGGCAGCGCTCGAAGCGCTGCTGCCGCAATTCACCGGCACGATCCTGCAGCGCCCACCAGCCTTTTCGGCACTCAAGATCGATGGCGAGCGCGCTTATGATCTGGCGCGCGCCGGGGAAACCGTCGAGCTGGCCCCCCGCCCCGTCGATATCGACGCGATCGCCGTGCTCGAGCATGGCAGCGACAAAAGCGTTCTGGAAGTGACCTGCGGCAAGGGCACCTATGTGCGCTCGCTGGCCCGCGACATCGCCGAGGCGCTGGGCACACGCGGCCATGTGGGGAGCCTGCACCGCGCCGCGGTCGGGCCCTTTACCGATGCCGACGCCGTCACCATCGAAGAGCTGGAAGCGGCCGAGGAAGGCGCGGCGCGCGATGGACTGATCGCGCCCGTTTCGGCGGGTCTTGTCGAACTGCCCGAGATCCGGCTCGATCCGGTGCAGGCCACCGCCGTCAGCCATGGCAATCCGGTGCTGCTGACCGGGGCTGGCGCCCCCGCCAGCCTCGATGAATGCTGGGCCAGTTTCCGCGGCAAGGTTGTCGCGACCGGCCATGTCGAGTTCGGCCAGTTCAAGCCGCGACGGGTGTTCAACTAAAGCGCGTGGTGTTTCTTTCAGATCAGCTTCCTGCGCTTTAGCTGTTTGTTTGGCCGGCTTGTCACCGCACCGGCGGGCATTTGGGGGCTTCGGGCAGGGCGGTGAATTGCCGCGGCCCGACCCAGCCTTCGGTTTTGCCGCCCGGAGTGTCGATGATCCGCACCACCATGGTGCAGGCGCCCGAAAGCACCTCATAGCGATCAGTTTCGATGAAGCGAATGGCATCGACCGGCTGCTCGACCCCCAAAATCTCGACGGCGGCCTGGAGCACGGCGTCGATTTCGGCCTGGCGCTGAAAATGCGGCGGCAGCGCCGCAAGACTTGGCATTGTGCTCATCATCACCGACATAAGGAGGAGGGAAATGCGCTTCATGGTGATCGTATTCTCCACTGGAGCAAGAGCGGGGCGGTGGACGGGGAACCTTCCACCTCTTGCCGCAATTGCTGCCTAGGTTAGTTTGACTTGAAAACGTCTGCGAGGAAATCCCATACGATGATTCGCCGCCACGCTCTTCTGCTCGGTGCCGCTGCCGCTCTGGCCCCCATTCTTCCGGTTCTGGCCCAGGGCCGAACCTTGACGGCGGAGGAGCAGCAATTGATCGGCGAGATCAATGCGCATAATACCGCCATCCGCACAATGGCGGGACGGTTCCTGCAGATCGACACCAATGGCGGGCGCACCGAAGGCACGTTCTTCCTCGAGCGCCCCGACAAGGTGCGCTTCCGCTACAATCCGCCCAGCCGCGAGGAGATCGTCTCTGTGGGGCGCGGCTTCTATGTGCTCAACCGCCAGGACGAGACCTATTACGCCTATCCGCAGGATTCGATCCCGCTCCGGCAGTTCCTCGGCGACCAGATCAATCTGCTCAACGCCAATGTCGTGGATGTGACCACCTCGGATGGCTATATGGCCATCACCGTCATCGACCAGACCGTCGCCGGCACCGTGCAGGTGTCGCTGATTTTCGACGTCGACACCAAGGATCTGGCGCAGTGGAGCCTGGTCGAGCCGAGCGGGGCCGAACTGACCTTCTCGCTTTATGACGTGCAGACCGGCGTCGATATCCCGCGGTCCTATTTCTCGATCCCGGCCAATTACAAGGGCCTCGACCCCGCGACGCGCTAAAGCGCGTCGCGTGTCTTTCAGATCAGCTCCAGTCGCTTTAGCTCTTTGTTTTTACGCATGTCTTTGTCCCGAAACCGGGGCCACTTTCGGGAAACATGCTCTAAAAGCGCGGCGCGTGTCTTTCAGATCAGCTCCAGTCGCTTTGGGCCGGCTGGTCCGGGCGGCAGCTGGTGGGGGCGGGGTATCGGCTCGATGTCGAGCGCCTTAAAGTCCAAACACCACCAGCGCCAGCAACCCGGCCCCGCCGACGGCAATGCGCCACCAGGCGAAGGGAGCGAAGCCGTGGCGCGAGACGAAGTCGAGCAGATATTTCACCACCAGCGTGCCGACGACGAAGGACGCGGCAAAACCGATGGCGATATTGAGCCCCAGGCTCAAATCGATCAGCTCGCGGCTCTTGTAGAGATCATAGCCGAAGGCGCCCACCATGATGGGCAGGGCGATGAAAAAGGTGAATTCGGCGGCCGAGCGCTTCGACGCGCCGAACAGCATGGCGCCGACCACGGTCGAGCCCGAGCGCGACACGCCGGGGATGAGGCTGAGCATCTGGAACAGTCCGACGATCAGGGCCAGATGCCAGGGAAACTGGTAGATATCGTCGTACTTCTCGGCCTTGGGCATGCGGTCGACGATGAGCAGGATAACCCCGCCAACCAGCAGGGAAATGCAGATGACCAGGGGCGATTCATAGATCACCTGCTGGATATAATCGCGCGCCAGCACGCCGACCACCACCGCCGGCAGGCAGGCCAGAACCACCGCCACGGCAAAGTGCCAGGCATAGGCCTTGCCGGTCAGCGCATCGCGGATGAGCAGGCCCAGTTTGGCGAAATAGACGGTGATCACCGCCAGGATGGCGCCGAGCTGGATGAGGACGATGAAGGTCGCCGGTTGGCTAAGGCCGAAGAAATGACCGGCCAGCAACAGATGGCCGGTCGAGCTCACTGGAAGGAATTCGGTAAGGCCTTCGATAATTCCCAGGACCAGCGGCACAAAAAGACCTTGATCGGCGTTCATCTGATCCCCTAACTCGTATCTGGGCCGCGCGTGCCTCCTCTTAGCTTTGTTCGTTTTGAACGCCAAGCGCAGAGAGGCGCAGCGGCCATCCTCCAGCCAGAGCCTGTCCATGCCCACGCTTGTGCACTATCCCCTTGATCCAGCCTCGCGCCTCATTCGGCTGATGTGTGCCGAATATGGCGTGCCGCTCGACGTGGAGGAGGTAAAACCCTGGCTGCGCGAGGACCATCTGCTCGACCTCAACCCGGCGGCGACGCTGCCTATTCTGGTCACCGAGAGCGAAATCCCGGTGATCGGCATTCTTGCCTCTATCCATGCGGTGGAAGATTTCTATACGCCACAAGCCGTTGGCGGGCTGGTGCCGGCCGAGCCGCTGGCGCGGGCCGAGATGTGGCG
>JAHCJW010000246.1 GCA_026126125.1 Devosia sp.
TAGCGTTTGGGGGCGCATTCGCGGGGATTGGTTGGGATTATGCGAGACGAATGAGAAGGCCCCCGGAAGGTGTTCCGGGGGCCTTTTTGGTGAGTCTTTGCGACTTGGTGGCTCTCGGCCCCTCACCCCAGCCTCTCCCCAGAGGGGCGAGGGGGCCGATCAGTGTGCGTGGCGGGTCATCATATGCTCGCCTGCGTGCTGTGCAGCCCGGCATAGACGCCGCCGGCTTCCATCAGGGCGTCGTGGGTTCCTTGCTCAGCGATGCCGTCCTTGGTCAGAACCACGATACGGTCGGCGTGGCGGACCGTGGACAGGCGGTGGGCGATGACGATGGTGGTGCGGTTTCGCGCCAGGGTGAGCAGGGCCTGTTGCACGGCGCGTTCGCTGTCATTGTCGAGAGCGCTGGTCGCTTCGTCGAAGATCAGTACCGGTGGGTTCTTGAGAAAGGCCCGGGCGATGGTCAGGCGCTGTTTTTGTCCTCCCGAGAGTTTGACGCCGCGCTGGCCGATATCGGTGTCATAGCCATCGGGCAGGGCGCAAATGAACTCATGCGCATTGGCGGCCCTGGCGGCGGCGACGATTTCCGCATCGGTGGCGTCCGGTCGGCTATAGCGCAGATTTTCACCCACCGTGCCGCTGAAGAGATAGATGTCCTGTTGCACGACGCCGATATTGCGCCGCAGCGCGGCGAGGGGGATATCGCGGATATCGCGCCCGTCGAGGGTGACGGCGCCGGCATCGACATCGTAAAAGCGCGGGATCAGGGCGCAGAGCGTGGTCTTGCCAACCCCGGAGGGGCCAACCAGCGCGACGAATTCGCCGGGGCGAATGTCGAAACTGAGATCGCGCAAGACGGCGCGCTCGTCCTCGCCATAGGAAAAATCCACGTGGTGGAAACCAATGGCGCCGACCACCGGGCCGAGCGGCGCCGCGCCAGGGCGGTCGGTGATCTCGGGACGTTCTTCGAGCAATTCCATGGCCCGGACGAAGCCGGTATGGCCCTCTTGCCAAAGGCGGATGAAATTGTCGAAGCGCCGGATCGGATCGAGCAGGACACCCACGCAGAGCAGCAGCGTCAACAGATCGGCGGCAGTCAGCTCGGCCGAGACGATGCGCATGGTGCCGACGATGATGACGATGATGGTGACCAATTGGGCAAAGCCATCCATGCCGCTCCACAGCATGGCTTCGCTGCGATAGCTGTCCTTGCGGCTTTGCAGGAATTTCTGGTTCTCGGCTTCGAAACGGCGCAACTCATCGGCTTCGTTGGCGAAGGATTGCACGACGCGAATGCCGCCAAGGGCGTCTTCCACCCGCTCGTTGACGCTGGCGATGCGCTCCTTGCCGGTGCGCATGGCGACGTTCATGCGGCGGTTGAAGTGCAGCGCGTAAGCGATTGCGAAGGGAATCAGAAGCGTGACACAGAGCGCGACCACCGGGTCGATCCAGGCGATGACGGCCATGGCGCCGGTGAATTTGAGCAGGCTGATCGCCAGATCTTCCGGGCCATGGTGAAAAAGTTCGCCCAGCCAGAGCGAGTCGTGGCTGATGCGGCTCATCAATTGCCCGGTGCGCTGGCGATCATAGAAGCCGAAGGACAGTTTCTGGCAGTGCTCGAACAGTTCATGGCGGACCTGCGCCTCGATCCGGGCGCCCATGACATGGCCCTGATAGTCGACGAAATAGGTGGCGACAGCCTGGACCAAAAATACCAGCAGCATGACGGCGCCCAGGGCCAGCAGGCGCGGGAGGACGTCGGGTTCATTGGCCCATTGCGGCAGGCGCGAGACCAGATAATTGGCCAGGAGCGGCATGGCGATGGCCGTGCCCGCCACGAGAACGGCACAGCAGAGCACCGCCGCCAGCAAAGGCAGATGCGGGCGATAATAGGAAAGAAAGCGCTGTGCGCGGGCGCGCGATCGGCTTTGCGCGGCCGGATCGGCGGCGTCGCGGAAGAAAAAGCGGAAAAGGCGGCTGTCAGCTTTGCCGGCGCGCCGGTCTCCACGAGATGACTGGGAATGCATGAACGATCATGTCCTGTTGACGAGTCTGGGTTTTTTCGTTGGACAGGATCGTTCTCATCTTCGACTCCCAGGTGGAGATTGCGGGGTCGAGACTAGGGGCGGGATGGGGGCAGCGCAAGGGGGAGGTGCGCGGCCCTTCAAGGGCAAGGACCGAGCGTGTCTGCGGCCGGAGCGCGGATGTGACGATTCCGCAACAGGCGGGGTGATTCACGCCGGGGCCTGGCTTCGTCAATCTTTTGGCGATGTTTCCCGCCACAATCTCACTCTAAACGGGAATGCAGGCATTCGGGGGCGGGTGCCGGCCAGTTGAAGGGGGACTTTTGGGTCTGCCTGTGGTCACGCTCGCTCAAAATTCCGAAAATGTCGCTGGTTCCGCCGGATCATGGTGAGCATGTGTGTGTCGTTGCTATAGTTGAACCTCAGGGCGCGGGGCGGTCCATGGATCAGATCGTGCGCATTTGTGTGAACGGTTCGGCTGAAATGCTGCCGCAATGCCGGTTTACCGTTTCTTCACACTTCGCTTGGTTCGGCCGCCGTTTCGGGGCAGGCTCAGGCTCGAAACAATCCGGCGCCGCCGCATTTTCGACGGCCCAGTCGGCTTTCCTGCCGGAAACGCCGTCTTCGACATCCGCCCATGGCACCATGGGCAAAAGGAGTATCATGCGGACCTTGCCGGTTCATCGCCTGGCTTCCGCACTGGCCGGTTTTGCGCTCGCGGCCATGGCATTCATGCTTCCCGCCCAGGCGCAAACGGCAGCGGACGCTGCACTGGAGCTCGCCAACATGCTCGATGGGGCAGGGGGTGGCGTGTCTGGCGATGCCTATCTTTCTGCGCTCGAAAATGCCGCCGCCGCCGGCCAGCCCATGGCCATGTGGCAACTGGGCACCATGTATGAAAATGGCGAAGGCGTGGCCAAGGACCCGGCGCGGGCCTTCGGCTATTTCGCCCAGATCGCCAATCAGCATGCCGATGCGGCGCCGCGTGGCGTCGAATCCGACATCGTCGCGCAATCCTTCGTCAAGGTCGGCGACTATTACCGTCAGGGCGTGCCCGATGCCGGCATTCCAGCCGATGTCGAGCGCTCGCATGCGCTGTTGCTGCACGCCGCCACCTATTTTGGCGATGCGGACGCGCAATATCGCGTGGGCCTGCTCTATCTGCAGGAAGAAGGGCTGGGCCTCAGCCCCTTGCAGAGCGCGCGCTGGCTCTCGCTCGCGGCGCGCAAGGGCCATTGCGTCGCCCAGGCGCGCCTTGGCGATCTCGTGTTC
>JAHCJW010000247.1 GCA_026126125.1 Devosia sp.
GCCACCAAACTCGCCAACATGTTATTCGCATAATATATATTATGGAACTTATGCACGCTTTGAATGGTCGAGAATGGCGGGTTTCTTCCGTCTTCCAATTCCTGCAGCGCGTCGCGTTTCTTTCAGAACAGCTTCCAGATCAGCTCTCTGCGCTTTAGCCCTTGGTTTTGCCGCATGTCTTTATCCCGAAACCGGCGTCACTTTCGGGAAACAGGCTCTACGCCGCACAATAGCGGCGATTTGGAGCGTGGGGATAAGTTTGATCGATCAGCGGTTGAGGATGCGCCCGTTCCCAATATCGATCTGCATGCCGTCGAAGGCCGGCGTGACGGTGCCCGGGGTCTCCTCATCGGTTTGCGTATAGTCGAGATCGATATGGAGATTGGTCAGCACAGCCTGTCGCGGGGCGTGCCTTGAGACGAGGTCGAGCGCTTCGGGAAGGCTCAGATGGCTGGGGTGCGGCGTCCGGCGCAAGGCGTCGATAATCCAGATATCGAGCCCGCTGACGGCCGCAGCCGAGCTTTCGGGCAAGGCCGAGAGATCGCAACTATAGGCCAGTCCGCCAAGGCGATAGCCGAAGGAGTCGATGTCGCCATGCGTCTGCAAAAAGGCGGAGATTTCGAGAGTGCCGCCCGGCCCTTCCACCTGCACACTTTCGCCGTCGGCGATCTCATGCGCATTGAGGATGGGCGGATAGCCGCTGCTGGGCGGAGTGGAAAAGCAATAGCCGAAGGCTTCCCGCAGCCGCGCGCCGCATTCGGCGGAGAAATAGACGTCGACACGCCGACGATTATGCAAGGCCAGAACCCGCAGATCGTCGATCCCATGCGTGTGGTCGGCGTGTTCATGGGTATAGAAAACCGCATCGACGCGATCGACGGCGGCGTCGAGCAATTGCTCGCGCAGATCGCAGCCGGTATCGATGAGGATGCGGGTCGGCTGCTCGACGCCATCCGTCCAGCCCTCGATCAGCAAGGAACAGCGCCGGCGCCTGTTGCGCGGCTCATGTGGATCGCACGCGCCCCAGTCATTGCCGATACGCGGCACGCCGCCGGACGAGCCGCAGCCCAGAATGGTGGCGACGATCCGGTCCGGCCTCGGCATGCTCAGCTCACGCCGGATTTGGCAAAGAGACGGCCGAAATTCGCCGTCGTTTCGCGGCCGACCTGCTCAAGCGAGACACCGCGCACTTCGGCCAGTTTTTCCGCCGTATGTCGCACGAAAGATGGTTCGTTGGACTGGCCGCGATGCGGGATCGGCGCCAGATAGGGGGCGTCGGTTTCGACCAGATAACGATCAGCCGGGACGATTCTGGCAACCTCCTGAATTTCCAGAGAATTCTTGAAGGTGATGATGCCGGAAAACGAGATATAGCCGCCCAGCGCCAGGGCGCGCTCGGCCAGGTTTCGACCGGCGGTGAAGCAATGCAGGACGAAGGGGAAAACCCCCTGCCCGCTTTCCTCCTCGAGGATGGCCGCCATGTCGTGGTCGGCGGCGCGGCTGTGGATAACCAGGGGAAGACCGGTGATCCGTGCCGCCGCGATATGCCGCCGCAAGCCGATGGCCTGAGCGTCGCGCGGGGCATTGTCATAGAAATAATCCAGCCCGGCCTCGCCGATGGCAATGCAGCGCGGATGGGCGCTTAGCCGGACCAAGTCCTCGGTTTTAATATGCAATTCCTGGTCGGCATTGTGCGGGTGGGTGCCGACCGAACACCAGACATTGGGGAAACGTTCCGCCAGTTCGGCATAGGTGGAAAAGTTATCCACACGTGTGGAAATCGTCACCATGCCGGTGACGCCGGCGGCGGCGGCGCGCGCCAGAACGCCGTCGAGATCGGCCGAAAGGGCCTCGAAATCGAGATGGCAATGACTATCGATCAGCATGGTCACTCGGCCGGTTTTTCGAGCCGCGCGAACACGCCTTGCGGCACCGGAAGGTCCGTATTGGTCAGCAGACTGTTAGCGTTTCGCGCAGCAGACAGGGTTCTTTGCTCAACCGGAACGGCCAATTGGTCGAGCAGGCGCGCCGCCGAGGCCGGAACGAAGGCCAGCATGGGGATCGCGAGACGACGAACGGTGTCGGCGGTGACATAGAGCACGCTGGCCATACGGGCCGGATCGGTCTTCTTCAGCGCCCAGGGCTCCTGCGCAGCAAAGTAGTTGTTGGCAGAGCTGAGGGCCGCGACGAGGGCGCCGGTGGCCTCGTGCACCAGCTGCTGGTCCATGGCCTTCTGCGCCGCCTCAAGGGCCTCGTCGACTTCGGCGATGATGGCCTTGTCGGCTTCGCTCAGCGGGCCGAGCTCGGGCACCTTGGCGTCGCAGTTCTTGTTGATCATCGACAGCGAACGCTGGGCGAGATTGCCAAGATTGTTGGCAAGGTCGGCATTGACCCGGTTGACCAGTTTCTCGTTGGAATAGTCGCCATCATTGCCGAAGGAGACTTCGCGCAGGAAGAAATAGCGCACGGCGTCGGCGCCAAAGGTGTCGACCAGATGGAACGGGTCGATGACATTGCCCAGCGACTTGCTCATCTTCTGGCCATCGACGGTGAGGAAGCCGTGGGCGAAGACGCGATGCTGCACCGCAAGGCCGGCGCTCATCAGGAAAGCGGGCCAATAGACGGTGTGGAAGCGGATGATGTCCTTGCCGATGACATGCAGATCGGCCGGCCAGAATTTCCTGAACAATTCGCTCTCTTCATCGGGATAGCCGACGCCGGTGATGTAATTGGTCAGCGCATCGACCCAGACATACATGACGTGGCCCGGCGCATCGGGAACCGGAATGCCCCAGTCGAAGGTGGTGCGGGAAATGGAGAGGTCCTGCAGGCCGCTCTTGACGAAGGAAATGATCTCATTGCGCCGCTCCCTGGGCGCGATGAAATCGGGATTGGCTTCGTAAAGGTCGAGCAGCTTTTGCTGATAGGCCGAGAGACGGAAGAAATAGGTCGGCTCTTCCACCCATTCGACTTCCGCGCCCGAGGGGGCAAATTTCTTGCCATCCTTCTCGGTCAGTTCGCTTTCATCGAAATAAGCCTCGTCGCGCACCGAATACCAGCCCTTGTAGGTGGACTGGAAAATGTCGCCATTCTGGCTTTCCGCCATCTTCTTCCAGATGGCCTGGGAGGAGTCGAAATGGCGCTGTTCGGTGGTGCGGATGAAATCATCATTGGAGAGATTGAGCGCGGCGGCGAGCTTCTTGAACTCGCCGGTATTGCGGTCGGCCA
>JAHCJW010000248.1 GCA_026126125.1 Devosia sp.
CGCGCCGGCACCGCCCGCTGCATCGTCATGGCGCTGCGGCTCGGCTACAGCCTCAGCGAATCCATCGAATTCGCCATCGAGGATTTGCGCGCCCTCAAGGACGGTTTTTTGGGCGGCGTCGTCATCCACGCCATCGACGCCGAGGGCAATCACGACGTGGTCAATTTCCGCTGCGAGGGCGATATCCGCTATTGGTATTGGGATGACAGGCTTGCCAAGCCCGAGTTGCGCGACGCCCGCAATTCTCGCTAAGGAGGGGCGTGTCCCCGCGCGAGGCGGACGAGGTGACGGAGAACCAGAAGATGGGCCGCGTGGCAATCATCGGCGGCGGCCCTTCGGGGCTTATGGCGGCGGAATTTCTTGCCGCTTCGGGCCGTGACGTCACCGTTTTCGACGCAATGCCCACTTTCGGGCGCAAATTGCTGATGGCCGGAAAATCTGGCCTCAACCTTACCCATTCCGAACCGCATGCCAGCCTGCGTCAGCGCTATGGCGCGGCCGGCCCGGCCCTCACGGCCGCGCTCGATGCTTTCACTGCCGAGGATTTGCGCGCCTGGTGTGCCGGGCTCGGCATCGAAACCTTTGTGGGGTCCTCCGGTCGTGTCTTCCCCACAGCCATGAAGGCCTCGCCGCTGCTGCGCGCCTGGCTCTCCCGGCTTGTCGCCGCCGGCATTGTCCTGCGCCCGCGCCATCGCTGGCTCGGGTTCGACGGCGATGCGCTGCGTTTTTCCACCCCTACCGGCGACATTGCCGAGCATTTCGATGCGACGGTGCTGGCCTTGGGCGGCGCCAGCTGGCCACGTCTCGGCTCCGACGCCGCCTGGGTCGATATTCTTCGCGGGGAGGGGGTCGGCATCGCCCCTTTTCAGCCGGCCAATTGCGGTTTTGAGGTTGATTGGAGCCCGCTTTTTTCCGAGCGCTTTGCCGGCCAGCCGATAAAATCTGTCACCGCCACCAGCGCGCTCGGCTCCATGCCGGGCGAGTTCGTCATTACCGCCTGGGGTGTCGAAGGGGGGCTCGTCTATGCTCATTCCGCGCCGCTGCGCGATGCGCTTCTCGCTGGCCAACCCGCTGCGCTGACCCTTGATCTCTTGCCCGGTCGCACAGCAGAGCGGTTGGCGGCGGATCTGACACGCCAGCCGCAAAAACTCAGTTTTGCCAATAAATTACGCAAGGCCACCGGTCTCGACGCCGCCAAGGCGGGCCTGTTGCGCGAATGTGTCCCCGACGCGGCGCGTCTGGCGCCCGAAGCTCTGGCGGCGCGGATCAAGGCGCTGCCCGTGCCCCTCCGGCGTCCCCGTCCCATTGAGCGGGCCATCTCCTCCTCCGGCGGCGTTGCCTTCAGCGAACTTGACGCCGGCTTCATGCTCAAGCGCCGGCCGGGCGTCTTCCTCGCCGGCGAGATGCTCGATTGGGAGGCTCCCACCGGCGGTTACCTGCTGACCGCCTGCTTTGCCACCGGCCGCGCCGCCGCCCTCGGCCTGCTCGATTATCTGGCGCGCTGAAACAACTTAGTCCTATTCCCTTGTCCCTTTTCAGGGAGAAGATGGTCCGCAGGGTCGGATGAGTTTCAGTGTGGCCGTTCAGATTGAGGCGCCTTCACCTCGCTCCTCCTTCAGGCGCGAGGAGGCGATCCTTCACCCACTCTTCTCCACACAGGAGCGGATGGCGCCGGTCCAGTCGATCTCGACCGTGCTGTGGGTGATATTGTGCCGCTCCGCCAGCGCGGTCTTGACCGCGCCGCTCACCGCCGCCGGGTCGCTGCCATCCGCCAGTGCGATCTCCAGCGTTGCCATGGTGCGGCCGGACGACAGCGACCAGACATGCAGATGGCCAACCTTGGTCAACCCCGGCACCTCGTCGAGCAAGGCGGCTTCGAGCGTGGCGCTGTCAAACCCGTCGGGCGCGCCCTCCATCAGGATATTGAAGGTGCGCATCAGCAGCACCCAGCCGCTGCGCAGGATCAACAGGCTGACGAAGACCGAGAGAATGGGGTCGATCGGCATCCAGCCGGTCAGCCAGATGACCACGGCCGCAACGATGGCGCCGACCGAGCCGAGCAGGTCCCCCAGCACATGCAGCATCGCGCCCCTGATGTTGACATGGTCCTTTTCCGCGCCCTGCAGAATGCGGAACACGCCCAGATTGATGAGCAGACCGAGCACCGCCACCACCAGCATCGGTCCGGCCAGAACCTCTTGCGGCTCGAAGAAGCGCTGGACCGCCTCATAGGCAATCCAGGCCACCAGCGCGAAGAGGCTCAGCGCATTGAGCAGTCCGGCCAGCACTTCCAGCCGTGAATAGCCGAAGCTGCGCTTGGCGTCGGGCGGCCGGCGGCCGAGTCGGAAGCCGAGCCAGGCCAGAAACAGCGCCACCGTATCGGTCAGCATGTGCCCCGCGTCGGCAATCAGCGCCAGCGAGCCCGACAACAGGCCGCCGGCCACTTCGGCGATCATGAAGGTGCCGGTCAACACCAGCCCGATCAGCACCGCCCGTTCATTGCTGGCGCTGACGGCCGGCACATGGCTGTGTCCCGCATGGTCATGATCGTGGTGGTCATGATCGTGCCCATGATGGCTGTGATCAGGTTCGTGCTCATGAGCATGGCTATGCGCCGACATTCCGTGCATCCTTTTTCAGATGCACATATGAATAATCGTTCATATAAAGAAGTCAAGCCGCCTCGGTGCGGTGCCGCTCTCAGAGCATGTCTCCCGAAAGTGGGAACCGGTTTCGGGATAAAGACATGAGGCAAAACAAAGGTTTAAAGCGCAGGGAGCGAATCTGAAAGATCGCGACGCGTTCTAGCCGTCATCGTCCTCGTGTGGCTCATGCTCTTCGAGCGCGTGTTCGAGCATATCGGCCAGCATGCGCGCAATGTGTTCGTCGGCGGCCTCGTAGAGCACCTGTTTGTTGCGCCGCGTGCCACGCACCAGTCGCGCTGCGCGCAACAGGCGCAGATGGTGGCTGACCAGCGATGGCGAGGCCCCGGTGGCGCGGGCGATATCACCCACCGCGATCGGGCCTTCAAGGCACGTCAACAGCACTTTGAGGCGGGTCGGGTCACCGAGCAGCCGATAGGTCTCGGCGATGACGGTGATGTAATTGTCTTCGGGTAGAGGCACGCGCGTTCCTCAGGCTTGCTGCTCGCCTTTGGTAAGGCGGTTCGGACGGCTTGGCCAGTCGATGCTCAGCGATAGCCGGCGGCCTGCAGCTCGAA
>JAHCJW010000249.1 GCA_026126125.1 Devosia sp.
ATCATCATCGTGCGCGAACTGACCGGCGGCGTGTATTTCGGCGAGCCCAAGACCATCACCGATCTCGGCAACGGCCAGAAGCGCGCCGTCGACACCCAGGTCTACGACACCTACGAGATCGAGCGCATCGCCCGCGTCGCCTTCGACCTCGCCCGCACCCGTTCGGGCAAGGTGCACTCGGCCGACAAGAAGAACGTCATGAAGTCCGGCGTGCTCTGGGACGAAGTGGTCAAGGGCGTGGCCAAGGATTATTCCGATGTCGAGCTGCACCATATCCTGGCCGACAACGCCGCCATGCAGCTGGTGCGCACGCCCAAGCAATTCGACGTCATGGTCACCGACAATCTCTTTGGCGACATCCTCTCCGACGTCGCCGCCATGCTGACCGGCTCGCTGGGCATGTTGCCCTCCGCCTCGCTCGGCGCGCCCGATCCGGCCACCGGCAAGCGCAAGGCCTTCTATGAGCCCGTGCACGGCTCGGCTCCGGACATTGCCGGCAAGGGCATCGCCAACCCCATCGCCATGATCGCCTCGCTGGCCATGGCGCTGCGCTATTCGTTCAACCAGATCGAATTGGCCAACAAGGTCGAGGGCGCCATCGCCGCCGTGCTCGAAGACGGGCTGCGCACCGGCGACATCGCCCAGGACAATCGCAAGATCGTCGGCACCCAGGAAATGGGCGCTGCGATCCTCGCCAAGCTCAAGGCCTGATCGGAAAACCGTGAATCCACTTTTCGGTCGGGGGCTATGCAGCATATCCGCCGAAACTGGGAACCGGTCTGAGGAAAAACACATGCGCCCAAGCAAAGGGCGAAAGCGCAGGCAAGTGATCTGAAAGAAGCGCGACGCGCTTTTACCTGCCAAGCCCCGATGCGTGCATCGGGGCTTTTTTGGTGTCGCGGCCGCTGGCGCAGCGCTCAATAGGTCGCCCGCCCTCCCGAGAGGTCGAACACCGAGGCGGTGGTGAAACTGTTTTCGGCCGAAACCAGCCAGGCAACCATATTGGCCGCCTCCTCGACCTCGAGAAACCGGCCGCGCGGAATGCGGCTGAGCATATAATCGACGAATTCTGGCTTGAGCTGTTCCAGAATTCGCGTCTTGGCCGTGGCCGGGGTGATGGCATTGATGGCGATGTCGTATGCGGCGCATTCCTTGCCCACCGCCTTGGTCATGCCGATAACGCCGGCCTTGGCCGCGGCATAGGCGGCGGCGTTGGGATTGCCCTCCTTGGCGGCGATCGAAGCGATGTTGACGATGCGCCCGTAATTGCGCGCCTTCATGCCCGGCAAAACCGCTCGGTTGACGTGGAAAGCGCCATTGAGGTCGATATCGATGACGCGGCGCCATTCATCGAGTTCATACTCATCGAGCGGGGCATTCTTGCCGGCAATGCCGGCCGAGTGCACGACAATGTCGAGCCGGCCATATTCGGCCTCGACCTGGGCGGTGGCGGCCGCCACGGCCGCGTAATCGGTGACATTGACGGCAATGCTGCCCGCGCCCAGTTCTGCCGCCGCCTCGGCGAGCAGCTCGGCATTCATGTCCCACAGGCTGACCCTGGCGCCGGAGGCGAGAAGTCGGCGCGCTATGGCAAAACCGATACCCTGCGCCCCGCCGGTGACCACCGCGATGCGTCCCTCGAGATCGATCCGGTTCATGCTCTGCGTCTCCTCATCATCAGGCTGGGGTGGATGGATTTTTCCCGGGTTGGGCAGGGCCGAACTTCTCGCTACGCCCGAGCCTGCGCCTTTGCCCTTGAGGCGTCAACCGCGCGCCGCATCGCGTTTGGCCCTTTGCACCAGCGCATCGAATTGCTGCAGGAAATTGGAGCGGTCGCGCGCGGTGAAGCTGGCATTGAACCCCCGGCTCTCGCCGGTTTCGCGCAAATGCTGGTTGAGATCGCGCATGGCCAGCGCCATGCCGATCGTGTCGGGGGTGAAGAGCTTGCCGGTCGGGCCGATGGCGGCGACGCCCTTGGCCAGCGCCCGGCTGGCCAAGGGAATATCGGCGGTGACGATGATGTCGCCGCTCTCGCTGTTGGTCACGATCCAGTCATCGGCGGCGTCGGCGCCCTGCGGCACCATGATCGTGCGTACCAGCGGATCGCGCGAAGGCCGCAGGCCGAAATTGGCGACGAAGGTGATGACGAGGCCGTGGCGCTCGGCCACTTTTTGCGCCTCGTCCTTGACCGGACAGGCATCGGCATCGATGAAAATGGCGACCATCGCGCTTCTCCTCAAACAGGATATGCCTGTTTAGAGCATCGGACCGAAAAGTGTACTCACGGTTTTCGGGTCATCCGATGCGCAAACAAGGGGTGAGAGCGGCGATTTGCGTTCGACAGAACCCACGCCGCTCCCTGCGCTTTCAGGGGGAGGGATGTCTGCTACTGCTTCAACTGCGCGTGCAGCTGACGGATCTGCGCCGGGCCGAAAACCTCGGCGCCGATCTTGAGCATGGCGCCGTGCAGGCTGACCGGGGCGGCCTGTTCCATGGCGAAGCGCACCGCTTTCGCGGCCGAGCCAAACCGGCGGGCGCCCTGCGCCTGGGCCGTGGCAACATCGCTGCCGAGGAAAAGCTCGCCGGGATTGTTGAGGATCTGAGTGTTCATGGTCTTGATCTTTCTGCCGGCTTTAGCCGGTCTTGCTTGTGCGCGAAGCGCGCTTTGTGAAATCCGATGCAACATCATGCGCTGGGGTGACGACAATTCGATGTCGTCCCGGGCCTGTGTTTGCAGGGATATTGATTCCGCTCGACATGAAAATGTCGTCAAAGCCGCGAGGCACCCAGGGGCACCGAGAGCGGCAAAAAAGCGGGTGGAGCGAAGCAGGCCGCGCCACAAACGGCGCACATTCCAACTCGCATGACAGCGCTTATCGCGCCAAACTGTGTCGGAGTAAAGGCAGATGCGTCAATCGCATCGCCCATGCCGCGCGCCGCGCCCACCCCAGCGCCGACAGCCAACCGGCCCTGAGGGGCTCGGATAGGACTGTGTCGCTGAAAATACTGGGTTTTAGGGAAAATGGCGGGCCGAGGTCGATGGGCTAGAGAACTACACCGACGCTATAGCCCTTGTAGGTGTCGGAGGGAAACTGAAGACTTCAGGCCTGCGTTTTTTCGGTCCCGGTCGAAATTGCCCGTACACCTTTC
>JAHCJW010000025.1 GCA_026126125.1 Devosia sp.
GCCAGGCGGTGGAACTTGGCCTGCTGCGCCGCCATCACCGCGCAGACGATGCCGATGATCCAGACCAGGGCGAAGGCGGGGTCGAAACCGGCGAGCGACAGCGATATCGGTCCGGTGCGGCCGAAAAGGGCGAGGCCAGCGGCCAGCGTCGCCAGAAGGAACAGCATCAGCAATTGCGGCTGCAATCGCCGCGTGCCCAGCAAGCCCTCCAGCGAGCGGGCCCATCTCGAGGTGACGGTGAGCATGATGCGCTCGAAGATGCGCTGGCCCTTGAGCTGGCGGATCAGCGGCGGGCCATCTATGCCCTTGGCGAGATAGCGATAGAGCGCCAGATAGAGCAGCCCCCCGCCAATCAGCGCGACAAGGCTCATCGCCAGCGCCCAGTTCCAGCCATGCCAGATCGAGAGCGAGTAATACGGCGTTTCCGGCCCGGTGACCGAGAGCACGGCGGCGGCGAGGAACGGCGCAATCGTGACGCCGGGAATAATGCCGACGAGCAGGCAGAGCAGCACCAGGATCTCGATCGGGCGGCGCATCAGCGCCGGCGGTTCGTGCGGCGTCCTGTCCAGCCCCTCGGGCGGCGGGCCGAAGAACACGCCATGCACGAAGCGCAGCGAATAGACCACGGCGAAGGTGCCGGCGATGGTGGCGCCCAGCGGCAGGGCGATGTTGACGAAGGGATTGGCGTCGCGCAGCGCCGTCTCGGCGAAGAACATTTCCTTGGACAGGAAGCCGTTGAGCAGTGGCACGCCAGCCATGGCGGCGCTCGCCACCATGGCCAGGGTCGCGGTGAACGGCATGAAGCGGATCAACCCGCTCAATTTTCGGATATCGCGGGTGCCGGTTTCGTGGTCGATAATGCCGGCTGCCATGAACAGCGAGGCCTTGAAGGTGGCGTGATTGGCGATATGGAAGATGGCGGCGACGGCGGCCAGCGGCGTCGACATGCCCAAAAGCGTGGTGATCAGCCCCAGATGGCTGATGGTCGAATAGGCCAGAAGCCCCTTAAGATCGGTCTGGAAAATGGCGGCATAGGCGCCGAAGATCAGGGTAGCCAGGCCGGCGAAGGTAACGATCCAGAACCAGGCGTCGGTGCCGGCCATCACCGGCCAGAAGCGCACCAGCAGGAACACGCCCGCCTTCACCATCGTCGCCGAATGCAGATATGCCGACACCGGCGTCGGCGCCGCCATGGCCTGCGGCAGCCAGAAATGGAAGGGGAACTGCGCGCTCTTGGTCAGCGCGCCGAGCAGCACGAACAACAGCGCCGGCAGGTAGAGCTCGCTGTTCCTGATCGCGTCGCCGGATTTGAGCACCACATCGAGATCGTAGGAGCCCACGATATGGCCGACGATCAGCATGCCCACCAGCAGCCCCAGCCCACCCAGCCCCGTGACCGTCAGGGCGACGCGGGCGCCGTCGCGGGCCTGCGCCAGATGGAACCAATAGCCGATCAGCATGAAGGAGAAGATGCTGGTCAACTCCCAGAACACCACGAGCTGAATGATGTTGCCCGAGATCACGAGGCCCAGCATCGAGCCCATGAAAGCGAGGAAAAAGGCGAAGAAGCGCGGCACCGGGTCCTTGGGCGACATGTAGTAGCGCGCATAGAGCACGACCAACAGGCCAACGCCGGTGATCAGAATGCCGAACAGCCAGGCGAAGCCATCGAGGCGAAACACCAGGTTGAGGCCCATCGAGGGCAGCCAGGCCACTTCGTGACGGATGGTGCCGCCATCGGCGACTTGCGGGAACAGCCAGATCATTGCGCCCAGGCCGAACACGGCGACGGCGCCGGCCAGCCACGCCTCCGCATTGCGTGCGTTCGAGGGCAGGGCCGCGGCCAGTCCACTGGCCAGAAAGGGCACGAGCACGACGAAGAGCAACAAGACGGATGGCGTCATCAGCGCGTAAACGACCTCTAAGGCAATGATCGGGAGTGTGACATTCGAGAAGAACGCACCCCTGCTTTTCGCTGCACAAGATAAAATGCGCAAGTCAGAATTTCGACCCAGTTCTGTCGCTGACGTTTTTTTTATGAACGGGCAGCGAAGTCGAGCGCTGGACTGGGCCCGCCATCTCGATTTCGGCGCCGGGAGCGCGCTGCTCCCGCTACGGCGCGATTTATGCAGGCAGGGCCGGTTCGGGAGCGGTCTTATTCCCAGCTGTTGAGCATGGCGGCGGCGACGAAATCGAGATGGGCCGCCATCGCCTGCCGGGCGGCCTCGCCATTTCCTTGCACGATGGCGACGACGATACGGTCGTGGTCGGCCAGGATATGCTGGCGCACTTGCGGGATGGCGGCCAGATGCTGGTGAAACCGCGTATCCACCTCTTCGGAGCGTGAATTCCACAAAATATCGAGCACTTCGCGCAACATGGAATTCCCCGATCCCTCGGCGATGGTCATGTGCAGGCTCCGGTCGCTCTCGGAGGACCACATGTCCTGCGCCGTTTCCGCCTGCATGCGCCGCAGTATTTCCGCCAGTCTGGCGGTGCCTTCGGGGGCGATGTTCTGCGCCGCCAGCGCCGCCGCTTCGGGCTCGAGCATGCGGCGCACGCTCATGACTTCGAGCGGGGAGTGTCCCTGCTCGGGCAAGGCGTGCTCGGGCTTTTGCGGCCCGCGCACGAAGGCTCCGACGCCGACCCGCACTTCCACCAGCCCCGCCACTTCGAGCGCGATCAGCGCTTCGCGCACGGTCGGGCGCGATACGCCGAGGCTCGTCGCCAGGTCGCGTTCGGAGGGGAGCTGGCGCCCCTTCTCCACCGCGCCGGCGGTGATCTGGTCACGGATCTGGTCGGCGATCTGCAGATAGAGTTTGCGGTTGGAAACGGCCTGGAGCTTCATTCTTGTCCTCGCCGCGCATGGGGCGCGGCTGTTGTGGAACACATAACGCCCGCTTCGGCTCCTGTCTACTGGTCTGACCACTTGACAGCCAGGCTAACTTGCCATTAGCTCGCGACGTTGCCGCACCCTGAGCAACAGGCGCTGCAGCGGGAGGACGCTACATGGTTGCCAGCATGCCGCACGGCGCGCCTCACGCGCCCCTGGTCGAGATGCTCGATATCGACAAGAGCTTTCCCGGCGTTCGCGCTTTGTCGCGAGCCCGCTTCGAGCTTTGGGCCGGGGAAGTGCATGCCCTGATGGGCGAAAATGGTGCCGGCAAGTCGACGCTGATGAAGATCCTCTCCGGCGTCTATCAGCGCGATGCGGGCACTCTATCGCTCGCCGGTCGGCCGGTCGAAATCGCCTCGCCGCGCCAGGCCCAGGATCTGGGCATCGGCATCATCCATCAAGAACTGGCGCTGATGCGGGATCTGACCGCGGCGCAGAATATCTTTATCGGCCGCGAGCCGCGCCGTTTCGGCCTTTTGGACGAGGGGCAGCTCAATCGGGATGCGGCGGCGATCTTTCGCTCGATGAATCTCAATCTCGATCCCACGGTGCGGGTCGAAACCCTGACCATCGCCAAGCAGCAAATGGTCGAGATCGCCAAGGCGCTGAGCTATCGCTCCAAGGTGCTGATCATGGACGAGCCGACAGCGGCGCTGAACGACGCCGAGATCGCCGAGCTGTTCGCCATCATCAACCGGCTCAAGGCCGAGGGCGTCGGCATCGTCTACATTTCTCACAAGATGGACGAGATCAAACGGATCTCCGATCGCGTCACCATCATGCGCGACGGCGAATATGTCGGCACCGTGCCGGCCGCCGAAACCCCGATCGAAACCATCATCGCCATGATGGTGGGCCGCACCTTGAACCAGGATCTCCTGGTCATTCCCAATACGGCCGACGCTCCGATCGCGCTCGAAGTGCGCCATCTCAACCGCGGCCGCGACATCCGCGACGTCAGCTTTTCGGTGCGCCAGGGCGAAATCCTCGGCTTTGCCGGGCTGATGGGGGCGGGGCGCACCGAGGTGGCGCGCGCCATTTTCGGCGCCGACAGGCGCGAGAGCGGCGAAATCTGGGTGCATGGCAAGCGCGTCGGCATTTCCAGCCCGCGCGACGCGGTGGCGGCCGGCATCGGCTATCTCTCCGAAGATCGCAAGCATTTCGGGCTCGCGACCGGCCTCGATGTGCGCAACAATATCGCCCTTGCCAGCCTCGAGCGCTTCACCGGCCTGGCCGGCGTGCTCGACGAGGCCGGCATGCAGGCGGCGGCCAGGAAATATATCGACCAATTGGCCATCAAGACGCCGAGCGACACGCAGGAGGCCCGCCTTCTTTCGGGCGGCAACCAGCAGAAAGTGGTCATCGCCAAATGGCTTTTGCGCGACTGCGATATTCTGATCTTCGATGAGCCGACCCGAGGCATCGATGTCGGCGCCAAATCGGAAATCTACAGATTGCTCAATGCGCTGGCGGCGGAAGGCAAGGCGATCATCGTCATCTCCTCCGAATTGCCCGAAGTGCTGCGCCTGTCGCATCGCATCGCGGTGATGTGCGAGGGGCGCTTGACCGGCATCCTGCCCGGCGGGGCCGACCAGGAAGACATCATGCGTCTGGCGACACAACGCCAGAGCAGCGTGGCGGAAAACGCCATGAACAGGAGGACAGCATGACCGACACCCTCGCCCCGGCGGCGCAAAAGTCCGGGCCGCGCATTTCCGGCGCCTTCCACCGGCTGCTGGCCTTTTCCGGGCTGATCGCGCTGGTCGTGGTCTTCTCGCTGGCCTCGCCCAATTTCATGCAGACCCAGAATGTCCTGGCCATCCTGCAGGCCACCTCGGTCAATGGTGTGCTCGCCATCGCGGCCACCCTCGTCATCATCACCGGCGGCATCGACCTCTCCGTGGGCACGCTGATGACCTTCTGCGCCGTCATCGCCGGCGTTCTGCTCACCTATTGGGGCCTGCCCCTGCCGGTCGGGGTGGTCGGTGCCATCATCGCCGGCGCCGTTTGCGGCACGATTTCGGGCACGGTTGTCGCCAAGCTCAAAGTGCCGCCCTTCATCGCCACCCTGGGCATGATGCTGATCCTGAAGGGCCTGTCGCTGGTCATTTCCGGCACCCGTCCGATCTATTTCAACGACACGCCGGGTTTCACCCAGATCGCGCAAGGCTCCCTCGTCGGCGCGCTGATCCCGGCACTGCCGATCCCCAATGGCGTGATGATCCTGTTTGCCGTCGCGCTCATCGCCGCCTTCGTGCTCGGCAAGACCGCGCTCGGGCGCTACACCTTCGCGCTCGGGTCCAATGAGGAGGCGGTGCGCCTTTCCGGCGTCAATATCGACCGCTGGAAGATCGCCGTTTATTCGACCGCCGGGGCCATTTGCGGCGTGGCGGGTCTGCTCATCGCCAGCCGGCTCAATTCCGCCCAACCCGCGCTCGGCCAGGGCTATGAGCTCGACGCCATCGCGGCGGTGGTCATCGGCGGCACCTCGCTTTCGGGCGGGCGCGGCACCGTGCTCGGCACGCTGATCGGCGCGCTCATCATCTCCGTGCTGGCCAATGGCCTGCGCATCCTTTCGGTGGCCCAGGAGTGGCAAACGGTGGTGACCGGCACCATCATCATCCTGGCCGTCTATGCCGATATCCTGCGGCGCCGAGCTTTGTAGGGCGCCGAACGATCCTGCGCCTGCCGGGCGGGCGCCACCAAGAAAACCGAATGGTCCAAAGCGAAAACCTCAGGAGGAACATATGTTTACCAGACGTACAATGCTCGGCGCCCTCAGTGCCATCGCCATGCTGGCCGCGACGGCCGGCACTGCCGGCGCCCAGGACAATTACGACATCGCCCTGATCTCGAAGGGCTTCCAGCACCAGTTCTGGCAGGCGGTGAAGGCCGGCGCCGACAAGGCGGCCGCCGAATTCGGCGCCAATGTCACCTTCGAAGGTCCGGAAAGCGAAAGCCAGGTCGACCGCCAGATGGACATGCTGGCCGCGGCCCTGTCGCGCAATCCCGATGCCATCGGCTTTGCCGCGCTCGACAGCCAGGCCGCCGTGCCCTTGCTGCAGCAGGCAAAGGATGCGGGCATCCCGATCATCGCCTTCGACTCCGGCGTCGATAGCGACATTCCGCTCACCACCGCCACCACCGACAATGCCGCCGCCGCCGCGCTGGCCGCCGACAAGATGGCCGAACTGATCGGCGGCGAAGGCAAGGTCGCGGTGGTCGCCCATGACCAGACCAGCCGCACCGGCATCGACCGCGTCGAGGGCTTCGTCAATCGCATCGCCCAAGCCTATCCCAATATCCAGGTGGTCACTGTCCAGTATGGTGGCGGCGACCAGTTGCAATCGACCGAAATCACCAAGTCGATCCTGCTGGCCAATCCCGATCTCAAGGGCATTTTCGGCGCCAATGAGGGCTCGGCCATCGGCGTGGCCAATGGCAAGCAGGAACTGGGCTCGCAGATCGTCGTCATCGGCTTCGATAGCGGCGCGGCCCAAAAGGGCATGGTCCAGTCCGGCCTGATGGCCGGGGCGATCACCCAGAACCCGGTCGGCATCGGTTATGAAACCGTCAAGGCGGCCATTGGCGCGCTCAAGGGCGAAACCCTGCCGCCGGTCATCGATACCGGCTTCTATTACTACGATGCCGCCAACATGGCCGATCCCGAGATCGCCGCCGTGCTCTACGACTAATGCCATGGGACCGGGCCTGTCGCGGCCCGGTCCGTTCTCTCAGGGGCCACGCATGACCAAGCTTTCCGGCAAGACCGTTCTCATCACCGCCGCCGCGCAGGGCATCGGCCAGGCCTCGGCGCTGGCGTTCGCCCGGGCCGGCGCGCGGGTGATCGCCACCGATATCAACGCGGACAAGCTCGCTGACCTCGCGGGGACCGCCAATATCGAAACCCGGGTGCTCGACGTGTTGTCCGGCGTGGCGGTGCGGCAGGCGGTCGCCGAGATCGGCCGGATCGATGTGTTGTTCAACTGCGCTGGCGTTGTGCATGCCGGCACGGTTCTGGAGATGAGCGAGAGCGATCTCGATTTCGCCCTCGATCTCAACGTCAAGGCGCAGGTCCGCACCATACAGGCGGTGCTGCCGCAGATGCTGGAGCGCCGGGACGGGGCCATCATCAACATGGCGACGGTGGCCTCCTCGGTCAAAGGCGTGCCCAACCGCGCGGCCTATTCGATCTCCAAGGCCGCGGTGATCGGGCTGACCAAATCGATCGCCAGCGACTACACCACCGCCAATATCCGGGTGAACGCGATCTGCCCGGGCACGGTGGACAGTCCGAGCCTGCATGAGCGCTGGCAGGCGACGGGAGATTTCGAGGCGGCAAGGAAAGCCTTCATCGCCCGCCAGCCGATCGGCCGCATCGCCCGGCCTGAAGAGGTGGCCGATCTGGCGGTCTATCTGGCCGGCGCCACCTATACGACCGGCCAGATCCACATCATCGATGGCGGCTGGACGGCGTAGCGTCAGTCTTCCCTTCTCCCCCCGGGGGGGCCGGGGCCATTGCGTCAAAGCCATAGGCACACGCGTCCTCGTTCCGAGAAATTTCATGACCAAGATCACATCGCTCAAGACCCACGATCTGCGCTTCCCGACCTCGGCCTCGCTCGATGGGTCCGATGCCATGAACCCCGATCCCGATTATTCCGCCGCCTATGTCGTGCTCGGCACCGACGGCACGCAGGAGGGCCATGGGCTCACCTTCACCATCGGCCGGGGCAATGAGGTGGTCTGCGCCGCCATCGAGGCGCTGACTGATCGCGTTGTCGGGCTCGAACTCGACTGGATCGAGGACAATCCCGGCCGCTTCTGGCGCCATGTCACCGGCGACAGCCAGCTGCGCTGGATCGGTCCGGACAAGGGCGCCATGCATCTGGCGACCGGCGCCGTGGTCAATGCCGTCTGGGATCTCCTCGCCAAGCGGGCCGATAAGCCGGTCTGGCTCTATGTCGCCGAAATGAGCCCCGAGCAGCTCGTTTCCATCATCGATTTCCGTTACCTCACCGACGCCATCACCCCCGAGGAAGCGCTGGCCATTTTCCGGGCCGCCGAGCCGGGCAAGGCCGAACGCATCGCCACCCTGCGTCGGGAGGGCTATCCGTGCTACACCACCTCGGCCGGCTGGCTGGGCTATTCCAATGAAAAGCTGACGCGGCTGGCGACCGAGGCGGTGGCCAGCGGTTTCACCCATATCAAGATGAAGGTTGGTCGCGATCTTGCCGACGATATCCGGCGTCTTGAAATCGTCCGCGCGATCATGGGCCCCGAGCGCTATCTGATGATCGACGCCAACCAGGTCTGGGAAGTCGATCAGGCCATCGAGTGGGTGAACCAGCTCAAGCGCTTCGATCCCTTCTTCATCGAGGAGCCGACCAGCCCCGACGATGTCGAAGGCCACCGAAAGATCCGCGAGGCCATCGCCCCGGTCAAGGTCGCCACCGGCGAGATGTGCCAGAACCGCATCCTGTTCAAGCAGTTCATCACCCGCGACGCCATCGACGTGGTGCAGATCGATGCCTGCCGCATCGGCGGGCTGAACGAGGTGCTGTCGGTCCTCTTGATGGCGGCAAAATACGGCAAGCCGGTCTGGCCGCATGCCGGCGGCGTGGGCCTTTGCGAATATGTCCAGCATCTCTCGATGATCGACTATCTCGCCGTGTCCGGCACCAAGCAGGGGCGGGTGATCGAGTTTGTCGATCATCTGCACGAGCATTTCCTCGACCCCTGCCGCATCGAGAATGCCGCCTATATGCCGCCGGAGCGGGCGGGCTTTTCCATCGAGATGAAACCGCAGTCCATCGCCGAAAATACCTTTTCCCCCAAAGGCAAATCCTAACCAAACCGTGCGCCGCTAGCGCAAAACGCCAATGCCGCGTTAAGCCTCGACTCAGGTTTGCCCCCTATCCTCTCGGCACTTTCGCCGGGGGGCTGAGTGGTGCGTTTGTTGATCGTCGACGATAGTCGATCGAGCCTTGCCTTGTTGGGTTCCATCGTTTCCGAAGTGTTCGCCGGTGATGTGGAGCTTTGTCTCAATCCTCTGGACGCCCTGACCCGCACCGAAACCGAGCAATACGACCTCATCCTGGTCGATCACATCATGCCCGAGATGAGCGGCATGGAATTTACCGCGGCGCTGCGTCAGCGCCCGGCCTATCGCAGCGTACCCATCATCATGGTCACCTCCGACATCGACAAGGCCGTGCGGCTCGAAGCCATCAAGTCTGGTGCCAATGATTTCCTGAGCAAGCCATTCGATCCGATCGAATTGCAGGCGCGGATTTCCAACCTGCTGGCGCTGCGTCAGGCGCAGGTGGAGCTGGCCAATCAGGCCGATCGGCTGGCGCGGGAGGTGGAAAAAGCCACTGCGCATCTGCTGCTGCGCGAAGAGGAGATCATCTATCGCCTGGCCCGCGCCATCGAATATCGCGACGGCGATACCGGCGAGCATGTTTCGCGCGTCGCCCAGATCAGCCAGATCATCGCCCAGGGCCTCGGCCTCGACCCGCACCGCTGCCGCATGATCTATCTGTCGGCGCCGCTGCACGATATCGGCAAGATCGGCATCGCCGACGCCATCCTGTCCAAGCCCGGCAGGCTGACGCCGGAGGAGATGGCGACGATGCGAGAGCACGTCACCATCGGCGCCCGCATCCTCGGAAACGGCAGTTCCGAGCTGATCCGCACGGCCGAGCTGATTGCCCAGAGCCATCACGAAAGATGGGACGGCACCGGCTATCCCGACCGGCTGTCGGGCGCCGACATCCCGATCGAGGCCCGCATCGTGGCCCTGGCCGACGTCTTCGACGCCCTCTGCTCCGAGCGCCCCTACAAAGCCGCCTGGCCGCTGGAAAAAGCCTATGCCGAAATCATCAACTGCTCGGGCAGCCATTTCGACCCCGACTGCGTCGCGGCTTTTCGCGCCCGTTGGCCGGAAATCAACGCCATCATGACGTCCGCGACTTAAACTCCGCTGAGGAAAGCCGATTTTCCCCTCGCGCCGCGATCTGGCGGGGAAACGATTGTCCCGGCAATTGCATTGTTCCTTACGGCGCCCGCGATCCCCTTCCGGCCAGGCCGGCGGCCTCGCGCCGGTGGATCAGGCGTGATACCAAAATCAGACAAGCAAGGAGACGTTCGATGACCAAGATCATGTATACGGCACGCGCGACCTCGACCGGCGGCCGCACCGGCCATGGGGTTAGCGAGGACGGTGTGCTCGACCTGACGCTGACGACGCCCAAGGAATTGGGGGGTGACGGCGCGCGCGGCGCCAATCCCGAGCAACTTTTCGCGGTTGGCTACTCCGCCTGTTTTCTCGGCGCCATGAAGGCGGCGGCGCGCAAGAGCGGCGATACCATTCCCGACGAGGCCAAGGTCACTGCCGAAATCAGCTTCCGCGACCGCCCCGATGGCGAAGGGTTCTGGATTCAGGCAGCGCTGAAGATCGACGTGCCCGGCCTCGACAAGGACAAGGTGCAGGACATCGTCAACCGGGCCCACATCATCTGCCCCTATAGCGAGGTTAGCCGCAATGGCTTCGAGGTCAGTCTCGACGTTGTATAAGCCTTCCGCTCAGCGCAGGCCGCTTTTTTCCAGCACGCCGAGCCTCTTGGCATCGTAATAATAGCCTTGGGCATAAAACTCGACGGCGCGGTCGTGATTGCCCTGCGCCGTCACATAGGCGCCGGCCAGATAGCGGACGGCGAAGCGCAGATTGGTTTCGGCGTCGAGGAGCCCCGCGGCCTCTCCCGAATAGCCCATGCCGCGCGCGGTGGCGTGGCTGATCTGCATCAGCCCGTAATAGGGGCCGTTGCGCGCCAGGGGATTATAGCCGCTCTCGCGCATGATCACCCGGCGCACCAGATTTTCGGGTACGCTATAGGCTATTGCATAATGGGCGATCAGCCCGTCGAGCGAGCCGCGCTCGCTGGCGGCAAAGCCCAGAAGCAGGTCGTTGGTGGCGCGTGGCACGGCATCGGCCTTGGGCACATGGCCCGCCGGCGTGGCCAGCGGCGCAGCGGCGGCAATGGCCGCGCTGGCGGGTATGGGGGCCTTGGCGCCGCCGGGAAGCGGCTTGATGCCGGCAAAGGAGCAGCCGGAAACCGCCACTGCCAGCCCCATGCTCGCCATCAGGGTATAGGCCCGCGCCCGCATGCACAATTCCTTGGTCCGAAATGCGTGTTTGAGGGCGGATACGCCCCAATCTGGGCTCCTTGATGGCGAAAAGGCGGCCATCGGTCAACCCGCCTGCCGGCAAGGCAGGGTTTCGCTCAGTCGATTCGCAGCTGCTCGAAAAGCGCCAGCGCCAGCCGCAAACTGGCTCCTGTGGCCTTCAGCATAGGCGGCAACACCAGCCATTCCAGCGTCCACGCCGCTCCCGAGCGCTCATATTCATGGACCTGCGCCTGCGCCAACGTGCCAGATAATCCGGCATTATAGCGGGCCAGCGCCACCAGGAGCTCGGCCTTGACCGGGTTGGATTTGTGTTTCATCGCCGAGGAGCCGCCGCCCCCTTCGAGCCGCAGCGCCGCCACCTCGTTTTGCGCAAGAAGCGCCACATCGGCGCCGATCTTGCCCAGCGATCCGCTGATCTGGGTCAGCAGGGCGCCCAGCGCCATGATCGGGTCGCGCTGGGTCTGCCAGGGCGTCGCCATGCCCAGGTCGAGCCGCCGGGCCATGTCGGCGGCAATGGTGTCGCCATGTCCCTCAAAACTGCCGCGGTCGCCCACCGGGCCGCCCAATTGCACGACGAGCAGGCTGGGCCGCAATGCGGCCAGCGCCCGCAAGTGCCGCGCCAGCGGTTCGCTCCAGCTCATCAGCTTCGCCCCCCAGCGGGTGGGCAGCGCCACCTGCATGCGCGTATGGGCCATCAGCGCCGCGTCGCCATGGTTCGCGGCGAGGCGGTCGAGCGCATCGAGCAGGTCCGTCAGTCGCCCCTCATAGATGTCGAACACTTTGGCCAGTTGCAGCATCAGCGCGGTGTCGATGACGTCCTGGCTGGTCGCCCCTTTGTGCAGCGCCGCCGCATGCGGCTCAGCCAGTCTCGTGCGCAATTGCCCGATCAGCGCCGGCACCACCACGCCATCGCGCGCCATGCCAGTTTGGAGCGCCGGCCAATCCGGCACGAACCCGGCGATGGCGTCGCCGATGGCCGCCGCCGCCCCCGCCTCGATCCAGCCGCACGCCGCGCTCGCCTCGGCCAGCGCCGTCTCGAACGCCAGCATCGCCCTCACCTGCGCGTCGTCGGCGAGCAACGCATCGATGTCGTCATCACCACAAAGGGCGGAAAGCAGCGTCGTCATGAGCGGCGAAGTGTCCACTTGGAGAAGTTCGAATAATCGCTCGCCGCGGCTCGCCCCTCAAGAGGGCGAGCGTGGCGGGGGTAAAAGAGGCCCATGTCTCTTAAAAATCGAAAAACACCGTCTCCTTCTCGCCTTGCAGGTGAATGTCCAGCACATAGCGCGGCACCGGACCCTCTTCACGCCGCGCGATCAGCGTCTGCCGCCGGCGCTTGTCCATGATCTTGTTGAGCACGTAATCGCCCTCGTTGGCGGCTGCCTCGTCGGCGAAATAGAGCCGGGTCTGCAGCCCGATATTGATGCCGCGCGCCACGATCCACAGGCTGACATGGGGGGCCTGCGGCCTGCCGTCCGGCCCCTCCACCGCGCCTGGCTTGATGGTTTGGAAGCTGAACACCCCATCGCCATCGGCGGCCTGCCGCCCCCAGCCGGTAAAGGAGGGCGCCGAATTGGAATGGCGTGCGGCCGGCCCGGCGAAGCTCCCCTGCGCGTCCGCCTGCCAGATTTCGATGACGGCATCCGCCACCGGCGCGCCGGCCCCGTCGATGACGCGGCCGACGATGGCGATCCGCTCGCCCTTGGTGTCCTCGCTCAGCATGGTCGCGCCCGGATCGTCATAGACGCCGCGCAGTTCGGCAAAATTGGGCGTCATGCCGATATGGACATAAGGTCCGGCGGTCTGAGATGGGGTCTCTTTCAGTATTGGGGTCGGGTGCAGCATCAATTCCCCTCCAGCCTGTTTTCGAACATGGTCGAGCGGCGGCCGCGCAGCACGATATCGAAGCGATAGGCCAGCGCATCCATTGGTGTGGTGTTGTGGCGGTCGAGCCTGGCGATCAATTGCTCGATGCCGGCCTTGTCGGGCACGGTGCCGACGATGGGGCATTGCCAGATCATCGGATCGCCCTCGAAATACATCTGCGTGATCAGGCGCTGCGCGAAGGCATGGCCGAACACCGAGAAGTGGATATGGGCCGGCCGCCAGTCATTGCCGCCATTGGGCCAGGGATAGGCCCCCGGCTTGACGGTGCGGAACGAATAAAACCCGTTCTCGTCGGTGATCGCCCGCCCGAACCCGCCGAAATTGGGGTCGAGCGCCGCCAGATAGCCTTCCTTCTTGTGCCGATATCTCCCGCCGGCATTGGCTTGCCAGAACTCGACCAGCGTGTTGGGCACGGCGCGGGCATTCTCGTCCAGCACCTGCCCATAGACGACCAGCCTTTGACCGATAGCCTCGGTGCCGTCCTGGCTGAAATTGCGGATGAGGTCGTTGTCGAGCGCGCCGAGCGTTTCATGCCCGAAGGTGGGCCCCGACAGCTCCGATTTGGTCGGCCCGAGCGAGAGCATGCTATGGCGCGGCGCCCGGAACGTCGTGCTCTTATAGCCCGGCGTATGGGCTGGCGGGTGCCAGGCCATGTCGCGTTGATAAAGGGAGCCATCGGCTCCGGGCAAGATGATGGCGCTCATGGCGCGGCCTCCTGGCGCTTGGCGAGTTCTTCCTTGGCGATGCGGAAGGCGCGATTGGCCGCCGGCACCCCGGCATAGACCGCCACATGCAGCAGCGCTTCCTTGATGTCGTTGGGGCTGGCCCCGGTATTGGCGGTGGCGCGCACATGCATGGCCACTTCCTCGTCATGACCCAGGGCGGCCAGCAGGGCGAGCGTGATCATCGAGCGCTCGCGCTTGCTGAGGCCCGGTCGCGACCAGACGCTGCCCCAGGCGCTTTCGGTAATGAAATTCTGGAAATCGGCATCGAACGCGGTGGCGCGCGCCATTGCCTTGTCGACATGAGCGTCGCCCAGCACCGCGCGGCGCGTCATCATGCCGTCTTCGCGCAGCTTCGTGTCAGCCATGGCCGACCTCCTTGAAAAAATCTCTCATCAGCGCCGCCAGCGCCTCCGGTTGTTCGAGGGATGGAATATGCCCGACGCCGGCGAGAACCTCGAACCGGGCGCCCGCAATCGCTTGGGCGCAGGCCCGCACCAGCTCGAGAGGCGTCGCCTGGTCCTCGTCGCCGGCCACCACCAGCGTCGGCGTGCCGATAGCGCCGATGGCATCGGTCAGGTCGCTGTCGCGCAGCGTGGCGCAGGTGGCCGCGTAGCCCTTGGGGTCGGCGCGCAGCAGCATGTTGCGCCATCCCGCCAGCGCCTCGGGCTGGTGCTGCCGGAACGCGGGGCTGAACCAGCGCTCCATGATGCCGTCGGCGATGGCGCCGAGGCCTTGTGCGCGCACCAGATCCATGCGGCCGTTCCACAGCGCCGCATCACCCACCTTGGGCGCGGTGTCGCACAGCACCAGCGCTGCCAGCCGCTCCGGCGCCGTGAGCGCAAAGCCCTGGGCGATGAGCCCGCCCACCGACACCCCGGCGAGAGCAAGGCGCTCGATGCCCAGATGATCGAGCAATCCGGACAGGTCTCCCACATGCTGGTCGAGCGTATAGTCGCCATCGGGCGTGTCGCTCAGCCCATGGCCGCGCTTGTCATAGGAAAGAACGCGATAATCCCGCGCCAGCGGCGCGATTACCGCGTCCCAGATGCGCGCATCGGTGCCCAGCGAATTGGCCAGCGCCACCACGGGCGCCGCTTCGGGTCCGCACAAGCGGTAATGCAGCACAACGCCGCCGATCCGGGTAAAAGGCATGGATTTCCCTCTTCACCGCGATTTAAGGCGGCGTTCGGGAGGAAGTAAAATGATTAGTTCTGGATGTTGGATAACCTATCGGTTATCATTCTTGCGGGTCGTTGCAGAGAAACGGCCAGAAAACCGCGTTCGCATAACCGGAGCTCCGGAATTGTCCCAACGCATCATCGATCCGCGCATCAAGATCAGGCATATCGCCTGCTTCCTCGAAGTGGCGCGACTGCGCAGCGTGGTCAACGCGGCCGCGGCGCTCAATATCAGCCAGCCCGCCGCCACCAAGACCATTCAGGAGCTGGAAGAGATCCTGGGCGCGCCGCTGTTCGATCGCTCGCGCCGCAAACTCCTGCTCACCGGTTTCGGCGAGGTGTTTTATCGCTACGCGTCGACTTCCATCGCCGCGCTGCGGCAGGGGATCGACGCGGCGCGGGGTGGCGGCGAGGCGGCGGTGGTCAAGATCGGCGCGCTGCCGACGGTTTCGGCCCGCATCCTGCCCGAAGCGGTCCGGCGCTTCAGCGGTGATGAGGGGGGCGTCCATACCCGCATCATCACCGGGCCCAATGATTATCTGCTCTCGCTGCTGCGCACCGGCGATGTCGATCTGGTCATCGGCCGCATGGCCGAGCCGGCCGCCATGGTCGGCTTCACCTTCGAGCATCTGTATTCGGAGCGTGTCGTCATGGCCGTGCGCCCCGGCCACCCGCTCTTGGGCGAGCGCCATTTCAATCTGGCGCTGATCGAGCCGTTTCAGGTCTTGATGCCAACGCCCGATTCGGTCATTCGGCGGCTGGTCGAGCGCATGCTCCTTGCCCATGGCATCACCGGCCTGCGCGACGAGATCGAAACCGTGTCCAACGCCTTCGGCCGCTCCTATGTGCGCCAGACCGATGCGGTGTGGATCATTTCCGAAGGCGTGGTGGCCCGCGATGTCGAGGAGCGCCAACTGGCGCTGTTGCCGGTCGATACCGGCGAAACCATGGGGCCGGTCGGTTTTACCACCCGCACCGACACCGTGCCGATGCTTGCCGCCACGAGCTTGATGCAGGCCGTTCGCGATGCCGCGGCGCGATTGCGGGACGACGCCGAATGACGCTCGGATAACCAGCTATCGGCGCGGCGGCTGTTTCCGGGCACGTGCCCTCCGCAAGCGCGGCGCGTTTCTTGCAGATCAACGCCCTGCGCTTCATCTCTTTGGTTTGGCACCTGTTTCCCGAAACCGCCTTCCACTTTCGGCAGACATGCTTCGGGCCTTCCGCTTCCCCGCATTGACCGGAGCAGCGATCCCTTCTAAATTTTGTACGAACTAGTTCGTTTATTAAGGGGTGATCCGATGAAGACCTCCATCGCGACGGTGTCGATCAGCGGCGATCTGCGTGAAAAGCTTGAAGCGATCGCCGCGGCCGGCTTCGATGGGGTGGAGATTTTCGAAAACGACTTTCTCGCCTTCGATCGCTCGGCGGCCGAAGTGCGGTCCATGGCCGAGGATCTGGGGCTCGCCATCACGCTGTTCCAGCCCTTCCGCGATTTCGAGGGCCTGCCCGAACCCCTGCGGGCCAAAGCCTTCGACCGAGCGGAGCGCAAATTCGATCTGATGCAGGCGCTGGGCGCGCCGCTGCTGCTGGTCTGTTCCAGCGTTTCCCCCGCTGCCCTCGGCGGGATCGACCGGGCCGCCGCCGATTTTCGCGATCTTGGCGAGCGCGCCGCGCAACGGGGGCTGCGCGTCGGCTATGAGGCCCTGGCCTGGGGCCGGCATGTCAATGATCATCGCGACGCCTGGGAAGTGGTGCGCCGCGCCGATCACCCCAATATCGGCCTCATCCTCGACAGTTTTCACTCGCTGTCGCGCCGCATCCCTTCGGACACGATCCGCGCCATTCCCGGCGACAAGATTTTCATCGTGCAGGTCGCCGACGCGCCGGCCTTCGACATGGACCTGCTCTATTGGAGCCGGCATTTCCGCAATATGCCGGGAGAGGGCGATCTGCCGGTGGTCGATTTCGCCTGCGCCGTCGCGGCGACCGGCTATGCGGGGCCGCTGTCGCTGGAAATCTTCAACGATCAGTTCCGCTCCGGCGCGCCGCGCACCATCGCTGCCGATGGCCACCGCTCGCTGGTCTATCTCATGGACCAGATGCAAACGGCCGAACCGGCGCTGCCCCCGCTTCGCCCGCCCTTGCCGCCGCGCGTTGCGGTCAATGGCGTCTCCTTCGTCGAATTCGCCGCCCGCGATGCCGAGGCCGAGAATCTGAGACGCGTATTGGGGCAATTGGGCTTTTCCCGCCTCGGGCGCCACCGCAGCAAAAGCGTCGAGCGCTTCGGCCAGGGCGCGATCAATATCGTGGTCAACAGCGCGCGCGAGGGGTTGGCGCAGGCCGCCTATCTGGCCCATGGCACGTCCGTTTACGCCATGGGACTGCTGGTGGAGGACGCGGCGGCGACGCTGGAGCGGGCGAGGGCGCTTGATGCCCAGCCGTTTTCGCAAGCCGTCGGCGCCGGTGAACTCGATATCCCCGCCATTCGCGGTGTCGGGGGCGGCCTCATCTATTTTCTCGACCAGACATCCGAATTGGCGCGGGTCTGGGATATCGAGTTCGATTCGCTCGAGCCGGACCAGGCCGATGCCGGCCTCACCCATATCGACCATATCGCCCAGACCATGAATTACGACGAGATGCTGACCTGGATCCTGTTTTACCGGTCCATCTTCGTGGTCAACAAAGGTCCGCTGGTCGACGTCATCGACCCAGCCGGGCTGGTGCGCAGCCAGGTGGTCGAGAACCAGGCGGGCACGCTGCGCCTGACCCTCAATGGGGCCGAAAGCCACCGCACCCTCGCCGGCCATTTCATCGCCGAAACATTTGGCTCGAGCGTGCAGCATATCGCCTTCGCCGCGCGCGACATCGTGCGCACCGCCCGCGCTCTGGCGCAAAACGGTCTTGTCTCCCTACCGATCTCGCCCAATTATTACGACGACCTGGCGGCGCGGCTCGATCTGGCTCCCGAACAGCTCGCGACGCTCAAGACGCATAATCTGCTCTATGACCGCGATGGGGCGGGCGAATATTTTCAGCTCTATATTCCCGGTTTCGAGGATGGCTTCTTCTTCGAGATCGTCGAGCGGCGGGGCGCCTATGCCGGTTATGGCGCCATCAACGCCCCCTTCCGCATTGCGGCGCAGAAACGCGCCATCCGGCCGGCCGCCATACCCCGGCGCTGAGCGTCCATCCTGGTGGCGACATAATCCCTGGGTTATACAGCGGCCGGGCGAATTCATTTCCGGCTGGGCCATGGCTCTGCCAAAAATTGACGCGATCGGCCAATATGGCCGCAGGCAGGCGGCAAACCTCCTGCCACCCCTGGGAGGATATGAGAGATGAAGAAACTCGTTCTGGCATCCTTGGCGCTGGGTCTGATGAGTGGCGCCGCCCTGGCCGAAACCATCAAGATTGGTGTCGTGGGCCCGTTTTCCGGCCCCGCCGCGCTGCAGGGGCGCAATTTCCAGGCGGGCATCGATGCCTGGCTGGCGATGAACGGCTCCACCGTCGCCGGTCATGACATCGAGATCGTCTATCGCGACCTGCCGGCCGCCGATCCGGCCCAGTCCGCGGCGCTGACCCAGGATCTGGTGGTGGGCGAGGGCGTGCACTACCTCGCCGGCTATTATTACACCCCGGACGCCATGGCCGCCGCGCCGATTCTGGAAGAAGCCAATGTGCCCATGGTGATCTTCAATGCCGCCACCTCGGCCATCGTCAATGCCAGCCCCTATGTGGTGCGCACCTCGTTCACCACCTGGCAGACCTCTACCCCCATGGCGACCGTGGCGCGCGAGCGCGGCATCGACAAGGTCATCACCGTGGTGACCGATTATGGTCCCGGGGTCGATTCGGAAAATGCCTTCGTCGCCGGCTTCACCGGCGCGGGCGGGAACATCGTCGAGTCGATCCGCATGCCGATGAACACCAATGATTTCAGCCCCATCATGCAGCGCGTCAAGGATTCGGGCGCCGAGGCGGTGTTCGCCTTCCTGCCCGCCGGCCCGGCGACGCTGGGTTTCATGCAGGCCTATGTCGAAAACGGGCTCAAGGATGCGGGGGTGACGCTGCTGGCGCCGGGGGACCTCACCCAGGAGCCCGATCTTGCGGCGCTCGGCGACAACGCACTCGGGGTGCTGACCACCTTCCACTACGCGGTCAGCCATGATTCGCCGGAAAACCAGGCCTTCGTCGCCGCTGCCTCCAAGGCCATCGGCAACCCGGCCGATTTGAGCTTTCCGGCGGTCGGCGCCTTCGACGGCATGTATGTGATTTCCAAGATGATCGAGGCGACCGGCGGCAATCAGGACGCCAAGGCCGCCGTCGAAGCGGTCAAGGGCCTCGCCTGGACCAGCCCGCGCGGCCCGGTGTCCATCAACCCGGAAAACCGCCACCTGACGCAGAACATCTATCTGCGCGAAGTGGCCAAGGTCGATGGCCACTACATCAATCAGGAAATCCAGACCTTCGAAAATCAGGGCGATCCGGGCTGGAAGGCGCCGTAAGGCTTCTCTGGGGGCGAGTACGACCTTGCCCGCGCGTTTGCCGCGATTTTAAGCTACCCTGCCGCCGCTTTTTTGGCGGCAGGGTAGCGCCTCCGCGACGCACCCTATGTTAAGGCACGAGACGCAATGCAGACCATTCTCTCCATCGGTGCCGATGCCCTTGCCTATGGCATGGTTCTGTTCGTCATCTCCATTGGCCTCTCGCTCACCATGGGGCTGATGAAGGTGGTCAACCTCGCCCATGGCGCCTTCGCCATGATCGGGGGCTATATCGCCTCCTACCTCACCCAGCAGATGGGGCTGCATTTCGGCTTTGCCATGCTCGCCGCCGTGCTCGGCACGGTGCTGATCGCCATTCCGCTCGAACGGCTGCTCTATCGGCGCATTTATGGCGCGCCGGAGCTGACCCAGGTGCTGATGACCATCGGCATCACCTTCGCCATTATCGGCATCGCCAATTTTCTCATGGGCCCGACCCTCAAGACCATCGCCCTGCCGCCCGAGCTGCAGGGGCCGGTCGATATCGGCTTTCGCACCATCGCCGCGCACAAGCTGTTTGCCGCAGCGGTGGGCATCGTGGTGGCCGGCGCCCTCTGGTTTCTCATCGAGCGCACGCCCTTCGTCGTGCGGCTGCGCGCTTCGGTCGATGATGCGGCGATGGCCGGGGCCCTGGGCGTGCGCACCCGCATGGTCTACGCCGTCAGCTTTGCCGTCGCCATCGGCCTTGCCGCGCTCGGGGGTGTCGTCGGCGCGCAATTGCTGCCGATCGAGCCCTATTATGCGTTGCGCTATATGGTGACCTTTCTCGTCGTCGTCTCGGTGGGTGGGGCCGGCTCCATTCCCGGCGCGCTCATCGCCTGCCTGCTGCTCGGCGCTGTCGAGACCACGGGGCGCTATCTGATGCCCGAATTCGGCGAATTCTTCTTCTATCTCGCGGTGATCGCCATCGTCTGCATCTTCCCCAACGGCCTTTTGGGGCGCGCCAAATGACCGGCTTTCCCGTTTCCGCTGCCACCACGCCCAATCTCTGGCAGCGCAGCGCCAGGGCCGACGCCATCGCCGTGCTGGTGGTCGCCGCTACCGCGCTGGTGCTGTTCCTGCTTTTTCCCCAGAGCCTGGCGCTATTGACCCGTATCGTCGCCATCATGCTGCTGGTGCTCTCGCTCGATCTGGTCACCGGCTATTCGGGCGTGGCGACGCTGGGCCATGCCACCGTATTCGGGGCCGGCGCCTATGCGGCGGGCATTCTGGCGGCCAGGTTCGGGGTTGCCGATCCGCTGCTGATGCTGGCCATCGGCGCGCTGGCGGGTGCGCTGGCGGGAGGCGTCTCCAGCCTCGTCATCCTGCGCGGCCATGGTCTTGGCCAGTTGGTGCTCTCCATCGCCATCGTGCAGCTGGCCCATGAAATGGCCAATAAATTCTCCAGCTGGACCGGCGGCAGCGACGGGCTTTCCGGCATCATGCCCAGCCCGCTTTTTGGCCTGTTTCGCTTCGATCTGTGGGGGCGGACCGGCTATTGGCTGGCGGTGGCGCTGCTGATCATCGTCTTTCTCGTCCTGCGGGCCGTGGTGCGCTCGCCCTTCGGCATGCTGTGTCGCGGCATCAAGCAGGACCCGGTGCGCGTGCGCGCCATGGGGGCGCCGGTCTATTTCACCCTGGTCAAGATGTATGCCATCGCCGGCGCCGTCGCCGGGCTCGGCGGGGCGCTGTCGGCCATTTCCACCAAGGTGGTCGGGCTCGACAGCCTGTCCTTCTCGCTCTCGGCCGAGGCGCTGGTCATGCTGGTGCTGGGCGGCACCGGAAAAATCTTCGGCGCCATGCTCGGCACCATCGTCTTCGTCTGGTTCGAGGATATTGTTTCGGCCATCAACCCGTTCCACTGGCTGACCATTGTCGGGGTGCTGCTGGTGGTGGTGGTGCTGTTCGCGCCCAAGGGGCTGGTCGGGGCGATCGAATCCGTAGTTTCCCGTATGCGGGGGCGCAAAACATGAGCCTGTTCTCGATCCGCAACCTCAACAAGCACTTTGGCGGCCTTGCCGTCACCGACCATGTTTCGTTCAGCCTCGAAAAGGGCAATCGCGTGGCGCTGATCGGCCCCAACGGGGCCGGCAAGACCACTCTGGTCAACCTCGTCACCGGCCATATCAAGCCCGATAGCGGCGAGGTTTTCTTGGATAATCAGAACATTACTTCCCTGTCTCCTTCGGCGCGGGTGAAGGCTGGGCTGGTGCGCAGCTTTCAGGTGACGCGATTATTTTCCGAAATGACGCCGGAAGAGCATGTCGCGCTGGCCATTCTACAGCGGCGGGGCCGCAGCGGGCACATCTTCGCCCATTATCGCGCCATGCCCGAAGTCATGGCCGAGCTGCGCGACATTCTGGGACTGTTGAACCTCGATGCCCTTGCCCGCATCCCGGTCAGCGACATTGCCTATGGCCAGCAGCGGCTGCTCGAAATCGCCCTGGTCATGGCGCTGCGGCCCAAAGTGCTGCTGCTCGACGAACCGGCGGCGGGCCTGCCGAGCACCGATACGGTGCTCATCGAGAAGGCGCTGGCGCAATTGCCGCCCGATCTGGCCGTGCTGATGATCGAACACGACATGGATTTCGTCTTCCGCTTTGCCCAAAGGGTGATCGTGCTGGCGGCCGGCGCGGTGATCTTCGATGGCACGCCGCAAGCGGTCGCCGCCGATGCCAGGGTGCGCGAAGCCTATCTGGGGAGTTATGCCGCATGAAGGCCGCCGCGCTGGACGTCTCCGGGCTCAGCGCCGGCTATGGCCCGACCCGCATCCTAGAGGACATCAGCTTCGCCGTGCCCGCCGGCGGCCGGCTGGCCGTGCTCGGGCGCAACGGCATGGGCAAGACCACGCTGCTGGCCACCCTGGCCGGCCAGACCCGCCGCCATGGCGGCAGCATTGTTCTTGGCGAGGTAGACCTCACCGGGCTCGACGGCTCGGCGCGGGCGCTGGCGGGGCTGGGCTATGTGCCGCAGCACCGGGCGATCTTCAAATCGCTCAGCGTCGAGGAAAACCTCTTTGTCGGGCTCAAATCGCGGCCGCGCGCCGCTATCGAGGAAGCCTATGGCCTGTTTCCGCGCCTTAAGGAGCGGCGGCGCCATCTGGGTGGGCAGCTTTCCGGCGGCGAACAGCAGATGCTGACCACGGCGCGCACCCTGCTCGGCCAGCCCAGCGTGCTGCTGCTCGACGAGCCGCTCGAAGGGCTGGCGCCGGTGATCTGCGAGGAGTTGATGGCGGTGTTCGGCGCCCTGGCCGAGGCCCGGGCGATGACCATCCTGCTGGTGGAACAGCGCATCAAGGCAGCGCTGGAGTTTGCCGACGCCGTGCTGATCCTGGAGCGCGGCCGCATCGCCTGGCGCGGTACGCCGGCGGAACTGGCAGCGCAGCCGGCGGTGGTCGAGCGGCTCCTGGGGGTGGGGCATTGACGGCGGCTTGCGCGCCCGACGAGCAAGCGCGAAACAGCTTCACTCAACCGCACGCGCTCGCGGCAGAGTGAAAGCCGTCTCCCCTCAGCCCGGCAGTCCGGTATAGTTTTCTGCCAGGCTTTGCTGGGCGGCAAGCGAGCTGCGCAGATAATCGAATTCGGCGCGCTGGATGCGGCGGCCGAAGGGGCCGGTTTCGGGGAAGGTGTGAAGAAGGCTGGTCATCCACCAGGAGAAACGCTCGGCCTTCCAGATGCGGTCGAGCACCTTGGCCGAATAGGCGTCGATCCCGGCATGGGATCGCTCCTTTGTGGCCTCGATCAGCGCCTCGGCCAGCGCTTCGACGTCGCTCATGGCAAGATTGAGGCCCTTGGCGCCGGTGGGCGGCACGATATGGGCGGCGTCGCCGGCAAGGAGGAGCCGGCCGAAGCGCAGCGGCTCGGCCACGAAACTGCGCAAGGGAGCGATGGATTTCTCGATCGACGGGCCGGTTTGCAGCGCCTCGGCGGTGTCGGGATTGAGGCGCGTCCGCAATTCGTCCCAGAAGCGGGTATCGGACCAGTTCTCGATCTTTTCGTCGAGGGGCACCTGCACATAATAGCGGCTGCGGCTGGGCGAGCGCTGCGAGCAAAGCGCAAAGCCGCGGGCGTGATGGGCATAGATCAGCTCATCGCCGACCGGCGGCTGATCGACCAGAATGCCAAGCCAGCCAAAGGGATAGACGCGCTCGAAAGTTTTCAGGGCGGAAGCCGGCACGCTTTTGCGGCTGACGCCATGATAGCCGTCGCAGCCGGCGATATAGGCGCAATCGATGCGATGGGTCACCCCGTCCCTGTCATAGGTGACATAGGGGGCGTCGCCGTCGAAATCATGCGGCTCGACGTTTTCGGCCTCGTAGACGATGGGAGCCTGGCGCACCGCCATCAGGTCGCGGGTGACCTCGGTCTGACCGTACACCATGACGTGGCGGCCGATCAGGCTCGAAAAATCAAGGCGCTGTCTATCGCCATCGAAACTGAGCTCGATGCCGTGATGGATGAGGCCTTCCTGGTGCATGCGGGCGCCGGCCTCGGCGCGATCCATGAGGTCGATCGTGCCTTGCTCGAGCACGCCGGCCCGGATGCGCCCCAGCACATAGTCGGCGCTGCGGCGCTCGAGAATGATCGCCTCGACCCCGGCCAGCTCCAGGAGCCGACCCAGCATCAGCCCGGCCGGACCCGCTCCGATAATGACAACTTGCGCGCGCAATTGGTTCCCCCATTGTTAGCCTCATCATGCGCTTTTCACGCCATTGGGGAATGGACAGGGGATGCAATGAATTGCATTATCCGAACATGAAAAACATTCCTGTCTACGCGCTTTACGGCGAACAGGTCGCCACCCAGGACTGGCTGCATTGGGAGACGATCCCGACGCGCAGCCGGGTGCACTCCTATCGCATCGCCCTGCATCGGCATGAGCAGTTCTTTCAGGTGCTGCATCTGACCCATGGCCGGGCCGAAGTGCGGCTCGATGACGGGCGCTTCGAGATCGCGGGCGAGGGCGTGGTGGTGGCGCCGGCGCTCAGCGTGCATGGTTTCGCCTTCAGCCCCGATGTCGAAGGCATCGTGGTGACGCTGATGGAGCGCGATCTCGCCGGCCTGGGGCTCGACCTGCCCGGGCCGATGGTGCTGCGCGGGCCATCTCACGCGGTGGGCGAGGCGCTCGACCGGCTGATCGCCGAAGCCGACCGGCCCGAGCGGGCGCATGCGGTGGCGATGAAAGCGCATCTCACCTTGTTGCTGGTGGCGCTCGAGCGGGCGCAGCACGCCTCCCGCCCCGAGAGCGAGCTGGCCGGGCGCGCGCTTCTCCATGCCCGGGCGTTCCGGGCGCTGGTCGACCGGCAGTTCCGCCAGACGCGGATGATCGGGGATTATGCCGCCCAGCTGGGCGTCAGCCAGACCCATCTCAACCGCGTCTGCCGGCAGGTGCTCGGCGCCTCGGCGCTCGAGGTGATCGAGCGGCGCATCGCGCTCGAAGCGCGGCGCATGCTGCTGTTCTCGGGCCGGTCGATCAAGGAGATCGGGGCGGAGCTGGGCTATGAGGACCCGGCCTATTTTTCGCGGGTGCTGACCCGGGTGCTCGGCATGGCGCCGGGGGTGTTTCGCAAGTCGGGGCTGGGATAGGACAGGCTCCAAAACCCCTCAGGCGTGCTCGGCAAAGGTTCGGCCCATTTCCGCCGCGTCGGGCTCGAGCCCGGTAAACAGCGCGAAGGCGCGCACGGCTTGATAAATGGCCATGCCGCCGCCGGGCAGGGTGCGGCATCCCCGTTCGCGGGCGCGGCGCAGCAATTCGGTTTCGCGGGGAAAATAGACGATATCGGCCACCCAGTGGCGCGGCGCCAGCAGGTCCGGATCGATGGGCGTGCCTGGATATTTTTCCATGCCCATCGGGGTCGCGTTGACCACGCCATCGGCCCGGCCGAGGGCGGAGGGCAGCTCGGCGGGACCAAGCGGCGTCGCGACAACGCCTTCCCGGCAGAGATGCGCGGCGAGGGCGCCGGCCTTGGCCGGATCGGCGTCGATGAGGTCGATATGCCGGGCGCCCAATTGCACAAGGGCCCGCGCCACCGCCGCCGCGCCGCCGCCGGCGCCGATCTGCAGCACATGGGCGAGCGCCACATGGCCCAGCCCGAGGCGCAGGCTTTGCGCGAACCCCCAGCAATCGGTATTGTGGCCGAGCCGGCTCCCCTCGCGCAGCACCACTGTATTGACCGCCCCGATAGCGTCGGCCTCGGGCGACAGCCCATCGAGCAGCGGCACGATCGCCTGCTTGAACGGATAGGTGATGTTGAGCCCGGCGAAGCCGAGGGACTGGGCCCGGCGCAGCACCGCGCCAAGATCGGCGTCCTCGAGCCCGAGCCGGTCGAAATCGACCAGATCATAGCAATAGTCGAGCCCCAGCCGCCGCCCCTCGGTGCGGTGCATGATGGGGGAGAGCGACGAACCGATGCCCCGGCCGAGAAGGCCGATCCGCACGCCCTTCGCCGCGCCCTCCGAATAGCCCTCGCCCCCGATCGCGGCGAAGGCCCGACGCACGCGCTCCTCTTGCCTTGACACCGCTATTGCTCCTCGCAGCGGGTGGCCGCACGCCTCCGCCCTTGTCTTCTTCCGCGCCTCGCCGGTACAACAGGCGAAGCGATTTGCCTCACAATGTACGAACTGGTTAGTTTAGTCAATTGGCGGGCGAGGACGAGAAAGGCGCGTTCATGTCATCTCCCGATTCCCTCCTGCCGGCGGCCGCCCGCAAACCCGCGACGCGCCAGCAGGACCCGGAGGGAACCCGGCAGAACATCATCGAGATCGCCTCGCAGGAATTCGCCCTTAACGGGCTGTCCGGCGCGCGCATCGACGAGATCGCCGCCAAGACGCGCGCCTCCAAGCGCATGATCTACTATTATTTCGGCGACAAGGAGGGGCTCTATCTCAGCGCGCTGGAAAACGCCTATGCCCAGGTGCGCGGCGGCGAGGCCAAGCTCGACATTGCCGGGCTCAGCCCGATAGAGGGCTTGCGCAAACTGGTCGAGTTCACCTTCGAGCATCATCACCAGCATGAGGATTTCATCCGCATGGTGATGATCGAGAATATCCATCACGGGCAGTATCTGGAAAAATCCGGCGTCATCCGCGACCTCAACGTCACCGCCATCGCCCATATCCGCACGCTTTATGAGCGTGGGCTGGCCGAGGGCCTGTTCCGGCCGGACCTCGATCCGCTGGAAATCCACTGGCAGATCAGCGCGCTGTGCTTTTTCAACGTCTCCAACCGCGCCACCTTCTCGCAGCTTTTCTCCCGCGAGTTCGGCGCGCCCGAGATGCAGACACGGCTCAAGCAGAACACCATCGACATGGTGCTGCGCTATGTGGTGAAGGCCGACAAGCTCGCCGGGGCCTGAGCCGTCGCGCTCACGGCCAGGCGGCGTAGGAGCCGTCCCGTCCGCCACGGCGCAGGCCCAGTTGCTGGCGGAACCGGCCGGGCGACATGCCCTTGCGCTGGGAAAAAAAGCGGCTGAAATAGCCGGCATCGCGAAAGCCCAGCGCGTCGGCGATTTCTCCCACCTGCAGCACCGAGCGCTCCAGCAGCGCCTCGGCGTCTTCCAAAAGCCGCCGATGCACCAGCTCGAGCGGGGTCACGCCGGTGGCGCGGCGGATGGCGGTGTTGAGCCGGTCGGTGGAAATGCCCATGGTGCGCGCATAATCGGCGACGCGCCAGTGCCGCCGCGCATTGAGCTCGACCAATTGCAGGAAATTCTGCACCAGCATGCGCGGCGAGCTTTGCGGCGGGCTGGCGCCGCCCCCGCCCAGCCGCCAGAAGGCAATGAGCACGAGGCACAGCCGGCTCAGCACCGCTTCGCGCATGCCCGGCAGGTCGTCGCCGACCTCCTGGCGCAGCGCCGCTAGGTCGCTGCCGATGGCGCCGGCGGCCCGCGCATCGAGCGGTACGCCCAAAAGCGGGTGGTCGATGCCCTCGCGCAGCGGCCCGGCAATGGCGGTGGCCGGCACCACCCGCGCCAGCGCGCCTTCGGAAACCGTTATCATCGCGCCGCGCGCGCCCGCCTCGAGCCGCACCTGTCCGCCAAGGCCTCCGGGCAGCCAGACGACGCAGGGCGCCGCCACCGCGCTCGTCACCTCCCCGAGCGTGACATTCCCCCTGCCCGAGATCAGCAGGAAGCCATGCGCCGAGCGGCGCGCCCGTTCGGCGGCGAAAACCCACTCGGCGGGGGCCAGCCCACCCGTCAGATCGGTGACTTCCACATCGGGTCCGTCGATGCGCGTCGGCTTCAGTCCGGTATGAGGCACGCTAAAGGCTCCAGCTTTCCGTCAAAAGTACAATTATCTCTCGCTTTCGTCCATTCTGTTCTGACAGAGCCCGGCCTAGCGTCAGCACAGGGTCGGAACCGGATACCCAAAACCGCGCATAAGCAGGGATCCGGAACCGAATGAAAGGAGCCTCCGCCGCCGGCGGAGCAACAAGGGAGGAATGACATGACCAATCCGTCTCGCAGAACCATATTGCAGGGCATGGGCGCCGGCGTTCTCGCCACGGCGCTGGCCAGCCTGCCGGTCTTCGCGCAGGATCGCAGCGCCATCCGCATCGGCTATGCCGTCTCCAAGACCGGCGCCAATGCGGGCGGGGCCGGCATCTCCACCATTCCCAATTATGTCTTGTGGGTGGACGATGTGAATAAGGCCGGCGGCATCACGCTGAGCAAGCTCGGGGTCACCCTGCCGCTCGAAGTCACCGAATATGACGACCGCTCGAGCGCCGAGGAAACCGTGCGCGCCATCGAGCGCCTCGCCACCCAGGACAATGTCGATCTGATCCTGCCCAGCTGGGGCACCGGCGCCAATCTGGCTTCCGGCCCCACTTTCGACCGCTTCGGCTTCCCCCAGCTGGCCGGCACCGCCGTCACCGACATGGCGCCGCAGCTGGCCCAGCGCTGGAAGAACAGCTTCTGGTTCCTCGGCGGCGGCCATGACTATGCCAATGCGCTGGTCGAGCTGCTGGTCAAGCAGCGCGATGCCGGGGCCATCAATAACAAGGTCGCCATCGCCTCTGTGGCCGATGGTTTCGGCATCGACCTCTCCAAGGCCGCGACCCCGGCTTTCCAGGCCGCCGGCTTCGAGCTGGTCTATGACAAATCCTATCCGCTCGGCACCTCGGATTTCGCGCCGATCATCAACGAAGTCTCGGGCCTGGGCGTCGACACCTTTGTCGCCTTCTCCTATCCGCCCGACACTTTCGCCCTGACCCAGCAGTCGGTGGTGGCCAATTTCTCGCCCAAGATCTTCTATCTGGGCGTCGGCACCGCCTTCCCGATCTATCCCAATGTCGCCGGCCCCAACCATAATGGCGTCATGGGCGTGGGCGGCATCGACCCCGACAGCCAGGCCATTGCCGACTATTTCGAGCGCCACACCGCGCTGATCGGCCAGGCGCCCGACAGCTGGGCCAGCGCCGTCACCTATGCCAGCCTCGAAGTGCTGCACCAGGCGATCGAACGCGTCGGCGATCTCGACAAGGCCGCCATTTCCGCCGAAATCGCCTCGGGCGAATTCGACACCATTCTGGGCAAGGTCAAACTGGTCGACAACCAACTGCGGGCCCTGTGGACCGTTGGCCAGTGGCAGGACGGCAAATTCGTCGGCCTCGCCCATACCGAACGCGAACCGAGCCGCCAGCCGGTGGTTCCAAAGCCGGCCTGGGTTCCGGCGAGCTAAATCGGCGCCGGTTCACCCCCTCCCGGCCTCCCCCCCCGGGGGAGGCGCAGGGACGGTGCTTTGGGCAGTATTCTGCCACACACTCGATATGACACCTCCCCCTTGATGGGGGAGGCCGGGAGGGGGTGACGGCACACGCCGACGCTGCCACCCCGTCCCATTCCAACCCACGGGAGCGCCCCATGCTCTTTTCCGCCATTCTCACCGGCCTCGTCCTCGGCGGCACTTATGCGCTCATCGCCATGGGGCTCACCCTGCAATATGGCGTCGCCCGCATCATGAACCTGGCCTATGGCGATCTCATCATCGCCGGCAGCTTCGGCGCCATGTTGCTGTTCAGCGCTCTCGGCATCAATCCGCTGCTCGCCCTTATCATCGTCGTGCCGGCCGGCTTTGCCCTCTCCTTTGTCGTTTATGCCCTGATGCTGCAGCCGCTGGCCCGGCGCGGCCGCGATCGCGACCGGCTCGAAGGCGACAGCATCCTGGCCACTTTCGGTCTCCTCTTCGTCATTCAGGGCGTGGCGCTGGTGCTGTTCGGCGCCAATTACCAGAGCTATTCCTTCCTTGCCGTCCCGGTCGACGTGCTTGGCACCACCATTGCCGCCAATCGGCTCATTGCCTTTGCGCTGGCGGTGCTGTTCGGTGTCGGTCTGTGGCTGATCCTCACCCGCACCCGGTTCGGCACCGTCATCCGCGCCGTCGCCGCCAATCCCGGCTCGGCGCCGCTGGTCGGCATCAATGTCGATCACGTCGCCCGCCTCGCCTTCGCGCTGGGTGGCGGGCTCGCCGCGGCCGGGGGCGTCGTCGTCTCGATGTATCTCACCTTCTCGGCCACCATGGGCGTCATCTTCACCATGAAGGCGCTGATCGTCGTCATCATGGGCGGGGTGGGCAATCTCATGGGGGCGCTGATCGCCGGGCTCATTCTCGGCGTCGTCGAAACCCTGGTCTCGAGCTTTATCGATCCGGGCCTCACGCTTGCCGCCACCTATCTCATTTTTCTCGGCGTCCTCGTCGTCCGGCCGCAGGGCCTTTTCGGAAAGCCCGCCCGATGAAATTCGTTCTCGCCCTTCTCGCCCTTCTCGCTTTCACCGCGCTGGCCGCCGTGCCGTTCTTTGTCGGCGCCTATCCGCTCGGCCTGGGCATCGGCATTCTGGGCTATGGCGTGCTCGCCACCGCCTGGGCCCTGTTTTCCGGCCCGACGCGCTATATCTCGCTGGCCACCGTCGCCTTTTTCGGCATCGGCGCCTATGTCGTCGCTGTCCTCGCCGATGTGCTGCCCTATCCGCTGGTGCTCGTCGCCGCCGCGCTGATCGGCCTGGTCGTGGCGGTGCTGGTCGGCCTCGCCACGCTGCGCCTCGCCGGCATCTATTTCGTCATCTTCACCTTTGGCCTCGCCGAACTCGTGCGCCAGCTGGTCACCTATTACGAGGTCAACGTCACCCGCACGCTGGGGCGCTATGTCTTCCTGCCCATTGGTCCTGAACATATCTATTGGCAGTTGCTCGGCCTTCTCGCCGTCACCCTGGCGCTGGCCTTCTGGATCGGGCGCGCCAGGATCGGGCTGGCGCTGCGCGTCATCGGCGACGATCCGGTGGTGGCCGCGCATCTGGGCATCCGCATCACCCGCACCAAGCTGATGCTGTTTTCGCTCAGCGCCATGGTGATGACGCTGGCCGGCGCCATCCAGGCCCCGCGCTGGACCTATATCGAGCCCTCCATCGTCTTCAATCCGACGGTGAGCTTTCTGACCGTGATCATGGCGCTGCTCGGCGGACCCAACCGGCTGTTCGGTCCCATTCTGGGCGCCGTGCCGCTGTTCCTGCTGTTCGAATGGCTCTCCGCCAATTTCCCCAATCACTATTCCATCATTCTCGGGCTGTTG
>JAHCJW010000250.1 GCA_026126125.1 Devosia sp.
GAGGAGCAATCCGCTTTGCCGGCGCCGACTGGCTGGCTCTCCCGCCCGCCGCCCTCCGCCGCCAGCGCCGGGCCATGCAGATGGTGTTTCAGGACCCGCTCGACGCCTTCAATCCGCGCGCCAGCGTCTTTTCCGCCATTGCCGACCCGCTCCGCACCCACCGCCTCGCCCCGCGCGCCCGCTGGCGGCAAACCGTGCTCGACCTGCTCGAGCGGGTGCAACTGCCCGCCGCGCTCATCGACCGCGCCATTCACGAGGTTTCCGGCGGCCAGCGCCAGCGCGTCGCCCTCGCCCGCGCCTTGGCCTGCCAGCCCAGACTGATCGTTCTCGATGAAGCCGTCTCGGCCCTCGATGTCTCCATCCGCGGCCAGATACTCGACCTCCTCGTCGCCCTCCAGCGCAGCGAAGGGCTGAGCTATCTCTTCGTCTCGCACGATCTGGCGGTGGTCAACGCCATCGCCCACCGCACCGCCGTCATGGCAGCGGGCCGCATCGTCGAGATGGGCCCGACCACAAACCTGCTCGCCGCCCCGACATCGACCATGACCCGATCCCTCCTCGCCGCCATACCCCGCCTAAATCGGGAGCATGCCCCTTGAACTGCCCCACCCAGTTGCGCCCTGTCCTCCCCGCATGGAGGGCGTGTTCACTTTGGCCAGATCGCTCGGATTTATCTCACCTGCGAGGATGGCAGGGAGGGGCGGTGAGAGCGCCGCAGAGCGAAACGACAAAAGCAAGAACCTAACGCCGCGAGGACATCATGACGCCAAACCCTGCCGCCCACGCCCTGCTCGACCTGCCGCCCTTTCCACCCGAGCGCACCGGTGTGCTGGCCGACCGTCTCGGCGTCATTCTGGGGACGCGCCATGACGTGCTGATCGTCCAGGGCGAGGCCATCGTGGCGCTGGAAGCCGCCGCGACCAGCCTCGCCCGCCCCGGTCTTTCGGCGCTCAATATCGTCACCAGTCCTTATGGCGACTGGTTCGGCCAGTGGCTGGCGCGCGGCGGCTGCGCCCTCGACAATCTCGTTGCCGAAGGCGGCCTGCCCATCGCCCTCGACCGCGTCGAGCAGGCCCTCGCCGAAAAATCCTATGACATCGTCGCGCTGGTGCATGCCGAGTCGGCCAGCGGCATTCTCAATCCGCTCCCCGAGATCGCGGCCCTGGCCAAACGCGCCAATGCCCTGCTGGTGGTCGATGCCGTCGCCTCGGTCGGCGGTCACCCGCTCGATGTCGACGCTCTGGGCGTCGATATCGCCGTCATCGGCCCGCAAAAGGCCCTTTCCGGTTCGGCCGGTCTCTCCGCCCTTTCGGTCAGCCCGGCGGCATGGGCGCGTATTCTCGCGCCCGGCGCCCCGACGCTCTCCGCCTTGTCGCTCGCCGATCTCAAGCACAACTGGCTCGACAAGGGGCGCGGCGCCCTGCCCGGCATGCCCTCGGCGCTCGAACTTTACGCGCTCGATGCCGCCCTGACCCGCGTCGAGGCCGAAGGCTTCCAAACGCTTCTCGCCCGCCATCGCCGCGCCGCCGACGCCACCCGCGCCGGCCTGCTGGCGCTGGGTCTCGTCCCATTCACCGCGCCGGCCTCCGCTTCCAACCTCACCTCCGCCGCCGCGCTCCCGGCGGGCGTGAACATCGCCGATATTCTCCAGACCCTGGCCCCCTTCGCCACCGGCATCGGCCCGAGCATCGGCGCCGCCGCCGATCGGGTTCTGCGCCTCAACCACACCGGTCTCAACGCCGACTTCGCTCCCGTCCTCGCCAATATCCTGGCTCTGGGCGCCGGGTTGCGGCAGGCCGGGCACAAGGCCGACCTAGATGCCGCCAGCGCCGCCGTCCTCACCCATTACCGCCCGATCCCTGCATGACCCGAGCCGTCCTCTTCGATCTCGATGACACGCTGATCTTCGCCTATGCCAATCCGGCCCCGGCCTGGCATGCGGTCGCCGGCGAATATGCCGCCTTTCTGGGTGATACGCCCGTCAGCGGGGTCGGCAAGGCACTAGCCGACAGCACCGCCCTGTTTCTCAGCGACGATGACAACCGCCGTCGATGGCGGCTCGAAGCCGCCGCCACGCGCCGCGCCGTGGTTCGCAACGCGCTGGTCGCGGCCGGCTATCCCCATCTCGAAGCCCTCGCCGCCGAGATCGCCGACCGCTATGCGCAATATCGCGAGGAGAACATGTATCTCTATTCCGACGCGCTCGCGGTCATCGACATCTTCCGAAGTCGGGGCATGAAGCTCGGCCTCGTCACCAATGGCGCCACCGAAGTGCAGAACGCCAAGATCGACCGCTTCGGCCTCCGCCACCGTTTCGATCATTTCCAGGTCGAGGAGGAAGCCGGCTTCGGCAAGCCCGATGGCCGCGCCTATGTCGAAAGCCTCGCCGCGCTCGATGTGGCGCCCGAGGACGCCATCATGATCGGCGACGATCTCGTCTGGGATGTGCTCGCCCCCCAGCGCCTGGGCATGACCGGCATCTGGTGCAATCGCTTTGGCCTTGAGTTGACGGCGCAGACGCCGGTCGTTCCCGATCGCATCATCACCCGTCTTTCCGAGTTGATCGCCTGAACCGCGTTCGCCCCCGCCAAACGTTAGCAATGCGCTAACCAATACTGGGGGTGGTGAACGCTTTTCCGTTGTATCGCCGCCACAGCCGGCTTTCACGATTTTGCGAGTGATTGCTCCCGTTAAGATTTCATGAGTAATGAATTCAGCGCTCGTTCATCACGAATCTTTATGATTTGCCGAGCGGTGCGTTACGCGTTCAGGGAGCCGATATGAACAAGGTTGCGGTCAGTCTGGTGGCCATTCTCGCACTGGCGAGCATGGGCGCTACCCAGGCCCAGGATGTGGCCATGCTCGAGGTGGCCCCGGTCGTCATCGCCCCACCCAAGACCGCCCTGGCACGCACCATAAAGTCAGGACTTTCAGAGGCTTACTACGGCGCTCGCCGCGACACCATCGCCTATGCCGAGGGCCAGAAACTCTATTTTCTCTATGGCGAGCGCTATTTTGAACCGATCTGGCTAAGCGAGGCCGCCGGCGGCAAGATCGCCTTTTCGTCCGCCGCCGAAAAGATCATCACCCTGTTCAGACAGGCCGCGACCGAGGGTCTGCGCCCGCCGGACTCGCGCACCGCCGACC
>JAHCJW010000251.1 GCA_026126125.1 Devosia sp.
GTGAAGTCGGACGTGGAGGCCGCAAGGTCCGGCAAGGCGCCGCTCAAACTGGCGACACCGGCTCCGGCCGCCGCTGCCGCCGCCCCCGCAACCGGCATGAGCAGGAACCAGGTCATCGCCCTTTACGAAGAAGGCAGCTACGAGCTTGTGCCCAATGATGGCATGCGCAAGGTCGTGGCCGCGCGCCTCACCGAGAGCAAGCAGACGGTTCCGCATTTCTATCTGACGCTCGATTGCAGGATCGATGCGCTGATGGCGGCGCGCGAGCAGATCAACGCCACCGCCCCCAAGGGCAAGGACGGCAAGCCGGCCTTCAAGCTCTCGGTCAACGACTTCATCATGAAGGCGTGGGCGATTGCCTTGCAGCGCGTTCCCGCCGCCAACGCCACCTGGGCGGGCGATGCGATCCTCTATCACAAGCGAAGCGACGTCGCGGTTGCCGTCTCCGTCCCCGGCGGTCTGTTCACCCCCGTGGTCAAGAGCTGCGACACCAAGACCCTGCGCGAAATTTCCGAAGAGGTGAAGGATCTGGCCACCCGCGCCAAGTCCAAGAAGCTGGCCCCGCATGAATATCAGGGCGGCTCGTCCTCGGTTTCCAATCTGGGCATGTTCGGCATCAAGCATTTCGCCGCCGTCATCAATCCGCCCCACGGCACGATCCTGGCGGTCGGCGCCGGCGAAGAGCGCGTCTATCCTGAAAACGGCCAGATCAAAATCGGTCAGTTCATGACCGCCACGCTCTCCTGCGACCACCGCGCCGTCGATGGCGCCCTGGGCGCCGAAGTGCTGGGCGTGTTCAAGAGCCTCATCGAAAACCCGGTGATGATGCTGGCATAGGGCGGCGGCGGGGAGCAGGACAGATGAAAACCATTCTCGCCTATGGCGACAGCCTGACCTTCGGTGCCAATCCTACAGGGGGCCCGCGTCACGCCTATGAGAACCGCTGGCCGAGCGCGCTGGAAAGCGCTCTTGCTGGCGAGGTGCGCGTCATCGCCGAAGGCCTGGGCGGCCGTACCACCGTCTATGACGATTTCACCGCCGGGGCCGATCGCAATGGCGGCCGCATCCTGCCGACGCTGCTCGCCAGCCATGCCCCGCTCGATCTCGTCATCATCATGCTCGGCACCAATGATCTGAAGCCGGCGATCTGCGGCACCGCGCTCTGGGCGTCCTATGGCATGCGCCGCCTCACCCAGATCGTGCGCGGTCATTTCGCCGGCCTGGGGGAAGCCATCCCCCAGATCCTGCTCGTCGCGCCGCCCCATGCCTGCGAAAGCGACAATGCGGACATGATGGAGCATTTCGGCGGCGTGGTTCACGTCGTCGGGCAATCCAAGCTCTTTGCCAAGCATTATCGCCGGCAGTCCCATGACTGGTCGACCGGTTTCTTCGACGCGGCAAGCGTCGCCCATGCCAGCCCACTGGACGGCATTCATCTCGACGCCGCCAACACCCGCGCCATCGGCGAGGGCATGGCGCCCACCGTCAAACAAATGCTGGGTCTCTGACCCGAACCTATCTGGAGGCCCTCATGGCTGACCAATACGATCTTCTCGTCATCGGCGCCGGCCCCGGCGGTTATGTTGCTGCCATTCGCGGCGCCCAGCTGGGCATGAAGGTGGCCATTGTCGAGCGCGAGCACATGGCCGGCATCTGCTCGAACTGGGGGTGTATCCCGACCAAGGCGCTGCTGCGCTCGGCCGAAATCTATGGCCACATGTCCCACGCCAAGGATTACGGCCTCACGGCGGAAAAATTCGGCTTCGACCTCGACGGCATCGTCAAGCGTTCGCGCGCCATTGCGGCGCAGATGAACAATGGCGTGCAGTTCCTGATGAAGAAGAACAAGATCGACACCATCTGGGGCGAGGCGACCATCACCAGGCCGGGCGAGATCAAGGTCGCTCCCTCCAAAAAGCCGATCGTCCAGCCGCAGGGCCCGGTGCCGAAAAATGCGCTCGGCGAAGGCACTTACAAGGCGAAAAACATCATCATCGCCACCGGCGCCCGTCCGCGCGTCCTGCCGGGCATCGAGCCCGATGGCGACAGGATCTGGACCTATTTCGAGGCGCTCAAGCCGGCGGAAATGCCCAAGTCGCTGGTCGTCATGGGCTCGGGCGCCATCGGCATCGAATTTGCCTCCTTCTACCGCTCGCTCGGCGCCGAAGTAACGGTCATCGAACTCTTGCCGCAGATCCTGCCGGTGGAAGACACCGAAATTTCCGGCCTCGCCCGCAAGCGTCTTGAAAAGCGCGGCATCAAGTTCCTCACCGAAGCCAAGGTCGCCAAGGTCGAAAAGACCGGTAACGGCGTCGTTGCCCATGTCGAAACCAAGGACGGCAAAACCCAGCAGATCGCTGGCGACAAGCTGATCTCGGCGGTCGGCGTCATGTGCAACATTGAAGGTCTTGGCCTTGAAACGGTTGGCGTCAAGACTGAGCGCGGCGCCATTGTCATCGACGCCTATGGCAAGACCAATGTCGAGGGTATCTGGGCCATCGGCGACGTCGCCGGTCCGCCCATGCTGGCGCACAAGGCCGAGCATGAAGCCGTCATCACCGTCGAAAAGATCGCCGGCCTCAATGTGCACGGCCTCGACAAGACCAAGGTTCCGGGCTGCACCTATTGCGAGCCGCAGGTGGCCAGCGTCGGTTTGACCGAGGCCAGGGCCAGGGAAGCCGGTCGCGAGATCAAGGTCGGCCGGTTCCCCTTTGTCGGCAATGGCAAGGCGATTGCGCTCGGGGAGCCTGATGGCCTCGTCAAGACGATTTTCGATGCCAGGACCGGGGAACTGCTCGGCGCGCATATGGTTGGGGCAGAAGTCACCGAGCTGATCCAGGGTTTCGTGGTGGCCATGAATCTGGAAACCACCGAGGAAGAGCTGATCCACACCATCTTCCCGCACCCCACGCTGAGCGAATCCATGAAGGAAAGCGTGCTCGACGCCTATGGGCGCGCGCTGAATATCTGATTTTTCGGAACGTTTAAGGGATCGATTTCGCTGAAATCTATTCTTGGTCGTCACCACCCGGACAAGCCCGGCAATGACGGCGACATGGAACAGATGCCCGGCGCTCGGAAACCGACAACCACAGGAGTTATCCACAGGGTCAATGCAATCCAGATAGGTCTCGGA
>JAHCJW010000252.1 GCA_026126125.1 Devosia sp.
ACCCTTTGTTTTGTCGCATGTCTTTGTCCCGAAACCGGGGCCACTTTCGGCAGACATTCTCCAGGCGAGCCTTCCGCTACCCCTCCTAAAGTATCCGTGAAGAAGCGGGAGGGGTCGCTTGGACATTTTTGGTCCGATCGGCGCTGGTCGCCCAAACGCCGCGCGCTGGGTGGGACAAGCCTTCAGTCACCGTAGCGCCGGTCGGCCTCGTCCGAGAAGGCCCGCATGATTTCTTCCTGCTTGGCGGCGAAGGCCGGTTCGGCGACGGCGGCGATCAGCGGATTGGAAATCTTGAAGTCGATTTCAAAGCGGACGCGGGTGCCCTGCCCTTCGGGCTCGAAACTCCAGACGCTGTCGAGATAGGAGAAGGGGCCGTCCACCGCCTTGGCGCGAATGGTCAGGGCCTCGCGGTCGCGGGTGACGCGGCTGGTATAGGCCTGGGTGATCGGGCCAAAAAACAGGGTCATGCGCGCCAATTTCACGTCCTTGCCATTGGCGGCGGGATCGGCGCGCACATCCATGGCCCGGCAATTGGGGATGAAGCGCGGATAGTCTTCGAGATCGGCGACGATATCGAACATGCGCTGGGGAAGATGGGGCACGTGCCGCTCGAAAAAACGCTTCATCAGTGACCCAGCTTTGCCATGCGCGCGGCCTTGAGCTGGGCGAAGTCCTCGCCGGCGTGATGCGACGAGCGCGTCAGCGGGCTCGAGGAAACGAGGAGAAAGCCCTTGGCATTGGCCACGGTGGCGAAGGATTTGAATTCCTCAGGCGTCACGAAACGCTGCAAGGGATAGTGCTTCTTGGTCGGCTGCAGATATTGACCGATGGTGAGGAAATCGACATCGGCCGAGCGCAGATCGTCCATCAGCTGGAGCACTTCATTGCGCTCTTCCCCAAGGCCAACCATGATGCCGGACTTGGTGAAGATCGAGGGATCGAGTTCCTTGACCCGCTGCAACAGCCGGATCGAGTGGAAATAGCGCGCGCCGGGCCGCACCTTGAGATATTTCGAGGGCACGGTTTCCAGATTGTGGTTGAACACGTCCGGCCTGGCCGCGACGACGATTTCCAGCGCGCCGTCCTTGCGCAGGAAGTCCGGCGTCAGGATCTCGATGGTCGTTCTCGGGTTGAGGGCGCGGATGGCGAGGATCACGTCGGCGAAATGCTGGGCGCCGCCATCGGGCAGATCGTCACGATCCACCGAGGTGATGACGACGTGTTCAAGGCCGAGGGTCCGGACGCCCCTGGCGACATTTTCGGGCTCGGCGGGGTCGAGCGCGGTCGGCATGCCGGTGCGCACATTGCAGAAGGCGCAGGCCCGGGTGCAGATCTCGCCCATGATCATCATGGTCGCGTGTTTCTTGCTCCAGCACTCGCCGATATTGGGGCAACCGGCCTCCTCGCAGACGGTGACGAGATTGTTCTCGCGCACGATCTGCTGGGTTTCCTTATAGACCGGGGAACCCGGCGCCTTGACCCGGATCCAGTCGGGCTTGCGCAGCACGATGCTGTCGGGCCGATTGGCTTTTTCCGGATGCCTGGGGCGGGCGGAGGAAGTGTCGATGAGCGTAACCAATTTCGGTCCTGACTGGGCGTGCGCCCGTTATATCGCTCCCAAACGCAGCCGGTTCAAGCCGGCTTTCAGTCGTGGTTTGCAGCCATGCGGCTAGCGCGCAATGATTCTCGCCAGGGCGATGACGACAATCGCGCCGATGGTGGCGGTGATGATCTGGCTGATCAGCAGGTTTTCGATGGGCAGGGTCACCCCGGCCGCGCTCAGCAGCCAGCCGCCGACAAACGAGCCGATGACGCCGACGATGAGATTGCGGATGAGCCCGCCGCCGCCGAGCAGCAGCCCCGCGATCCAGCCGGCAACCAGCCCGATGGCGAGAAAGATAAGCAGTTCCTGCGTGCCGATGTTCATTGCATCACCTCCGCGATGTCCACCCAGTCGCCGCCGCGCGCGGCCGACAATATCGTTGCCTGCACCAGGGCCAGGGAATGCAGATTGTCCTCGCCGGAGCTGAAGCGCGCCGGCACCGTGCCCGTCTCGATGACCCTGGCGACGCTGGCCAGCGTGCCGTGGCGGTCGGCATGCTCGAGCGCCGGCAGATCCTGCGCTTCGGGCTGGCCGTCGAGCGGGCGCAGCCAGAGCTTGTCGGGCCCCGCCTTGCCCATGAAATGATCGCGCGAGCTCCAGATGATCTCGCCTTCCGAGCAATCCATCACCCAGTCGCCCGACCACGGCGTCACCGGGCCCGCGCTCATCCAGCTGCCGCGATAGGAAACGATGGTGCCGCGCTCGAATTCGAGCGTCGCCACGCCGATCGGGTTGTGGCCGAAGGGGCTGGCGGGGGAATTCCAGGTGCGGCAGGAGACGCGCCTGGGCTCGTCGCCCAGAACCATGCGCATCAGATCGAAATGGTGGATCGACATGTCGGCCAAAAGCGGATCGGGCATGTCCCAATAGCGATAGCCCTGGGTGGGGGCGTGGCGGCGAAAATCGATGCTGACCAGATTGACCGGGCCGAAACGCTGCGCCCCGATCAGCTCGGCGGCCAGGATCGGAGCGGGCTGCAAACGATAGTTCTGGCTGACCATCAGCACCCTGCCCTTTTCCTTGGCCAGGGCGACCAGTTCCTTGGCCTGGGCCAGCGTCGAGGCGAAGGGCTTTTCGACGATGACGCTGAGCCCCAGCTCAAGGCAGGACTTGACCACAGGATAATGCGCCTCGGTGCGCAGGGTGCAGATGGCGAGCTGCGCCTCGCGCCCCTTCACGGCCTCTTCGAGGCTGGTGAAGCACAGGGCTTCCTCCACGCCGAGCTGGCTCTGCGCATTTTTGAGGGCATCGGGGTTGGAATCCACATAGCCCACCATCTCGATATGGGGAACTTTGGGGATAACGTCGCGCGTCCAGCTGAAACCCCAGTGTCCGAGACCGATCTGGATTGCCTTGACCATGTGGATAACTCCTCTGGTTTTTGGGTCCCGCCACCCAACACCGGGTCATTCCCGCGAAAGCGGGAACCTCCGT
>JAHCJW010000253.1 GCA_026126125.1 Devosia sp.
CAGGACATCCCCACTTTCGCCATCACCAATTTCTCCTGGGAGAAGTGGATGACGCGGCTGGGGGAATGGCCGTTCCTCGAAAAATTCGACGGGGTGATCGTCTCCGGCCTCGAAGGGCTGGTGAAGCCCGACCCGCGCATCTATCGCGTGTTTTGCGAGCGCTATGCCCTGTCCCCCGAGTCCTGCGTGTTCATCGACGACAGCGAGCCCAATATCGTGGCAGCCCGCCGCTTCGGCATGCATGGCATTCACTTCAAGGAGCCCGATGCCTTGCGGGCCGAGCTGATCGCACTGGGCTTGCCGCTCAAGGCGAAATAACGCCGCTCAGTTTCTGACCACCTGGGTCGGCGGCGGATTGGCTTCCAGCCTGTCCAAGGTTTCGCCGACCCGGCGCGCGACCTCAAGGTCGAATTCCTCGTCAGGGCTGGTCAGTTCATAGCGGCGCAGCGCGTCGGTGGAAATGCCGGCCAGAACCGCAAAACGCTCCGGATCGAGGCCAAGCGACAGGCGGCGATTGTGATCGCCTTTCGGCTCACGCAGGGCAGGGTCGATGGGGGACATGGTCATTCTCCTTGTTTACAAGAAGAAGTCCTGTCGCCCCGATAAGTTCACCCAAAGCGCGCCGCGTTTCTTTCAGATCAGCTCCCTGCGCTTTAACCCTTTGTTTTTGCGACACGCTTTAGCCGAAGCGGCCGCCCTTCTGGATGACTTCGATCTTGTAGCCATCGGGGTCGGTGGCGAAGAAGAATTTGGCAACTGCCACATCGCCATTCCTGAAATCGACCAGCTTGCCGACCGTGAGGCCTTCGCTCGAAAAACGCGCATGTTCGGCCTCGACATTGTCGACGACCACGGCGAGATGGCCATAGCCATCGCCCAGATCATAGGGCTCGGTCCGGCCCTTGTTGATGGTGAGTTCAAGCTCGAACCCCACCTCGTCCCCGCTCAAATAGAGCAAGGTGAACGTCTCGAAATCCAGCCGCTCGACAATTTTGAGAGCGAAGGCTTTTTCATAGAAGGCAACGGACCGCGCTTCATCGAGCACACGGATCATGGAATGAACGAGCTTGGCCATGGGCATTGCCTCTTCGTTGAATGCTTCGATCCGGTTGCCTGCTGCCTGTGTCTCCCTCTCCGCAAGGGCGAGGGAGATGGGCCGGCGGATCGGCGGGGATATGATCCCGAACGCGCGGTCGAGACGCCTTACTTGGTGCCGTACATACGATCGCCGGCGTCGCCGAGGCCGGGGACGATATAGCCCTTTTCGTTGAGATGGCTATCGATGGCGGCGGTATAGACCGGGACGTCGGGATGGGCCTCGGTAAAGCGCTTGATGCCTTCGGGCGCGGCAAGAAGGCACAGGAAGCGAATATTGTTGGCGCCGCGCTCCTTGAGCTTTTCGATGGCGGCGGTGGCCGAATTGGCCGTGGCCAGCATCGGATCGACGACGATGATCAGCCGATCATCAAGGCTGGACGGCGCCTTGAAGTAATATTCGACCGGCTCCAGCGTCTCGTGATCGCGATACATGCCGATATGGGCAACGCGGGCGGCGGGCACGAGATCGAGCATGCCATCGAGCAGGCCATTGCCGGCGCGCAGGATGGAGGCGAAGACCAGCTTCTTGCCCTTGATCGACGGCGACTTCATCGGCGCCATCGGCGTCTCGATATCGATCATTTCCAGTTCGAGATCGCGCGTCACCTCGTAGCACATAAGATGGGCGATCTCGCGCAGGAGCCGCCGGAAGCCGGCGATGGAGGTCTCCTTGTTGCGCATGATCGTCAGCTTGTGCTGGATCAGTGGGTGACCGATGACCGTCACATTGCCCGCACCGTCGCTCATCTCGGTCACCTCACATTTGTTGCCGCGCCCGGCGAACCGCGGAGCCGAGCGCTTATGCTTAAAGGAAAGATCTGCCGTGTCGGCCCGGGGCGAGACCCAGCCAGGCAGCTATGCTTTCGCCAATATCGGCGAAGGAAAGACGAATGCCAATCTCTCCGGGCGGCAGGGCTGGGGAAAAAAGCAGGATCGGCACCTGTTCGCGCGTGTGATCGGTGCCCGGCCAGGTCGGATCATTGCCATGATCGGCGGTGAGAACGAGAAGGTCGTCGGGGCGCATGGCGGCGATGATCTCGGGCAGGCGGGAATCGAAATATTCCAGCGCCGCCGCATAGCCGGGCACGTCGCGGCGGTGCCCGTATTCGCTGTCGAAATCGACGAAATTGGTCATGATGAAAGCGCGGTCGGCCGCCATTTCCATGGCTTCCAGGGTTTTGTCGAACAGCTGGGGAATCCCAGTTCCCTTGAGCTTGTGGGTGACGCCGGAGCCGGCGTAGATGTCGGAAATCTTGCCGATGGCATAGACCTGGTGGCCGGAGGCGCTGTTGCGATCGAGCAGGGTCGGCTCGGGCGGAGCTATGGCGAAATCGCGACGGTTGCCGGTGCGCTTGAAGCTTTGCGCATCCTCGCCGACGAAGGGCCGGGCGATGACGCGACCGATTTTGAGCGGCGCGGTCAATTCGAAGGCCTCCTGGCAGATCTCGTAAAGCCGTTCGAGCCCGAAATGGGTTTCATGCGCGGCGATCTGGAAGACGCTGTCGATGGAGGTGTAACAGATCGGCTTACCGGTGCGGATATGCTCTTCGCCCAAAGCGGCGATGATGTCGGTGCCCGAGGCGTGCTTGTCGCCCAGGATACCGGGCACTCCGGTGCGGCGGATGAATTCTGCGATGAGTTCGGGCGGGAAGCTCGGTTCGGTCTGGGGGAAATAGCCCCATTCGAACGGCACCGGCACGCCGGCGATTTCCCAATGGCCCGAGGGCGTATCCTTGCCCCTCGAAATCTCGCGACCGACGCCGAACTGGCCACCCTTGGGCCGATCCGAAAGACCGGGCGGGGTCGTGCCGGTCGACAGTTTCAACGCGGCCCCGAGGCCCATGGCGTCCATATTGGGCAGGCGCAGCGGGCCGGCGCGCAGGCCTGCCCGGTCGGCTCGGCCGAGCGCGGCCCATTCGGCGATGTGGCCGACCGTA
>JAHCJW010000254.1 GCA_026126125.1 Devosia sp.
CTTCTTCCAGATGGCCTGCGAGGCCTCGTGATGGCGCTGCTCAGTGGTGCGGATGAAATCGTCGTTGGAGAGATTAAGGGCTTCGGCAAGGCGCTTGAACTCGCCGGCATTGCGGTCGGCGAGTTCGCGGACCGGAATGCCTTCCTTGGCCGCGGTCTGCACCATCTTGATGCCGTGCTCGTCGGTGCCGGTGAGGAAATACACCTCGCGGCCTTCGAGACGCTTCCAGCGCGCGATGGCGTCGGTGGCGATCATCTCATAGGCGTGCCCGATATGGGGTGCGCCATTGGGATAGGAAATCGCGGTCGTGACGTAAAAGGGCTTGGCGGTCATGCTGGCTCGATGGGGATGGCAGTCGTTGCAAGGTGCTTCCGGATGGCGTCAAACAGCACAACCAGCGTTTGTTTCATGTCGAGATTGACGCTGTCGGCCTCCAAAAGAAGCGCGTGCGCCTTGTCCCATAGCTCGGTTGCCGAGGCAAGCCGCAACCGGCTCTGTCGATCGAACGCGGCGTTGCGCGCTTCGTCCGCCAGCCAGTCGCTGAGGATTTCGCGGGCAAAGGACATATCGGGCCCCTGCGGATCTGAGCCGAGCGCATCGGCCAGTTGCAGCATGGCGCCGGTCGGGGCGGCATCGGGCGCCTGAAGCCAGGCAATCAGGGCGCCGATGGGAGAGGTTTCACTCAAGGCCAGGGTTTCGAAGGCTCGTCTCGGGCGGCCGCCGGCAAGCTGAATGGCCCGCGCGAAAGCTTCGGCATCGAGCTGCGGCAGGCTGGTGCGCAACACTTCTCCCACGAGGTCGTCGCTCAGCGGGCGCAGCGCGATGGTGTGGCACCGCGACTTGATCGTGGGCAGAAGCTGTCCGGGACGGTGGGACACCAGAAAGAAGGTCGTGTCGGCGGGCGGCTCTTCGAGGGTCTTGAGCAGGGCATTGGCGGCTGAAGGATTGCACTCGTCGATGGAATCGAGAATGGCAATGCGATGCCCTGCCCGGCCGCGCGTGTGCTGCAGCGCATCGCGCAATTCCCGCACATCCTCGACGCGGATGGCGGTGTAATACCCCTTGGCGTCCTTGGGACGGCGGCGCAGCACGACGAGATTGGGATGCGAGAGTGCGGCCACCTGCTCGTGGACACGCTCCGCCGTTTCATCCCCCGTCGCCAGCAGGATGGACGCTGCCAGCTCGAAGGCGAAGGTCGCCTTGCCGATCCCCTGCGGCCCATGCAGCATAATGGCACCGGGCAGGCGGCGCTGATGCAATTGCTCCAGAATGGCGGCACGGGCGGCGTCATGGCCAAGGGCCGCCTGCCGCATCTCGGGCAGCGGCAAGCCTTCAAGTGCTGCCGGGTCGGTCACGCGCCCGCTCCAACCTGCAATTGGGGAAAGCGCGCGATGACCACGTTCCAGATGGCGGCGGCCAAAGCTTCCTCGCTTTGTTCGGCGGAGAGCACAACGCAACGCTGCGGATTGTTGCGGGCGATATCGAGAAAGCCATCGCGCAGGCGCCGATGCCAGTCGAGTTCTTCCTTTTCGAAGCGGTCACCGGTCAGCGCCAGCCCGTCCTCGATGGCACGCAGTTCCACGCGCTGAAAGGCGGTTGCCGGGTCCATGTCGAGCACGATGGTCAGATCGGGGACGTGACCATCGAGCGCCAACACTTCGAGCGCATCGATCAGTTTCACATCGACGCCACCGGTAAGGCCCTGATACGCGCGGGTCGAGTCGCAGAAGCGGTCGGAAATAACCCAGGTGCCCTTGGCCAGATTGGGGGCGATGAGCTGGGTGACGTGGTCGAGGCGGGCGGCGGCGAACAGAACGGCTTCGGCGCCCGCGCCCCAGCTTTCGGAGCGACCTTGCAGAATATAGGAACGGATGGCCTCGGCCTTGGGCGTGCCGCCGGGCTCGCGGGTGCGCACGGCTGTGACCGAACACTGGCCGAGATTGGCGAGCAGCCGCTTGACCTGGGTGGATTTGCCGACGCCTTCGCCACCCTCGAAGGTGATGAATTTGGCAGATCGATGGTTCGGCACGTCGAGCATTGGCCGGCTGATTCCCTGGTTCGGTTTCTTTTAGGTCAACTCGTCGGATGGGGAAAGGTAAAGGGCGGGATCAAGGCGACCGGCGCGATTTGCCCTTCGGGACGGCTCAAAGCCAACCCAATGCCAGTTGCTTGAGGGCGTCGGTGGCGCGGCGCACGAGGTCGCCCTGCCCCACGGACTCGGCGGCGTAAAGCGGCGCCGTCTGGACGAGCTGGTCGTTGCAGAACACCTGCAATTGGGCGATCTGCGCGCCCTGGGCCACGGGCGGCAGCAGCGGGCTGACATATTGGACGGTGGCCGACAGGCACTGGCGCGAGCCGCGTGGCAGATAAAGCGCGATCTCGCCCTTGCCGACGAGGCCCACACTGCCCTTTTCGCCGCCATAAACATCGGCATAGGCCACGACCTTGCCCTCGGGAAACGCCGAGAAGCGCTCGAAGGCGCGCATGCCCCAGGTCAGGAGCTTGCGGCCTTCCTCGGCCCGTTCGCGCATCGAGCCGAGGCCGTGCACGACGGCGACCAGCCGGCGGTCGCCCTGGGCGGTCGAGAGGACCACGCCATAGCCGGCGGCCTGGGTGTGACCGGTCTTGAGCCCATCGACGCCGATGCCGACATCGATCAGCGAGTTGCGGTTGGCCTGCTTGATCTTGTTCCACTCCATCTCGGGTTCCGAGAAATAGTGATAGAATTCAGGGAATTCGCGGATCAGATAGCGGCCGAGATCGGCGAGGTCGCGGGCCGTGGAATATTCGTCCGGGTCCGGCAGGCCGGTGGAATTGGTGAAATTGGAGCCCTCGAGACCGATCTGGCCGGCGAGCTCGTTCATCATGGCGGCGAAAGTCGGCTCGGTGCCCGCAATGCCTTCGGCCAGGACGATGGCCGCATCATTGCCGGACTGGATGATGACCGACCGCACCAGATCCTCGACGCGGA
>JAHCJW010000255.1 GCA_026126125.1 Devosia sp.
ATGAGAATAGCACCGCGAAGTCTGATGGATTGCCGCTGATGAATTCATCGAAAACGCTGGGGTGACGACCACTGAAAAAGCTGTAGCGCCCCCCTCTGCGCAAGAGAGAGGCCGCCGCTACCACGAGGACCAGCACCAGGTGGATGGGCCCGCGCAGCGGCGGGTCGAACAGAAGATGAAATGGATCGAAGAGATTGCGCATTTTGTCTCCGGTTTCCGCTTAGCACGGCGGGGGAGGGAACTGTCGCAATCTCGTTCACACGGTTAATCAGCTTGCTCCGCCGGGGATTGGTGTGCCTTCGGCCAGCAGGCCCTTTTCCGCCAGCGCCGTCCACAACTGCGGCGGAATCTTGACGTCCCACCAGTCGAGGATCCCATCCAGCTCCTGGGGTGAGCGCGGGCCGGGGAGCACATTGCATACTGCCGGATGGGTGAGGGGGAATTGCAGCGCCGCCGCCGGCAGCGGCACGTTGAAGTCCTGGCATATCGCCGCGATGGCCCGCACCTTGGCGATGATCTCGTCCGGCGCCTTGGCATAGTCGAATTTGTCGCCGCCGACCAGAATGCCGGAGTTGAACGGCCCGCCGATCACCACCGAGGCCTTGCGCTCGATGCAGGTGGTCATGAAAGGGGCGAGCGAGGTCTGTTCGAGCAGCGTGTAGCGCCCGGCGAGCAGGAACACGTCCCAATCGCCCAGCGCGAAGGCGTCCATCAGCACCTGCCATTCATTGACGCCGAGCCCGATGGCCTTGATCACGCCGCCGTCGCGCAGTTCGCGCAAGGCCCGATAGCCGCCGCTTTCGAGCTGTTTCCACAGCGGCTGGTTGCCGGCCTCGCCATGCGTCGCGGTGCCGATATCGTGCACATAGAGAATATCGAGCTTTTCGAGGCCCAGTCGCTGCAGGCTGTCCTCGAACGAGCGCATCACCCCGTCATAGGAATAGTCATATTGCTGCTCGAAGGGCAGCGGATCGACCCAGGCGCCCTTGTCCTGCCGCTCCGGCGCCACGGGGCGCAGCAGCCGGCCGACCTTGGAGGAAAGCACCGGCCGGGCCGCCCGCTCGCGCAGCACGTCGCCCACCAGATGCTCGGACCGCCCCAGACCGTATTGCGGGGCGGTGTCGACATAGGTCAGTCCCCTGTCGAGCGCGTGGGCCACCGTGGCGCGCGCCTGCGCGGCGGGCACGGCGGAGAAAATCCCCGCGAGGGAGGCGCAGCCGAGCCCCAAAGTGGTGACCGCCAGTTCGGTCTGCGCGATCCGGCGTTTTTCGAAAATGCGAGCGGTCATCTCTGCCTCCTGAGCCGGGCGATTAACTGACATGTCAGTTGCCCGGAGTAAAGCGCGCGGCTCAGTAAAGGCCGGTGATCGCCACGGGCTTTTCCTCTTCGACGCGGATGGGATTGCGCAATTTCAGGCCAAACTGCGCCTCCTCGATTTCGAAGACATCGTCGGGGCGGGTCGAAATGCCATCGGCAAAGCTCAGCGTCGCCGTGCCGAACATATGCACATGCACGTCGCCGGGCTGGCGGAACAGCTCATATTTGAAGTGATGATATTCGAGATTGGCGATGGTGTGGCTCATATTGTTCTCGCCCGAGAGGAAGGGCTTTTCCCACAACACTTCGCCATCGCGCAGGATGCGCGAGCGGCCCTCGATATGGGCCGGCAGGTCGCCGACGCGCAATTCCGGCCCGAAGGAGCAGGCGCGCAGCTTGGAATGGGCGAGATAGAGATAGTTGATCCGCTCGGTGACGTGATCGGAAAACTCATTGGCGAGGGCAAAGCCGAGGCGGCGCGGATTGCCCTGGGCGTCGATCACATAGATACCGGCGATTTCGGGTTCTTCGCCGGCGTCGAGCGCGAAGGCGGGCGAGGGGATCGGCTGGCCGGGATTGGCGACGATATGGCCATTGCCCTTGTAGAACCATTCGGGCTGCACGCCGCGCTCGCCGGGTTTTGGCTTGCCGTTTTCCAGCCCCATGCGGAACATTTTCATGCTGTCGGTCAACTCGGCCTCGGGCTTGTCGCCACTGGCCTTGTGCATGGCGTCACGCGTCGCCGCCGAGCCCAGATGCGTCAGCCCGGTGCCGGTGACATGCAGATGCGCGGCGTCCGGGTGGTCGATCGGCGCCAAGAGGCGGCCATCGGCCAGCAGCGCCGCCTTGTCCACGCTCTCGCCCAGCCCATGCCGATCGATCACGCCGGCAAGGCCGTCGCGCTCCGTCATCGCCGCCAGGGCCAGTTCGTAGACGCTGGCCGCGCCCGTGACGCGGCGCGTCTCGCCATTGCGGGTCACGCCCACCGCGCGGGCGCCGGAAGCGTCGAGGAACTGGATGAGATGCATGGCGTCGGTCCTGGCTCATGAGGCCCCAAGCGGGCGGATCGCCGGCATAAAACGCATCCGCTCGGTGCCTGTCCAGTCAAAAATCATACTTTTGCGGCGTGGCCCTGTTCGTGCCGGGAATCACCTATGGTCTGGCTTTGGTGGAAATAGGTTATGTTCTCTTTTTGTGCCTTGACAAGAGGAAAACGAAATGAGAACAAAATAAGCACGGTTGCAAAACAAATCCCTCTCGATCCTGCGCGTTGCGCGGCCCTCGAGAGCGTGAAATAAGGAGAGAAATCATGGCTGGCTCGCCGCTTCGCGTTGTTGAGGGTGGATCTATGGATAAGGACAAGGCTCTTGCTGCGGCGCTGAGCCAGATCGAGCGCAATTTCGGCAAGGGCTCGATCATGCGCCTGGGCGAGAACGCGGCCATCGAGGTCGAGGCGACCTCGACCGGTTCGCTCGGGCTCGACATCGCGCTGGGCATTGGCGGCCTGCCAAAGGGGCGTATCGTCGAAATCTTCGGGCCGGAAAGCTCGGGCAAGACCACTCTGGCTTTGCACGTCATCGCCGAGGCGCAGCGCAAGGGCGGCATTTGCGCCTTTGTCGACGCCGAGCACGCGCTCGATCCGGTCTATG
>JAHCJW010000256.1 GCA_026126125.1 Devosia sp.
GAATTCCCGGCCGGGTCCGAACCCGCAGGGCAGGCACCATCATTGTCCACTACGGTTTGCAGTTGATCGTCGTCACGGGACGACCGGATAGAAGGGCTTGCCCCAGTCCTGCTCGGGATTGTCCATCATCAGATCGGCAAAGACGGGCATCAGGAAGCCGAGGATGGCCGCGCTATCGTGAACCTGTGTGCGATTGACGCCGCTGTTCCAGGTCGAGCCGCCATGGACAAGTTGATTGCGCAGCACGTAGAGCCGGTCGAAGACGAAGCTGAGCACGCGTTTGGTATCACCATTCTGGATCGCCTGAGCAAAGGCGCGCGATGACGCTTTGAAGCGTTCCTCCCAATCCTCGAAACCGGTGATCCCGTTATGGTGCTGCCAGAACGGATTGAAGACGTACCGGTTCTCCATCAGCAGCCGCACCGGTCCAGAAAAGCGCTGCCAGATCGCGCCGTAAATGCGGCGCTGGTCGTCGAGCGCGATCAGCCTGCCAAAGAAGTCGGCGAAGGCGGCCCGTTCGCCCGGCTGGATCGTCTGAAATTCCCCTTCGTCGGCATAGGCGGCATTGAACGCGATCCACAGGAAGATGAAGCGCGCATCCTCATCCGTCCCGCAGGTTTCGGCGCGGCCGATCCAGCTGATGGCGCGATGGACGCGAAGGCCCATGGTTGGCGGGAAGCCCTCGCGAATAGCGCGCTGTTTGGTCTTCAGTTCGGCATGGGCGATACCCGTTCTCATGGTCACTCCGCTTCATTCCTGTTGCCTTAGGGCAGGGCGTCGAAATCACTCCTGCGGTGGTTTTCGATCAGGGCGCGCAGGCCATCGGGCGCGATGACCTCGACCGCATCGCCCCATTGATAGAGATGCCACGCCATTTCGAGCCAGCCCGCCGCATGAAAGCGCACGATGAGACCGCCATCCTCCTGCGGTTCAACTGCTTGTTTTGGGTGAAAGCAGAACTCGGCCGCCCGCGCTGCGGCGTGTGGCGCGAAACGCCAGATGACCTCGTCATATTGCGCCGGGTCCTGGTAGACGCCGAACGATTGCGCCGCATAGTTTTCCAGCGAAAAGCCTGGCGCCAGGCTGAAGCTCTCGTCCAGCGTCTGGGCGCTCAGGATACGGTCCATCCGGAAATTCAGGATGTCGCCGCCGCGCGCCGGTTGGCGCGCCACGAGATAGCTGCGGTGGCCCAGCAAGAGGCCATGCGGCTCGATGATCCGTTCGGGCGCATCCTCGGTCCCGTAACGCAACCGCAGGCGGAACGGGCCGCGCAGCCCCTCGATCACCGCATCCAGCACCGCCGGCGTCAGATTGACCCGTGGACCGGGCCGGGTGACCGATCCCATCGCGAGGAGGACGGCTTCAACATCGGTTTCGGTGCGCAGGGCGTCTTTGGTCGTCAGGCGGGCCAGCAATCCGTCGCGTAGATCCTCAAGCGCCGCCGCGTGGCGCAGCCGGCCATCGCCGCGCGCCGTCCTGCCGGCGATCTCCAAGGCTTCAATCGCCGTTTCCGGGCGGGTCTGGAGCCGGTCGAGCATCGTGTCAGCGACGCGCCAGCGTCTCCGGCGATCGGGTCCATCCATCACCTCGACATTGGTGAACACGGTCTCGAGCGCGTCGGTCATGCGCTGTGCCGTGCGGTGCGAGATGTCGAATTCCTCGCAGATCTCATCGAGGCCGATTCCGGTCCGGCGGGTGGCCGCCAGCCGCGCCAGCCTGATGAGATCCTGAGCCTTAGCGAACGACATGATCCAAATCCCGGCCGTAGACTATGTCAGATATTGACACCCACGCACGCTATGGCTGAACTGGCAATCTGTCGAGATGCAAGTCTTGTCGCGATTGCGCTCGAACAGGGGGTGGTAGTGCGAAGTATCGAAGGGGACCGAATATTATTGTCCGCATCGGATCTGATGCGGTTCATGGGCTGCGCCCACGCGACAGCACTCGACCTCGCCCATATGCGCGGCGAAGGCCCCGTGCCCCGCGCGGATAGCGATGATGCGGCTCTGCTCCAGAAACAGGGCGATGCTCATGAAGCGGCGCACCTGGCCAAGCTCAAAGCCTCGGGCGTATCGGTCGTGGAGATCGCGCGGTCCGATCTCGCCGACAACGCACGGGCGACCCGCACGGCTCTGGCGGGCGGTCCGCAGATTGTCTTCCAGGGGGCGCTGCTCGGCGACAATTGGGGCGGCTGGTCGGACTTTCTCGAACGTGTCGAGCGCCCATCTGATCTTGGCCCCTTCAGCTATGAAGTAACCGACACCAAGCTCAAGCGACGTCCTCATCCCAAACATGTGCTTCAGCTGGTGCTCTATTCGGACCTGCTGACGCAGATTCAGGGCGTCGCTCCCGAGTTTGCCCATGTCGAGCTGGGCGATGGCAGCCGTGCGCGCCTGCGCCTCGCCGACTATCAGGCCTATGCCCGCATGGCGCGCCGCCGGCTCGAAAGCTTCCTGGAAAACCCGGCGCCGACCCGGCCCGTCCCTTGCGCCGACTGCGCGTTGTGCCGCTGGGGTGATCATTGCGAGAGCCAGTGGCAGGCCGAGGATAGCCTGTTCAACGTCGCCAATATCAGCCGCAGCCAGGTCAAGAAGCTCGAAGCGGCGGGCGTCACGACCATGGAGGCGCTGGCCGGACTCGACCATTCGGTCCGCGGCATGGCCGACAACACCCGAGCCCGCCTCGTGACGCAGGCCCGGCTGCAACATGCCCGCAAGACCGGGACGCCCGATTTTGAGTTGCGTGAGGCGGAACCTGGCAAGGGCTTCGACCTCCTGCCGGCGCCGCAGCCCGGCGACATCTTCTACGATATCGAGGGCGACCCGCACTACGAGGGCGGCCTTGAATATCTGCACGGCGTCTGGCTCGACGGCCAGTTCAAGGCATTCTGGGCGCATGATCATGCCGCCGAGGCGCGGGCCTTGTCCGAGCTTCTCGATTTCTTCCGGCAGC
>JAHCJW010000257.1 GCA_026126125.1 Devosia sp.
GGTCATTTCCGACGGCGCCCCGGTCGATGACAGCACCCAGTCGGTCAATGCCGGCAATTATCTCGAGGCCCATCTGCGCCAGGTGATCGAGGACATCGAGACCCGCTCGCCCATCCAGCTGGTCGCGGTCGGCATCGGCCACGACGTCACCCGCTATTATCGCCGCGCCGTCACCCTGCTCGATGCCGAGGAACTGGCCGGCGCGCTGACCGACGAGCTGGCGGCGCTGTTCGACGAGGAAATGCCGGCCCAGACCCGGCGCCGCCCGCGCCGATGAGACCGGCGGCGGCCCTCGCTGTGCTGATTTTCGCCCTGGCGTCACCCGCCGGGGCGATCGACGCGACGGTGACCGCCGCGCCCGTCAGCCGGTTCAAGGGCGCTGGTCTTGATGAGCCGGTGCACAAGCTGATCTTTCGCGGCGGCCTCACCCTGCAAAGTCGCGACGACACTTTTGGCGGGCTGTCCAGCGTCACCGTCACCGGCCCCGATCAGCGCATCGCCTTCGTCTCCGATCGCGGCCAGTTCGTTTCCGGCCGCCTCGCCTATGACGAACATGACCGCCTGTTCGGCTTTATCGGCGTCACCATCGAGCCGGTGCAGAATTCGAGTGGCGCGCCCCTGCCCCGCCAATATGCGCGCGATGCCGAAGGCATGGACACGATCTGGCGCGACGGGGTCGCCGCCGCCGTCCGTGTCAGCTTTGAAAATCTGACCCGCGTCGCCGATTTCACCATCACCGATGGCCGCCCCGGCGGCCCGGCGCGCGAAGTCGCAATTCCGCAATGGCTCTCGGATCTGCGGACCAATGAATCGCTCGAATCGGTGTGCATCGCCCCGCCAGCCTCGCCGATTGCCGGCTCGACCCTGCTGATTACCGAGGACGCGCTCGATGATGACGGCAATCATCGCGGCTGGCTTTTGGGCGTCAACGACCGGGGGCCGATCGGCTATGTCAACAGCCCCATCGTCAACCCCACCGACTGCGCCTTCCTGCCCAATGGCGATCTTCTGGTGCTCGAACGCGGCGTCGCCCTTTTCAGCTTCGTGATGAATCTCCGCCGCGTCCCGGCCGCCGAAGTCCGGCCCGGCAATCTGATGCACGGGGAATTGCTGCTCTCGGCCGAAGGCATCGAGGTGGACAATATGGAATCGCTGATGGTGCACCAGACCCCGGCCGGCGAGACCCGTATCCTGATGGGCTCGGACAATAATTTCAACGATTGGCAACGCAACCTGCTGCTCGAATTCGCCCTGCCGCAATAGGGCTTTCCACCTCAAGGAGAGAAGGGGGATCGCGCTGGAGGAAAAGCCCAAACAAAAACCCCGGATCGCTCCGGGGTTTTTTCAAATCCGCATTCCGCCCTCAGGCAAAGGCGCCGTGGCAGTGCTTGACCTTCTTGCCCGAGCCGCAGGGGCAGGGGGCGTTGCGCGACAGGCCGTCCAGCAGCCGGGGGTCGAGGGGCCTGGCTGCTGCGCTCGCGCCATCCTCGCCCGCTGCGTCGTTTTCGCCGGTAGTCGGGTCGATATGGGTCTGCGCCATGCGCGAAAAATCCGGTGCCGGCGGCGGCTCGGGCTGGCGGATCTGCAATTCGATATGGCTCATCTGCGTGGTCACCAGCTCGCGCAGATTGGCCAGCAGGCCCTGGAACAGCTCATAGGCTTCCTGCTTGTATTCATTGAGCGGATCGCGCTGGGCGATGCCGCGCCAGCCCACCACCTTGGACAGGTGGTCGAGCATCACCAGATGCTCGCGCCACAGCCCGTCGATCGACTGCAGCAGGATCGATTTTTCCACCTGCCGCATGATGTTGGCCGAGTATTTTTCTTCCTTGCCCGCCATCAGCGCGTCGGCGGCTTCGCGAAGGCGGGTCTCGACCATCTCGGCCTCGATCCCTTCTTCCTTGGCCCATTCGCCGACCGGCGCCACCACGTTGAGATAGGTGTTGGCGCTGGCTTCGAGTTGTTCGGCGTTCCACTGCTCGGGATAGGAGCGCGGCGGGATGGCCTTGCCGACAATGCTCTCGACCACGCCGTGCCGCATCTCGGCCAGCGTCTCGCTGACATCCTCGGCATCCATGAATTCCAGACGCTGCTCGAAGATCACCTTGCGCTGATCGTTCATCACGTCGTCATATTTTAGGATGTTCTTGCGGATATCGAAATTGCGCGACTCGACCTTGCCCTGCGCCCGCTCGATGGCCTTGGTCACCCAGGGATGGGTGATGCTCTCGCCCTGTTCGAGACCGAGCTTGCCCAGCATGGAGTCCATCGATTCCACCGGGAAGATGCGCATCAGGTCGTCCTGAAGCGAGAGGAAGAATTTCGAGTGGCCCGGATCGCCCTGGCGGCCTGAACGGCCGCGCAACTGGTTGTCGATACGGCGGCTTTCGTGCCGCTCGGTGCCGATCACCATGAGGCCGCCGGACGCCAGGGCCTTTTTCTTTTCTTCGGCGATGGTGGCCTTGATCTGGGCGATCTTGGCCTCGCGCTCGGCGCCCTCGAGCCCGGTCGCCTCGCGCTCGATGCGCATTTCGAGATTGCCGCCGAGCTGGATGTCGGTGCCGCGTCCGGCCATATTGGTGGCGATGGTGATGGCGCCGGGCAGGCCCGCATCGGCCACGATATAGGCTTCCTGCTCATGGTGCCGCGCATTGAGCACGTTCATCTGCCCGACCTTCTTGCCGCGCAGGATCTCGGCCAGCATCTCGCTCTTCTCGATCGAGGTGGTGCCCACGAGCACGGGCTGGCCACGCTCCTGGCATTCCTTGATCAGATCGGCGATGGCGTCGAATTTCTCCGCCGCCGTACGATAGATGGCGTCATCCTCGTCGATGCGCTGCACCGGCACGTTGGTCGGAATGGTGACCACGCCCAGATTGTAGATATCGGCGAATTCCTCGGCCTCGGTCAAAGCCGTGCCGGTCATGCCGGCGAGCTTCTTG
>JAHCJW010000258.1 GCA_026126125.1 Devosia sp.
CTGAAGCTTTCGAACAGCGGCGAATTTACAAAGTCCGTAAAATGGCGCGGCGGCATGCCAAGATCAGCCTGCATCTTTGCGACTGCCTTGGGCTTGGTGGATTCGATTACATCGGTCGGGGTGAGGGGACGATTAAGTTCGAACAAGGTCTGATATTTCTTCCGAAGTATCTCGACCTTCTCGATAGCCTCTGTCTTGTCAGAAGTGTGCAACGAAATCCAGATTTGGCTTCGTCCGACTTCGGCGCGGCGGTTTTTCGGAACAGCGATCAGGAAATAGAAGACCTTTCCGCGCTGATGCAGGTGAGGTATATTGAGTTTCGCCATTTTGGCGGTTTCCTTTTAAGTGATACATGGCGAATGTTCCGCCTATTAGGCAGTTTTCAAAAACTGTTTCATGATGTTTGATAATGGACCGTCTCGACACCGGTTCGTGACGTGTACAAAGCACGTTTTTAGTCGGCTGTCGGAGCGGTATGGGTCGTCTCTACCACTGCTAAATCGGGTTTTCAACTGCAAAAATGGATGCGTTGAAGAAAAATTTTCGACGTGTACTAATTTGAAATGAATATAAATTCTGTTTGCGGGAAAAATTGCTTGGAAGTTGCTTTGAAAGCAAATTGCACTGCGCAAGCCTATACTAAGCGGAGTCAATCCCGATTTAGCAGCTAAATTGGCAGATTCTGCCTCTTTCGAGCCATAAACTGTTGAAATTGCAGGGAAAAATGACACTGTGGACAATCGCCAGAATTGATCCCACCCGCCGGACAATCTCGTTAGACTTCAAGCCTGTGAATCGGTTCTCCGGTCTTCTTCAACGCCTGATGCCACGGTCGCCGGCCGTGACGAGTTCCGCATGGATACGCAGTCTTCCGATCCCATGAAGGGGATTTCCCTCAAGGTCGCCTCCGTGGTGATCTTTCTGTGCATGTCCGCGCTCATCAAGGCGGCCGGCAAGGACCTTCCGGCGGGGCAGATCACGTTCCTGCGCTCCGCCTTCGCCATGGTGCCGATCCTGATCTTCCTTGGCGCGCACGGCCAGCTGCGCGATGCTTTCCGCACCAACGATATCTTTGGGCACTTCAAGCGCGGGATGGTCGGCATCCTCTCCATGGGCTTCGGCTTCTACGGCCTCATCCACCTGCCATTGCCGGAATCGATCGCCCTCGGCTATGCCCTGCCGCTCTTCACCGTCCTCATCGCCGCCGTGTTCCTCAAGGAGCGGGTGGGCGTCTATCGCTGGACGGCGGTTCTGGTGGGGCTGACAGGCGTGGCGATCATCAGCTGGCCGCGCCTGACGCTGTTTCGCGAGGGCGGCTTCGGCTCTTCAGAGGCGCTTGGGGCGCTCGCGATGCTGGCCTTCGCCGTGCTCGGCTCCTGCGCCATGGTGCTGGTGCGCAAGCTGGTGCAGACGGAGCGCACGCCGACCATCGTGCTGTATTTTTCGCTCTTCGCCTCGATCTTCTCGCTCGCCACGCTTCCGTTCGGCTGGATCGCGCTCAGCTGGCCGTCGCTCAGCCTGTTGGCGCTTGCCGGCTTCTGCGGCGGCATCGCCCAGCTATTGCTGACGTCGAGCTATCGCTATGCCGACGTCTCCACCATCGCGCCGTTCGAGTATATCTCGATCGTGCTTGGCCTGATCATCGGCTATTTCCTGTTCGATGAGGTGCCTACTGGCACGATGCTCATCGGTACGAGCATCGTCGTCGTCGCCGGCATCTTCGTCATCTTCCGCGAGCACCGGCTGGATCTGCAGCGGCGGGCCGAACTCCGGCACAAGCTGCCTCAGGGGTGAACAGGCTTCAGCGCCACTCCGGCGTCGTCGTGTCCTCTATACGCTCTTCGGTCACCGCATCGGGTTGCAGCGCCGCCGCCGCCGCATCCGCTCCAAGCGGCTGCACGGTCATCGCCTGGAAATCCGTCTTGCTGACGAGGCCATCATTGGCCTCGCGCCGGCTGATGCGCCAGGCGGCATAGGCCCCGTAGAGCAAGAAGTAGAACGCCAGCACGACGAAAAGCGAGCCGGGCCCGAAGCGATCCATGATCGGCCCGACGACGATCGGGCCGGAAATCGTGCCGAAGCCATAGACGATCATCATGCCGGAGGAGACTTCGACATATTCGTCCGGCTGGGCCCGGTCGTTGGCATGGGCGACGTTCAGCGCATAGATCGGGAAGATCACCGAGCCGACGAAGGCGGCGACCACATAGAGCACGAGGGGCGGGCCGCTCGAGACGAAGGCCATGGCGAGGCAGGAGAGCGTGCCGACGATACCGCAAAACACCATGACGAGGCGGCGGTCCATGCGGTCCGAGGCGCGGCCGATGGGGATTTGCGAAATGGCGCTGCCGATAAGCACGGAGGCCAGCAGCGTCGCGCCCTCGGCGGTCGTCAGGCCCGTGCGTTGCGTGAAGACGCCACCGAGATTGAGCCATGCGCCGGAAAGTGCGCCGGCGAGGAACGCGCCGACCACGGCGACGGGTGAGCGCCGGTAAAGCGCCGGCACGTTGAAGCGCGCCTGCGTCGGTGGGGCGGGCAGCGGCGAGGAGGTGAGCGCCGTCGGCATCAGCGCAACGGAGAAGATAATGCCGCACAGAATGAACAGCGTGGTGTTGGAGGGATCGCCGAGCGGCACGAGATACTGCCCGCCGATCGTGCCGACCATGGTTGTGATGAGATAGATCGAGAAGACCGAGCCGCGGTTCTCGTTGGTTACACGCTCGTTCAGCCAGCTTTCGATGATGAGGTAACTGCCGGAAATGGCGAAACCGGACGCCGCGCGGAACAGCATCCAGGCGCGCCAGTCGACGACCAGCGCGCAGAGCAGGATGGCGATGGCCAGCAGCGTGATCAG
>JAHCJW010000259.1 GCA_026126125.1 Devosia sp.
GGGTGATGTTTCAAATCAGCCGTGTGGTGATGCCGTCCGCCGACAGCAGACCACTGATTTCACCGTATGTCCTAGAACCTGGTTTCTCATAGCCAGTCGATGGTGGCAGGATCAATAAGAGAACCGAGCTTCGAGCGGATGGACCCAAAATTGAATCAGCTTCATGATGCCCGTCACAAGTATGGGATGGTGACGTGCTAAGGATACTTGGAAGACATGATAGCGCATGGCGCGAAAGAGAATGACGGTTGACCTGTGGCTCCGGAAGATGAAACCAGTCCCATGATCCTGGACGAGCGGGCCACGTCGTTTGCGGTCATACGCGACGCAGCGGTCGAACTGCTTGCAATGCATGACATCGCACCGCGCGTGGTGCGCTATGTCGCCAGCATGCAGAAGTGGCTGATCACGCAGGCGATCGTCGCCCTTCATCTGAAACGACAGGCCGATCCGGCATGCCCGTCCCTGACCGCGAGGGCCTTGATCGATTTTTTCGCACGGCAGCCGGCCTTCAGCAAGAATACGCTGACCGCGCATCTGGCTGAAATGCGGGCTTACGGATTGCTCATAGGGCAGGAAAGCGCCGACCGGCGCGCCAAGCCGCTGCAACTGAGCGCCGATGGCGAGACCCTGATCCGCCGGTGGCTGGCAAGCCACCTTGCCGCTCTGGACCGGCTGGACGGCGGTCGCCGTATGGTCCGGTTTGCCGGCGACCCGGGCCTTCTCGCCCGTATTCATCCAATGGCGATCCAGTCCCTCATTTTCGATCCGGCCTGGGCCTATCCACCGACGAGCGTGGACCTTTTCGTTCGCACCGAATCGGGAAGCAACATCCTCCACGAGCTTATCTGCCGATTGCCCAAGGACGTGCAGATCGGGGATGAACCGGTTTGCCTCGGACCGCTGCATGCCAGCGAAGTTTCCACCCGGCATACGCTGTCCAGAGGGCATGTTCAGAAGGTTTTTGCCCGTGCACGCGCGCAGGGATTGCTCACCTGGGGCCTTCCCGGCAATCGGGGCGACCTCTTCGTATCGCGCACGCTGCTGCGGGACTATGTCCGTTGGCAGGAGGTCAAGTTCAAAGCCATCTCCTCGGCATACGAACAGGCGTGACCGCGCTTAGGCGTGAGAGGTGGGAAGCAACGGACGCTATGACGGAGTGGCCCCCGCGCTCTCTGAAATGGCACTCACCCCACCCATAACGGACGGAACGCATCAGAATCCCGGCAGCGGATTATAGCAAAAGCCCGCACCCGCCGACGCGAGGGATTTGAACGATTTCAGCGATTTAGGAAGAAGATGGCTGGGGAACCTGGATTCGAACCAAGATTAACGGAGTCAGAGTCCGTCGTTCTACCGTTGAACTATTCCCCAGCATGGCTGGTTCCGGCTTGGCCGGGGCCTGTGAGGCGGGCTTATAAACAAACGGCGGCGAGATGCAAATGGTTTTTTTGGGAAAATTGCATCCGGCCTGTGGGCAGGCCCGCCGTCGTGGTTCCGTCACAAAAAGAATTTGGCGAACGGGCCGGGCGCTGGTAATGTCTGCCCAACGAAGATCGAGAGAGCGCCTGCTTGCAGCCCAGAGCTTTGCGCGGCGCCATAGGCAGTAACGTGAACGACCCCGACAGCGGCAGAAAGCCGTCCGTTTCCGGGGCGCAAGCTGCGGATAGCGCGGGGCGGCCGAAGCGGTCGCGCCGGCGCAAGGGGAAGCAGAAGGGCGCAGGCTCCTCTGCCGCTTCCCCGTCCGCAGGCCAGGCGGCCGGTCCATCCGCAACCGCCGAGCGCCCCCAGTCCGCCCCGAGCGGCACCCACGCGCGCCGGAACAAGCGTCGCAAGCACGGCAAAGGCGCCGGGCCCGAGAATGTGCGTCCGCTCGCGCCGGTCGGCCAGCCCGAACCCGGCCAGCAGGATCAGCGCCAGAGCGAAGGCCGCAAGGCACGTCGGAAGAATCGCGGTCGCAAATCCGGGACGCATCCCGCAACGGTCGTTTCCGCAGCGGTGGCCGCGCCTGCGGTAGAGCCCGCGGCTGCCTCGCGTGTGGTCGCTCATGAGCCCCGGCGCGAGGCGATATCACCGCCGCGCCTTGCGGAGCGCGATTCATATGACGCGCCGCTCTATGCGGCCCTCGACCTCGGCACCAACAATTGCCGTCTTCTCATCGCCCAGCCGACGCGGCCGGGGCAGTTTCGCGTGGTCGATGCTTTTTCGCGTATTGTGCGGCTCGGCGAGGGACTGGCAGCGAGCGGGCGTCTCTCGGACGAGGCGATGGATCGCTCCGTCGAGGCGCTGAAGATCTGCGCGACCAAGCTGAAGAACCGCAATATCCGCCGCGCGCGCCTCATCGCCACGGAAGCCTGCCGGGCGGCGGACAATGGCGAAGCCTTCCTCGAGCGGGTGAAAGCGGAAACGGGGCTGGATCTCGAGATCATCAATCGCGAGACCGAGGCTCGGCTTGCGGTTTCCGGCTGCTCGTCGCTTGTCGGGCGCGAGGCGAAGTCCGTCGTGCTCTTCGATATAGGCGGCGGTTCCTCGGAGATTGCAGTCATCCGCATCGGCGATAACCGTTCCAGCCGGCTGGCGAACCACATCACGCACTGGACGTCGCTGCCGGTCGGCGTCGTCACGCTGTCCGAGCGCCATGGCGGGCGGGATGTGACGCCCGAGAGCTTCCAGGGCATGGTCTCGGAAGTCGAGGGCATGCTGGCGAATTTCGATTGCCCCGGCGACGTGGTCTATGCGCCGGAGGATTTCCACCTCATCGGCACCTCCGGCACGGTGACGACGCT
>JAHCJW010000026.1 GCA_026126125.1 Devosia sp.
TGCTCTAAACTGCCGGCTCGCCGACCGCTTCTTTGACCGCCAATTCGGCCAGCGCCAGCGCCGCCTCGCGGGTTTTGGCGGCGGCGATGAAGCGGCCATTGTGGCAGAAGCTGGCGCCAGCGACCCCGCTCGCCGCTTCCAGTGCTTCATTGGTGAGCCCCGCCCAGGCCATCGGCAGATCGGCCCGCAGGTCGAAGCCTTCGTCGGCGCGGCGAATGCCGGTCAGGCACCAATCCTTGTCGCGCGGATGCACGACGAACAACAGATGCTCGGCGCCCGCCTTGATCACGGCCGGACGGAACGGCATCCCCATCGGCAGTTCCAGCACGCGATTTTCCCCCGCCGCCGCGATGGCCTGCATCACCACCGCGTCGGCCCGCAATTTTGCGGCGCTGCGGGCAATGCTGGCCTCGACGAAGCTGCGGGCGATCGCCATGGCGTCATGGAAAGCGCGTTCCTCGGCGTCCGGCCCCGTTTCGTCGAACACCGGCTTCAGCGTTTCGAGCAGGGCCGGCAGCGTCAGGGGCGCCAGCGGCCCGCTCGCGTCATAGGCGCCATTGTCGACCAGATCGACGGGCAGCACGAATTTGGCGTCGAAAGCAGCGTGAATGGCGGCAATATCGGTTTGCGGAACACCGGCGGCGGCGAGATAATCGGCCCCGAAATGCTTCCAGATCAACCCGAACGAGCTATAGGGCTGGCCATCGTCGCGCAGCGGGGCGCCGCGCTGGTGGTGATCGAAAATCCGCGCCGAGGCGTCATAGGCCCCGCCCACATCATAGATGATCCGGTCGGCGCCCGCCGTGATCCATTCCGGCGCACGGCTGCGAACGAGGCGCGCCTTGGGGAACAGCCGGGTCAGGATGACGCTCGACAGCAGTTCATCGGCGTGAAAGCCGCCCGAATGGGTGACGAGAAAATCTGGTTGCATGCCGGAAGACGCCTTGTTGTTCATCGCAGGGCCGTTCGCGGCCGGCACCAGATAGACCAACGCCCAAGTCCGACACAATGGCCAAACGCAGGGCGGCGCCCGGCGCAAGGCTCAGGCCAGAGCGCTCAAGCCGCGCTGACCCCGCCCTTGCCGGGCATTTTTTCCTTCAGCATGGCGCGGAACTTGGCTTCCGGCACCGGGGGGCTGAAGTAATAGCCCTGCGCCTCCAGGCAGCCGGCCCGGCTGATGATGTCGAGCTGGGCCTTGGTCTCCACGCCCTCGGCCGTGGTTGCCATGTTCAGGCTCCGCCCCAGCGCGGCCATGGACTGGACGATGGCGAAGCTTTCCGGGCGGTCTTCCAGATTGCGCACGAAGCTCTGGTCGATCTTGATCTTGTCGAACGGGAAGCGCTGCAAATAGCTCAGCGAGGAATAGCCGGTGCCGAAATCGTCGAGCGCGATGGTCATGCCGAGGGCGCGCAATTGATGCAGGGCGGCGGTATTGGCGGCGTTGTTTTCGAGCAGGACCGACTCGGTGATCTCGAGTTCGAGGCGCCGCGGGTCGAGCGTGCTCGCTGCCACGATCGCCTCGATCGAACCGGCCAGCTCGGGATCGCGGAACTGGCCGGGGGAGAGATTGACCGACAGGCGCACGGTTTCGGGCCAGTTGAGCGCGTCCTTGCAGGCCTGTTGCAGGGCCCATGCCCCCAGGGCGCCGATCGAGCCGGTTTCCTCGGCCAGCGGAATGAAATCGCCCGGCGAGATCAGGCCGCGCTCGGGGTGACGCCAGCGCATCAGCGCCTCGCCGGCGACGATCTTCCTGGTTTCGAGACAGATCAGCGGCTGGTAGTGCATCTCGAAATGCCCCTGGCTGATACTGTGCCGCAGGTCGGCCTCCAGGCGGCGCTTGCTGTGCAGCGCCTCCTCCATCATGGGCGAGAAGAACCGATAGGCCGCCGGCCCTTCCGCCTTGGCGCAATACAGCGCCAGATCGGCATTCTTCATCAATTGATCGGTATCGCTGCCATCGGCCGGCGCCATGGCGATGCCGACACTGGTGCTGACGACGATTTCATGGCCGTCGATGTGATAGGGCCGCCCGATCGCGGTGATGAGACGCTCCGAAAGGGTCCGGGCGCTGTCGACCGAGCCGTCCTGGCAGCGGTGGAACACGGCGAATTCATCGCCGCCCAGGCGCGCCACGATGTCCTTGGGTGAGGCGGTTCGCGCCAGCCGCTCGGCGACATGGCGCAGCAGGGCGTCGCCGACCGGGTGGCCCAGCGTGTCGTTGACCTCCTTGAACCGGTCGAGGTCGAGATAGAGGACCGCGAAGGGCCGCGTTCGATCGTTCGGCGCGCGCAGGGCCTGGGTGATGCTGTCCCAGAACAGCACGCGATTGGGCATGTCGGTCAGCGCGTCGTGATGGGCCATGTGCACCACGCGGCTTTGGGCGCGATGACGCTCGGTGACGTCCTCGAATGCGCAGACCCAGCCCCCTTCGGCCATCGGTTCATGCGCCACCATGACCACCGTGCCATCGGGCATCTGGTAGTTGTGGTCATTGAGCACCGCGATGTCGTCCTTGCTGCCGGTTTCGGCCTGTTTGCGGGCGCGCCGCCCTATGCCGTCAGGCAGCAGTTCGGGGGCGATGAGATCGGCCAGCGGGGTGCCGGTGGTGGCGCTTTCGGCATCGAGCCCCAGAATGGTGAGGAACTGGGGATTGTGGACGATGATCCGGTGCTGGGCGTCGAGCAGGCAGAGCCCGAGCGACATGGCATCGAGCGCGGCATCGAAGCGGGCGTTCTGCACGGCCAGCGAGCGCTCTTTCTGCACCAAAACGGCCTGAGCCCGGCCCAGCATCCGGTTCTGCACCAACAACAGGGCAATCAGCGCGCAACCGCAGGCAATCATGCCGATGGCGACATTGGTAAACGCCCATTGCAGGACGAACAGGCCATCCCGGTCGCCTTCGATCCGGGCGATGTTCCAGACATTGGCGTCGGTGGAGAGACGCACGAGCTTGGGATAGATCGGCTGGAGAATTGCGAGGATGCGGGCGGGCGTCTGCGGATCGTCAAGCTCGTCCAATAGCGGCCGCGTGGTGGCCAGCGCCGCTTCGAGATCGTCGAGAATCTGGGCGATGCGGGGATCGGACTGGACAAACCCCTCGACATCGCGCGCCCGCAAGGTCTTGAGGCGATTGACCATGATGTCGAAACGCAGCCTGACCTCATCGGCCGTACCCTGCTCATCGCCCATGCCCAGAGCCGCGACACGTTGTTCGAGGCGCGCGAATTCACTGGGCGCCTGCGCCACCACCCAGGTGACATTGCCCAACCCCATGCCTTCCAGCGCCCCCTGGCGCTGGAACATCAGCGCCGAAATATAGAGCGCCGAGGCGATGAAGCCCAAGATGACGATGGTTAGGAAGATGCGTAATACCCGCATGATACGACTTCATTCCAAAGTCTGGGCCGCCGGATCCCCCTCGGGTCCTGCGGCTTATTGAACGGAGATTTCCTTGACCTGCCAGACGGCGCGTCCGTAATAGGGCTGTCCTTGCAGGGCCGGGTCGCTGTCGAACGGATAGACGACGAAGAACGGCCCCTGATCGGCGACCGGCATATATTCGCCGTCGCGCTTGACCGCCAGAATGGTCCCGTATGTCTCGAAATCGGTGATGGGAATATCGACGCTATAATCGTTGAGCGCGACCACCGTCGCGACAGTGCCCACGGCATCGGCCTTTTCGAGCAACAGCTTCAGCGGCACCCCCTCGAAATCGACCACGCCATTGCTCCATGGCGTCGCGGTCTTGATCGAGACAAGGCCCATCGCCTCGAGCGCATCGCGATCGAAGGTAACCTCGTGCGCCGCGCTCGAAACCGTGACACTGGGCAGCGATTGCGCCCAGGCGGGTCCGGGAAAAGCGGCGAGGACCGCCAGAGAAGCGACAGCGCAAAAACGTATCAGGGCCATGGGAGTGCTCCTTTGTCGCCCCCAGCCTGCACGGTGAAACATTAAAATCGGTTAAGCTGTAGGATTCAATGACAACAGCCCTAACGGCGCGTTTGCATAAGCGCCGCAGACTTCCGCAAAGCCGCCGGCGGAACCGGGACTGGGCGAAAAGATGATGCGCTGCAGCAAACGCGAGACATGGGTGCGCGGGGGCCGCCCCCATCTCCGGCGCCATCATCGTCAGGCAATGTGGCCTTACCGTGGTCGCTGGCCGGCCTCTCAGCCATGGCCCCGCGCCTTTCCGTCACATTGGATATTCACCTGAGAAGAAATATGCATAATGAATGCATCTTTGATCCGGATCAAAGATGTCGCCGGGCGATCCTCTACCGCTCGGGCTTGGTGCGGGCATGCGGCCGCAGGTTCACGTTTAAAAAGGGCACAAGATCATGGTGGCTGATTTTACCCGCGACGAAAGGGTTTCGGCTCTGATCGTGCTGGGCGGACTGATCCTTGCAGGTCTGTTCATGGCGATCGCCGGGCGCAATGATCTGCTTGGCGTGCATGGCTGGATGATTGCGGCGGCGGGCCTGTGGGGTTTTTTCGCCATGGTGCGCGGCTTTGGCCTGCCTGAACCGCCGGCAACGCGGCTTGCCGAATATTATGATGCGCCAACGCGCGTCGGCCTCATTCTTACTCTGCTCTGGGGCATTGTCGGCATGGGAGCCGGCTTCTGGGTCGCCGCGCTCCTGGCCTGGCCCGACATGACCTTCGACGTCGCCTGGCTCAGTTTCGGTCGCCTGCGACCCGTGCATACCAGCGGCGTCATCTTCGGTTTTGGCGGCAATGCGCTGATCGCCACCTCCTTCCACGTGCTGCAACGCACCACGCGGGCCCGGTTGCCCGACGCCATCAGCCCGTGGTTCGTGCTGCTCGGCTACAATCTGTTCTGCGTCATCGCCGCCAGCGGCTATCTGATGGGCCTCACCCAGTCCAAGGAATATGCCGAGCCCGAATGGTATGCCGACATCTGGCTGGTGGTGGTGTGGGTGGTCTATTTCGCCATCTATATGCGCACCCTCGCCCGCCGCAAGGAACCGCATATCTATGTGGCCAACTGGTACTATATGGCCTTCATCCTGGTCGTGGCCATTCTGCACATCGTCAACAATCTGGCGGTCCCGGTCTCGTTCGGCTCGGCCAAATCCTATTCGCTGTTTGCCGGCGTGCAGGATGCGATGACCCAGTGGTGGTATGGCCACAACGCGGTGGCCTTTTTCCTCACCGCCGGTTTTCTGGGCATGATGTATTATTATCTGCCCAAGCGCGCCGGCCGGCCGATCTTTTCCTACCGGATGTCGATCGTCAGCTTCTGGGGCATCACCTTCATGTATATGTGGGCCGGCTCGCACCACCTCCATTACACCGCCCTGCCCCATTGGGTGCAGACGCTGGGCATGGCCTTCTCGGTGGTGCTGCTGGTGCCGTCCTGGGCTTCGGCGGGCAATGCGCTGCTGACGCTGAACGGCGCCTGGCACAAGGTGCGCGACGACGCCGTGCTGCGCTTCATGGCGCTGGCCGCGATCTTTTACGGCATCACCACCTTCGAGGGCTCGTTCATGGCGATCCGAGCGGTGAATTCGCTCAGCCACTATACCGACTGGACCATCGGCCATGTGCATGCCGGCGCGCTGGGCTGGGTGGCGATGATCACCTTCGGCGCGCTCTATTCGCTCGTTCCCACCATGTTCAAGCGCGAACGCATCTATTCGCAGAAGCTGGTCGAGCTGCACTTCTGGCTCGCCCTGACCGGCACGCTGGTCTATGTCTTCGCCATGTGGAATTCGGGCGTCATCCAGGGCCTGATGTGGCGCACCTATGACGAGACCGGCACGCTGAGCTATTCGTTCATCGATAGCCTCGTGGCCATGCATCCCTATTACATCGCCCGCGCGCTTGGCGGCCTGTTGTTCCTGCTCGGCACCCTCACCGCGCTTTACAACGTCATCATGACCATCCGCATGCCGGCCATCGGCGCGCATGACCCGCAGGGCGACCTGCCGGCCGAGCCCGCCCTGCAGGCTGGAGAATAATCGATGTTTGGCTTCCATTACCGTATTGAACGCAGCGCCATGGGCCTGGTCGGCTTCATCATCGTCGTCGCCTCGATCGGCGGGCTCATCGAAATCGCCCCGCTGTTCACCATAGACGAAACGGTGGAGACGGCCGCGGACATGCGGGTCTACACCCCGCTCGAAGTCGCCGGCCGCAACATCTATATCCGCGAAGGGTGCTATGCCTGCCACAGCCAGATGATCCGCACGCTGCGCGACGAGGTGGACCGCTACGGGCCCTATTCGCTGGCGGTCGAGTCGAGCTACGACCATCCCCAGCTCTGGGGCTCCAAGCGCACCGGCCCCGACCTGGCGCGGCTGGGCAACAAATATTCCGATGCCTGGCATGTCACCCACCTCAACAATCCGCGCGACCTCGTGCCCGAATCCAAGATGCCCGCCTATCGCTGGCTGCTGCGCGACGCGCTGCGCACCGACGATCTCTCGGACCACCTTGCGGCGCTGCGCGCCGTGGGCGTGCCCTATAGCGACGAGCAGATCGCCAATGCGGTGCAGGATGCCTATGGCCAGGCCAATCCCGACAGCCCCGAAGCCGCCGGCACCGCCGAACGCTATGGCGAGGCCACCAATTTAAGGGTGTTTGACGGGTTGCCGACCAAATTGACCGACATGGATGCGCTGGTCGCCTATCTGCAGGTTCTGGGCAGTCTCACCGATGCTGCGGTCCGGACCGAAACGGCGGGGATCGAATAATGCCTTTCGACCATGAAACCATTGTGGGCTTCGCCAAGTCGTTCGGCCTGTTCTACCTGGTCGCTCTGAGCGTGATCTGTCTGGCCTGGACCTATTGGCCGACCAACAAGAAGGGCTTCGAGGAAGCTGCGAAAATGCCCGTTCTCGAAGAGGAAGACCGGCCATGGCACTAAAGGAACGCGACGAATTTTCCGGCCAGCTCACCACCGGCCACGAATGGAACGGCATCAAGGAGCTCAATACGCCCATCCCGCGCCTGTTGTGGGTCTTCCTCATTTCCACGACGGTCTTCGCGCTGGTCTGGACCCTGCTCATGCCCAGCTGGCCGGGCATCAACGGCTATTTCCGCGGCCTTCTGGGCGTCGACCAGCAGCAGGCGGTGCGGGCGAGCCTTGCGGAGGCGGAGGCCGAGCGGGCCGCCTGGAGCACGCGGCTGGTCAGCGAGGATTTTGAAACCCTGGCGGCCGATGCGAGCATCGTGTCCTTGGTCCGCCAGGCGGGACCGCCGCTCTTTGCTGACAATTGCGCCGCCTGTCACGGCCTCAAGGCCACCGGCAATGCCGGCTATCCCAATATCGCCCAGGCGCCGATGATGTGGGGGGACGAACCGGACACCATCGCCGAGACCATACGCGTGGGCATCAATGCCGGTCACCCCGAAAGCCGCCTTGGCCAGATGCTCGCCTTCGGCCGCGACCAGATGCTGGGCGGCGAGGAGATCAGCCAGCTGGCCGATTATCTCATGGAGCTGCATGGCGGGCCGGTTCTGGAGGCCGAGGCCCGCGCGGGCGCCGAAACGCTGTTCGCCGACAATTGCGCCGGCTGTCACGGCAGTGATGGCAAGGGCATGGCCGATACCGGCACCCCGAACCTCACCGATCCGTTCTGGACCTATGGCGGGGACCGCCTCACCGTGCGCCAGTCGATCTACAATGGCCGGCAGGGCACCATGCCCGCCTGGGAAGGGCGCCTCAGCCCGGCGCAGATCCGCCTTCTGGCGCTCTATGTGCTCGATTTGCGCGGCGCGCTGCCATGAGCCCCGGCAAGCGCATCCCGCGCCTCAGTTCGGCATGGCTGATTGGTCTGGGCATCGTCGCCGTGCTGGCCCTGGCCAATGCCCATCTGGTCTATGTGGCCTTCTCCTCGCAGCCTGACTGCGTCAGCCATCTCAAACTGCCCGACGGCAGCGCCAATCATTTCCGCGCCGCCAAATCGGGTTGCTAGCCACCAGCCGGAGGAACCATGTCCCATTCCTTAGATATCCTTCCCCCGCATGAGCCCGCCCTGCCGCGCTCGATCGACCATGGCCGCGATCTGCCGGCATCGGCGCCCTTGGCCTGGCTGGCGGCCGGCTGGCGGGATCTGTGGACCCATCCGGGCGTCAGCCTGCTCTATGGGCTCGGGGTCACCTTGTTGTCCTATGCCATCATCTATCTGATGTTCAGCATCGGCTGGGCGCAGATCCTGTTTCCCGCCCTTGCCGGCTTTCTGGTCATCGGGCCGCTGCTCGCCACCGGGCTCTACGAAAAAAGCCGCTATCTCGCCGCCGGCCGCAAGCCCTCGCTCGGTGCCATGCTGTTCCCCCAGGGCGGTGCCCACCTGTTCTTTGTCGGAGCGGTGCTGACAACGCTGATGCTGGTCTGGGTGCGGGCCGCGGTGCTGCTTTACGCCCTGTTTTTCGGCTGGCGCCCCTTTCCCGGTTTCGACCAGATCGTGCCGATGCTGGTGTCCACCCCGCCCGGCATCGGCCTCCTGGTCGTCGGCACCGCGGTCGGCGGGCTGTTTGCCGCCTTCTCGTTTGCCATCGGCGCCTTCTCCATTCCGCTGGTGCTCGATCGACGGCTCGATGCCTTTTCGGCCATGGGCCTGTCGCTGTCCTACGTCACCAGCAACATGCCGGCGACGATGGTCTGGGCGGTGCTGGTCGTGGGCCTCACCCTTGTCAGCCTTGCCACCGGCCTTGTCGGCCTCATCCTGATCTTCCCACTGCTGGGACACGCCACCTGGCACGCCTATCTGGCCGTACGGCAGCCGCCCGATGCCTGAGTTCTTCTACCTGATCCCCATTTCGGTGATCCTGGGGCTGATCGGCCTGGCGGTGTTTCTCTGGACGCTGCGCGACAATCAGTACGACGATCTCGAGGGCGCCGCCGAGCGCATCCTCAATGACGACGACCGGCCTCGCCCCGACGAGACGCTTTAAGCGTGCCATCGGGGCGGCTGGAGGCTTGCGCCGCAGCCCCTCGCCACCGAAACCCCTCAGATTACCAGCCGGTTGTTCGCCAGTTCCGCCATCGAGGCGGCGGAGCGATCGAGCGGACGCCGCGCCGTCGAAACCCAGTCGATCAGCTCGCCCATGCCCAGGTCGAAATCGCGTTTGGGCCTGATGCCGAACAGGCGCTCGAGCTTGCCGATATCGGCGAAGCAGTGCCGGATATCGCCGACCCGATACTGGTTGAGAACCTTCGGCGCGATGTTCTTGCGCAAAAGCCGCGCCAGGGTCTGGGCGATCTCGTTGACCGAGATGGCGCGGCCGCTGCCGACATTGCACGCCTCCCACACCTGCTTGTCGCTTTCGAGCACGCCGGCGAAGGCTTCGGCCACGTCGAGCACATGCACGAAATCGCGCCGCTGCCGTCCATCCTCGAACACCAGGGGCGGCTGGTCGTTGAGCAGGCGCGAAATGAAGATGGCGGCGACCCCGGTATAGGGATTGCTCAGCGCCTGGCGCGAGCCATAGGCATTGAACAGCCGTAACGCCACGGTGGGAATGCGCAGCGCCCGCCCGACCGAGAGAAACATGTCTTCATGGTCGCGCTTGTTGACGGCATAGATGGAGGCCGGCTGCAGGATCTTGTCTTCGGTGGTGGGCACCGGTTCGAGATCGACATCGCCGGCATGCAGTTCCCAGTCGTGATCGAGCAATTGGGCATGATCGCGCAGCGGCGGCGCAAGGCGCCTGTCGCTGCCCGGCACTCGATATTCCCCCTCGCCATAGATCGACATCGAGGAGGCGACCGCCATGCGCTCGACCTTGTGCGGCGTGCGTGAAAGCACTTCGAGCATCACCGCGGCGGCCATGGTGTTGTTGCGGGTGTAATCGACGATATTGGCCATGCTCTGGCCGACGCCGACCGAAGCGGCCAGATGGGCGAGATGGGTAACCCCGCTCAAGGCGCTTTCGAAGATCCCGTCGTCGAGGATATTGCCGCGAATGCGGCGCGCGGCGGGATTGAGATAGACCGGCCAGCCCTCGCCGTCGCACTCGGCCTCCCCATGCACCTGGGGCAGAAGGCAATCGAGCACGGTCACGTCGAAACCACGCGCCAGCAGAATATCAACGAGGTGGGAACCAATAAAGCCGGCGCCGCCGGTGACCAGCACATGACCTTTCGACATGGACAAACTCCTTGGACTAAACACGCAATTGGACCGGCTGCGGCCGGCGGGTTTCCAGCCCGGCTTCGGCCGGCGCCGTGCGCCCCCGCGTCCGGCGCACCAGGGCATGATTGGCATCGGTCTTTTCGGTGCGCTCCCACACAAGGCCCTCGTCGCGCAGGAACATGCGCAGGCCGATCCACAGCGGGATCAGCCAGATCAGCCACCAGACCATGATGAAGACGGGATTGACCCGCAGCAGATACCAGAGGCGGTCGCGGCGACGCGGCAGCACCAGGGCCGAGCGCTGCCAGGTCCGCACATAGAGCCGCGTCATCGACAAGACGAAGATGACGATATTGACCAGCGACAGCGCCACGGCCCAGAAGGGCACCACCGAGGCGCCGAAGAGGAAATTGGCCGAAACCCAGATGCCCAGCGGCAGGCCGATGGAATTGAGCGAAAGCGACAGGCAGGGCAGGAAATTGAGCCACGCCTTGAGCCGATCCCTCGGCGCCATGCCCATGGCCTTGAGCGGGGTGGCCAGGCTCTGGAAAAATCCGGCCACCCAGCGTTTGCGCTGCGTGATGCCGTGCGCGAAGGTCAGCGGCACTTCTTCGATCAGCGGATTGGCGATGATCCCCAGGCGCTTGCCATTGGTCCAGAAGCGCATGCCCACTTCCGGGTCCTCGATGGTGATCCAGGGATGGAATCCGCCCAGCTCGACCAGATCGGAGGCGCGGAAGAACAGCCCCTTGCCGAGCACCCAGAACGGATGTTTGCCATCCGCCGACAGGTGCGGATATTTCATCCCGTCCCAGGCCATGTGATCGAAGGCGTGCCAGCTGGCGGCGAGGCTGGCATTGAGATTGCCGGCGATGTTCTGCGCCTGCAAGACATCGTAATGCTGCATGCCGGCGGCAGCGGCGAGGAAATGATCGGCCGGCGGACAGCTGTCGGCGTCGATATAGTTGACGAGAAAATCGTGCTTGCCGCCCACCGAATGCACGATCCGGTAAAAGGCATAGATCAGCTGTCGGGTCTTCTTGGGCGGCAGGTTGCGGTTATGCGCATGCTTGCCGGCATGCCACCAATAGGCTTTTTTCACCCGGTTCCAGCTGTCCCACACCACGCGCCAGTTCTTGTGGCTGGTGTGGGGCACCTCGATGATATGGAGAAAGGAAAATTCCTTCTGCAGGCGCCGTAATGCGGCGACGGTGACGCGGTCATCGGCATTGGGAATGGCCACGACGCTATAGCGGTCGCGAGGATATTCGATCTGCGCCAGCGACAAGAAGGTGGTGCGCATCGTGGCTTCAAGCTCGCGCAGCACCGGATAGAACAGCACGATATAGGGGTATTGCGCGGGGTCCATCCGCCGCGCCTCGCTCGGGTCGACCCAATTGATCGGCCGGCTGAAGAAGTAAAAATCGAGTAGAAAGGTCAGGCTATAGGCGATCTGCACGGCGCAGAACGCGTAAAGGGCGAAGAACTGCATCTGTTCGCTGAGGCTGGCCATTTGCGCTTGCTCATCTGCCTTGCATCACGAACCTGACAGCGGGGAAGCATCGGGCAGGCTCGGCGCGGGCACCGCGCCATTGAGCGGACGGGCCGAAGGCGGGGCGAAGCGGCCGGCAGTCCGGCGCAGCACCATCGAAACCGGGCGGGCCGGCGGCAAGCGCGGGCGGCGGCCGATGCCGTGCACGGCAAACCCGGCCTCGGCGAAACGGGCCGCATCGGCGCTGTTGCGCAGATCGACCAGCAGCGGCGCCCGCATCAGCCGCGCGAGCCGGGCCGCGTCGAGTGCCGAAAAATCGACCCATTGGGTGGCCAGCACCAGGCAGTCGGCCCCTTCGGCGCAGTGATAGGGCGAGGTGGTGAACGTGACCCCGGGCAGGAGGTTGCGGGCATTGTCCATGCCGCGCGGATCGTAGACCCTCACCCTTGCGCCGGCCCGTTCGAGAGAGTTGATCAGCGCCAGCGCCGGAGCGTCGCGGATATCGTCGGTATTGGGCTTGAAGGTGAGCCCGAGCACGCCGACCACCCGTCCGGCCACCTCCCCGCCCATGGCGGCGGCGACCCGGCGTCCCATGGCGCGCTTGCGCGCATCATTGGCGGCAATGGTGCTCTCGATCAGCCGCAGGCTCACCGCATGATCCTGCGCCGTCGCCAGCAGCGCCGCAGAATCCTTGGGAAAACACGACCCGCCATAGCCTGGCCCGGCCTCGAGGAACGCCTGGCCGATCCGTCCGTCGAGCCCGACCCCGCGCGCCACCTGATCGATATCGGCATCAATGGCTTCGCACAGATCCGCCACTTCGTTGATGAAGGCGATCTTGATGGCGAGAAAGGCGTTGGCGGCATATTTGGTCAGCTCGGCGGCGCGGCGACCGACTTGGAGCAGAGGCGTGCCGATATCGGCAAGAGCGGTGTAGAGCCGGCTGAGCGTCTGGCGCGCCCCGACATCGTCGGTACCGATGACGATGCGGTCGGGCTCCATGAAATCGGCGATGGCATTGCCCTCGCGCAAGAATTCGGGATTGGACGCCACCACCGCCAGCAGTGCCGGCTGCTCGCGGCGGAGCAGGCGCTCTACGGCGTCGCCGGTGCCGGCCGGCACGGTGGATTTGATCACCACCAGCACCTCCTGCTTCGCCTTGGCCGCGATATCGCGCGCCGCGCCGAACACCGCTTCGAGATTGGCCCCCCCGCCATTGGCCAAAGGCGGCGTGCCCACGGCGATGAACACCGCGTCGATCTCGGGACCGAAGGCGGGCAGGCAATCGGCAAAGCGCAGGCGGTCCCGTTCGCCATTGCGCCTGATCATCTCGGCCAGTTTGGGCTCGAAGATGGGAATGTCGCCGGCCTTGAGACGGGCGATCTTGGCCAGGTCGGTATCGACGCACAACACCTCATGCCCCAGCTCCGCCAGGCAGGCGCCCGAAACCAGACCGACATATCCCGAACCGATGATGATGATACGCATAACGCACGTCCTGTTCCGTAAGAGGGCTAGACCGGCGCGAACTGCGCGGTGTCGGTGGAATGGAGAGGGCGGCGAAGGCCGGCCGAGCTGAAATAGCGCACCGTGCGCGCCAGCCCGTCGACGAGCCGCACCTGGGGCGACCAGCCCAGCATCTGCTGGGCACGGGTGATATCGGGGCGGCGGCGGCGCGGATCATCGACCGGCAGGGCGCGATGCACGATGCGCGAATGCGACCCGGTCAGCTCGATCACCGTTTCGGCCAGTTCCTCGACGGTGATTTCGGCCGGATTGCCGATATTGACCGGGCCGGACACCTCCTCGCCCGAGGCCATCAGGCGCACGAACCCCTCGATGAGGTCATCGACATAGCAGAACGAGCGCGTCTGGCTGCCATCGCCGAAGACGGTGATGTCCTCGTCGCGCAGGGCCTGCAGAACGAAATTGGACACGACCCGCCCGTCATCGGGCTGCATGCGCGGCCCATAAGTGTTGAAGATGCGCACGATCTTGACGGTGAGGTCCGACTGTTTCGCATAATCGGTAAACAGCGTTTCGGCGAAGCGCTTGCCCTCGTCGTAGCAGGAGCGCGGCCCGACCGTGTTGACATTGCCGAAATAGCTTTCGGGCTGGGGATGGATATCGGGGTCGCCATAGACCTCCGAGGTCGAGGCATGCATGACGCGGGCCCCGTCGCGCTGGGCGCGCTCGAGCACGTTGAGGGCGCCCTCGGCGCAGATCAGCGCGGTGCGCACCGGGTTGCTCTGATAATGTACGGGCGATGCGGGACAGGCGAGATTGTAGATCTCGTCGAAGGCCGGCAGCTCGGACGGCAACGGCTCGACCACGTCGTGCTCGATCAAATGGAAGCGGTTGCTGCGCGTCAGGCGCGCGACGTTTTCCGGGCGTCCGGTGTGAAAATTATCGAGGCACACGACCCAGTTTCCGTCGGCCACCAGGCGCTCGCACAGATGCGAGCCTAAAAATCCGGCGCCTCCGGTCACACAGATGGTCTTGCCGCCCGGGCTCTTGGTGTTGGCGATACTCGACATGGCACTTGCCTCCTTTCTGTCCTCTTAGCGGGGGGCTTTCGCGAGCGCCGGCAGGGTCCAGGACGCCTTCACGGGGACGGACGCCATTACGGGGACCGCCGCCGTCATTCCCAGAGAAACCGAAGACACCGGCGTGACCGGTTCGGGCCAGCCTTGCGCGGGCGGCCTGGCCACGGCACGCTGCCCGGCCTCGTAAATCGGCAACATGCCGGCCTGATAGGAAAGATGCTGCACCACGCCTTCCCTGGTCAGGTCGATATCGGCGGAGGTCAGTTCCAGCCCGTTGACCCGGATGAAATCGACGAAGAGATTGCGGTCGAAAATGCCGTCCTCCCCCTGGCCCGCCCGCTCGGAGAATTTGTCATTGGTGAGGACGATGGCGATTTCCTTGTCCGGCAGCAGCACCGCGTCGGGCACTTGGAACAGGAACTCCTCGAGAAAGGCGCTGGGGCGGGGCTTGGTGAACAGGCGCCCATCGGTTTCCGTCTCGATGGCGTGCTGCAAGGTGCCCGAGCCGACGACCCGGTCGCCGATCAGCAGCTCGAATGTTGGCGGCCCCTCGAATGCTTCACCGGCCAGAGAAACAATCACCGTTGATTCTGCCGCTGCATGACTTACCGCCATCGCTGCTATGGCGAGAACAACTCCACTTCTTCGTACAATTCCGCTCATCTCCGTACTCCATACAATAGAGGCATGATGCAGGCGGCAATATCTGCAGGAACTACAAACAGCACCACTTAGCCATATGATACTGAAACAATTTCCCAAAATTGCCATTGATACAACGATCTAGACTTTTGTGTTTAGTTGCACGCCAATAGTGAGGCGTCCAATATTCCTCTCACCTTGATTCATTTCTTCGAAGCGGGAGGCATTCGATGGATCGTCGCACTTTACTGACAGGGGCGACTGCGGCTCTGGCCATCGGCGCCATGTCGTCCTGCGCCACCACGAAGCGCTCCCAGACCGCGGACCTGCCCGCCGCCTTGCCATCGGCTGCGCCGCCGCGCGAGCCGGGCAAGACCACTCCCAGCCTCAGAGCCGCGGCGGCGGCACGCGGCCGCTATTTTGGCACTGCCGTACAGGCCGCCAGTTTGTCGGATCGGGCCACGCGGGCGGCACTGACCCGCGACAGCGCCTCGCTCACCCCGGAATGGGCGATGAAATGGGATGCCATCGCTCCGGTACAGGGGCAGTATGCTTTTGGGGAAATGGACCGGATTGCCGATTTCGCCGGCCAAAATGGTCTGGCGCTGCGCGGCCACACCTTGCTCTGGCATAAAAGCGTACCCGGCTGGGCGGCGAGCCTCATCGCGCGGACGCGCGAATGGACCCATGTCGATGGTCATATCGAAAAGGTTATGACCCGCTATGGCAATCGCGTGCGCGAATGGGACGTGGTCAATGAACCGATCGAACCGAACGATGGCAATGGCGGGTTGCGCAACAATCAGTTCATGCGGGCTTTTGGCCCCGACTATATCGAATGGGCCTTCTGGTCGGCGCATAAATTCGCCCCCAATGCCCGCAAGCTGATCAATGAATATGGCCTCGAATATGGTTCGGCCTATGAAGGCCAGCGCCGGCTTGCCCTGCTGCGCCTGCTCGAAAAGCTGAGGTCGCGCAATGTGCCCATCGATGCGGTCGGGCTGCAGGCCCATCTCGACCTGCGCAAAGGCGCGCTGGACCGCAACGGCATTTACGGTCTCGTGCGCGATATCGGCGGCATGGGCCTCAAGGTGGTGATCACCGAGCTCGACGTGGCCGAAGCCAGCACCACGCTGCCGCTTGAGCAGCGCGACCGGCTGGTGGCGGACGAAACCCGCCGCTATCTCGATATCGTGCTCGAATTCCGGTCGGTGATCGGCGTCAACACCTGGGGGCTGAACGACGATTACTCCTGGCTGCGCTCGCAACGCGGCCGCGCCAATCGGGGCCTGCCTTATGACGCCAACTGGCAGGCCAAGCCGATGCACGAGGCGATCAGGCGCGCCTTTGCCTGATCGTCATCCGGCCTTGAGTTCCTCGATCAGCTCGTCATAAAGCGCCTGGGTCTGCTTGCTCGGCCTGATGCCCAGATCCTCGGCCAGCAGCGAGCGCATCGCGTCATAAAGATGGGTCAGGCGCAGAATCTGGCGGCGCTCGGCCGCTTCCAGCATCAGGGTCTGCAAGGCCCCTTCATGATAGGGGTCGATGTCAAGCAGGCGATGGGCACACAGCGCCCGCTCTGCCAGCGACAATCCCTCATCGCTCAGCCCGGCGGCGATGCCGTCGATGCAACCATTGCGCAATTGCTCGCGCCGTGTCGCCAGCCATTCCTCGAAGCCGGAACTGCTTTCATCCAGCCCGGCCAGCAGCTCGCCGCCATAGATGCTGCACAGCCGAACGGGAGACACGGTGCGCTTGCCGTCGAAATGATCGAGCAGGTCCAACAGATCGCAGCTCAGCGACGGCGCCGCGACCAGATGCAGGACCCAGAAATTGGCCTCGATGAGCTTAAAATCGTGCTCGTCCTGCAGGTGGCGGATGCGGGCCATCGCCTGGCGCATATTGGCGGCCGCCTTGTCGTCGGCAGAGTCGGACCACAGCAGCGCGCTGAGGCGCTGGCGCGGCTGCGCCACGGCACGATCGGACAGCATCAGATAGGCGGCGACCCGAAAGAAGCTCAAGGGGACGCCGTGGATCGGATTGCCGTCAATCGTGAGGCAACAATCACCCAGCAGCGTCAATCTAACCTGGCGTATAGCGTGCGAGCGCAACTCACGCCCCCATATTTTCAGGGTGCGATTAGAACATCGGCACCCAAAGCCAACAGAAGAAGCATTCAGGCATCATCTTGTCGTCAGGAGGCGGCGGCCGACCCAAATTACTCCCTTGAAGCTCGGGTTTCACCAAAAGTCTGTACGCTTGGGATCCGTGTCTAGCAGCCATCGACCTTCCACCTCAAACTGGTCAGCACGTCAGACCTAAAACTACACAGCAACCCCTCTGGCGGCCATGAACTCCCATATACTGCGATTGACGGCGGTGACTTCGGCAATGGCGGCGCGAATGCGATCCATTTCCTCGTCATCGAGAGATTCGAGTTTGCCGTATTTCAGCTCATTGTTGAAATCAGCAATTCGCATCATCTGAGTGCTGCTCAATTCGCCGTTGGCATCGAACGAATAGATGCAGTGATTATACTTGTTGCGCACCTTCGCCTCGCGGTTGAGGCCAGCGGTGAAACCCTGAATGGCGACGCGGGTTTCCGGTGGCGTGGCCTCCGTCTTGGCCAGCCGCTCGAGCAGGTCCAGCCGCGCCCTGGTGGTGTTGAGCGTCAAAAAAATGATGATCGCCACTTCCTTGCTGGTGCCGGCCAGGTGCGCAATCAAATAGATGAACAGGCTCTCGGTGTTTGTCCAGACATAGTTGAGCTGGCCAACCAGTTGCAGCACCTCTTCGATGCGGGCCATCGGTCAATGTCCGATCAGGGTCGCAGAGCGCTCATCCGCCCTCATCGAGCCAGCAGAGGGGTGGTCGAGCTCATGCTCATGCAGGAATGCCGCCGCGGCCTGGGTGCGGTTCGTCACCCGCAGCTTGGCGATGAGATTGTGCACATGCGCCTTGACCGTATGTTCGGAGAGCGACATGCGGTGGGCGATAAGCTTGTTCTGGCAGCCTTCGGAAACCAGCTTGAGGATTTGCCGCTCGCGCGCCGTCAGGGATTCGATGCCCATGACGCTGGCGTGGTCGACGCCATGCAGGACGCGGCCGACATAGCGCTGCTTGTCGTGTTCGAGCGGATCGGCGGGGGGCGCGAGAAAGTCGTGGGCCGGGGGCAGCCGCTCCTCGGGGGGCGGCTCAAATCCGTCGAGGGCGAGATATTCTCCGCCGGCGAGCAAGAGCGAGGTGACCGCGAGCCAGACATCGAGCGGCAGGGAGAGTGGCAGCACGCCCTGCACGAGGCGTTGGGCGATCGCCGAGCGATCCATCTCTCCGACCGGCGTGGCCACGAGCAAGCCGATGGCGGTGGTCGGGAAACGGCGGCGGCATTCCTGGATGGCATCGAGGGAAATCCGTCCCTCCGCGTGGCCCAGCAACACCAGGCGCACCGCCCCATCGGGTTTTTCGGCAACCGGCAGCTGCTCGACATGGCTGACGTCGAAAGCGGAGAAATGCCGCTGCGCTGCCTGGAAGAGACATTGGTAGAGAACTTGTCGCGAGGCGAGAAAGACAATTCGCTGCTTCGCAAGGCCGGCCGTATCGGCCGCCATTCTGTGGAACGCACGCGTTCCCTCACTGGACCGTTCAGACACTCGAACTACTCCCTCACTCTGGCGGATCGGGGCCCCCTCCCCATTACACCCCCCTGGGGACCGCGCCGCTCACCCTTATGGTTGACGGAGCATTAACATGGTCAGCGTGACTCGACCGTGATTCCCCTTGCCCGCGGTCTAGCCTGGCGTTCAGCGTATCGTTCGAGGGATCTAGATCACCTAGGCACAACTGTTTAACCCGTAGAGAAAAACAGTATCCAGGCTACGGACCGGATTGATAAATTTTCTACCTAGAAGATTGTCTCTAAAACAATCGATCTATTCAAAAAATTGCGAAAATCAACACAACAGACACGACCAAAGTGCTGCCTGTTCATTAACAAGCCCCTCCGCCAGTATTTCCCAGCCTGATCGCCAATGGTGGTCGGGCAAGGCGATGCCAATGGCGTCGGCGGGTCTGAATTCGGGTCGCGAGGTTGTGGTTTCGCGTGTTGCCCGACCCAGATTCTGGATGCCGTCGCCCTGTATCTCGTACTTCGCCTGTCATCGCGGATCAGCCACCTGACCTCGTTGGAGATGAATTGAGGTTCTTGGCCAACCGCTATTTTCAACGAGGAGAAAGACCATGGCTAACGACTTCAACAACAACAGCAATGCCTTCAACGACAACTCAGACAATTCGTTGAATGCGACCCTGGGAGACATCGGCAATAACCAATCCGACAATTCCAATCAGGGCAACGATCAATCCAACAATTCCAACCAGGGCAATCTCGACCTGGACGCCACCATCCAGGATGTGGCCAACAACAAGTCGGTGAACGATTCTGGCAATGACAACTCCAACCAGAACAACGATCAATCCGACAATTCCAACCAGGGCAATCTCAACCTGGACGCCACCGTGCAGGATGTCGCCAACAATAAGTCGGTGAACGATTCCTGGAACGACAACTCGAACAATTCCGACAACTCGACCGACCTCAATGCCAATATCGAGGACGTGGCCAACAACAAGTCGACCAACAACTCGTTCAACACCACTTCCTTTGCGCTGTCTGACGCCGGCAATGACAAATCGGCGACGGATTCGTTCAACGACAACTCGACCAATACCGATCTCAATCTGGATGTCGCCGTTGCCGATGCCGGCAATAACAAGTCGATCAACGACTCGTTCAACGACAGCTCGACCGAGCTGAACGCCAATCTGCAGGATATCGGCAACGATAGCTCGCAGACCGACAACTCCAACAATTCGGTCAATGACTCGTTCAACGACGCCTCCACCAATACCGTCCTCAATACGGCGGTGGACGTGGCCATCAGCGACTCGGGCAATAGCTCGGACGACGATGTAAGCAATTCGTTCAACTCCGACGACGACTTCGCCGATCTCGACATCGGCTCCGCCACGATGAACGACATGTTCATCAACAGCGGATCGCTGGACTTCAATCCCGGTGACGATGTGAGCTTCGACAATATCTTCAACGGCGCCTTCGGCGGCGACGGCATGGCCACCGCCTTTGCCGTCAGCCAGGTGGCGGAGATCATCGACAGCGACTCGCTGAGCAATGTGCAGCAGTATAATGGCGGCGCAAACTTCAACGCCTACGCCACGGCCGGTGATCAATTGCAGGCCAATGGCAACGGCTTCGAGGCCAATGCCGGCGATAACGGTGCCAACGCCAACAGTGTCGACGGCAGCGCCCATGTCACGGCCAATGCCTTCAACATGGAAATCGTGCTCGGCGCCAACCTGCAGCAGAACGCCATCACGGCGACGGTGGTCGGCGGCAGCAACGAAGTCGGAACCGACTACAGCCAAGACGACGCATAATCGTCAATCCCATGCAAACCTGGTCTGCGCGGTGCCCCACCGCGCAGACGTCTTCAATGGTCATGAGCGGCACCTGCCTGTGCGCCCGGGCCGCTCGGAGGTCAGTTCGTGTACTTTCCCAGCGATACCACGACCGAGATCATTGCCCACTTCATGGGTTATTTCGAACTGGCCGTCGAAGCCGCGCGGCAGCGCCATCACTACGCGCAGATCCGGGACGCAGAGAAGCCCGCGCCAATCGACCCCGATCCGCAACCCGTCTCCATCGACATCGCTCAGAATTACGCGATGGGCGCCTTCCAGCCGGGCGTGGGCTATACGCCCCCCAGCTGGATCATTCGCGGCGATGCTCCCGTCGAAACCCTGCCTTGGCATCTGTTCTTCCCCCGCGTCCCGCACGTCCCGCTGGGGCATGAGGACGTGCGGCATCCCCACCAGGCCGCAGCGACGCACGGTTTCAAGACCATAGCGCCGGAGCCGGGATCGGTTATCGCCCTTTTCGAGCAGACCATCGCGCTCAACGACGACGACCTGCTGGTTTTGGGCGAGTATGGCGGCCCGCTGCATTTTTCTTCCGGCGCCGATGTCGGCATCCTGACGCTCTATGACGAGGCGATGAAGATCGCCGCGCCCGTGGCCGGCCTCGGCCCGCTGCATGGCCTCGGGGACGTGGCGCATATCGTCGCCGACATTGCCAGATTTGGCGCCGAACTGGGCGATGCCGGCCCCTCCGAGGACATGGACGTTTCGCTGCGCGCGCTCGATGGCAGTTTCATCAACGGGGAGGCTGTGGACGAGACGCCCAAGCTGATCGATCACCTGCCTCCGCACTGGCACGACACTTTGGGCATGAAGGCCCCGGACGCCGAGAGCGAAGAGACCGTGCCGGTGCAGCACGTGTCGCTGGCCGGAGATACGCTCGACACCAGCGTCACCCTCAATGCCGGCGGCAATCTTCTGGCCAATGAGGCCAATTTTCTCGAAGCGGGTCTAACCTCCTCGGTGTTTGCCGTGAGGGGCGACGTTCACCAGCTCGACGTCATCATCCAGATCAATGCCTATTACGACACCGACAGCTTCGCCGACGGGTTCCTGGGCGGTCTTGAACCGTCGCTGAGCAGCACCAGCACCTATAACATCGCCAATTTCGTCGCCGAGACGCGCGACGTGCCCGGCGCGGCCGCCGCGGCCAATCCGGGATTGCTGCCGACAAGCTGGAACGTGACCGTGGTCAATGGCGATCTGGTCTTTGTGGAGTGGCTCAAGCAATTCAACTTCGCGTCCGATCAGGACATGAGCGTGCTTTCGGCCACCGGCAGCACCACTTTCGCCACCACCGGTGAGAACGCCGCCGTCAATGCGACACGCTTCGCCGATCTGGGCTTCTACTATGATCTGGTGATCGTCGGCGGCCGGCTCTACGACGCCAACATCATCTCCCAGACCAATATTCTCTACGACAACGACACCATCGAAATGCTGGCCGGGGATATGACCGGCAAGATCAACACCAGCGGCAACCTGCTGTGGAACCAGGCGACCATCAACAATATCGGCCCCACCCAGTTCACCCAGGGCCTGCCCGACCATTACATCGAGGCGATGAAAAACCTCGATGCGGGCAACGACGCCATGCCCTCCGGCTTTTTGTCGGGCAAGGAATTCGCCGGTTTCGGCGCGCTCAAGGTGCTCTACGTCTCGGGCAATCTGTTCGACCTGCGCTATGTCGAACAGAGCAATATCCTGGGCGATGCCGATTTCGTCGCCGTGCAGAAGGCCAAGGCCCTCAGCGGGCTTGAGACCAATAAATGGACCATCGACACCGGCTCGAACAGCCTGGTCAACATGGCCCATATCCGGGATTTCGACAGCTTGGGCAAAACCGCCTTCGCCGGCGGCAATGTCTATTCCGATGCCGTTCTGATCCAGGGCGACCTCATCGGCCACGGCAATCCGAACCAGCACGGCGCGCTGGTGAACGAGGTCGTGGCATTCCTGGACACCGACAAGGGTTTTCTTGCTTCCCATTTCGACGACATCGGGCCGTTTTCACACGTGCTCGACGGCCCCGCGGCCGACATCATGCAATCGGTACTGGCGTGACCAGATGCGTATTGGACCCCCCTCATGACCTTCCCTTCCACACCGCGCTTCGGCGAAAACATCCTGACGCGCCATCTGCGCGCTTCCGAAATGGGCCGCACGGCGCACATGGACCGCCTGCTGCTCGACATCAGCTCGGCCGCCGCAGAACTGGAGTCGCTGGCCGAAGACGACGAGACCGAGCCGGATGAGGACGAGAGCGCAGGGGAGGCAACCTCCGATGCCGAGACAAGCGAGGAGGCGACCACCGCTGCCCCGCCACCGGAAATGGAGTTTGCGCCCCAGCCCCAGCCGATACCGATGACCGAGCCGACGCCGCCTGCGGAGGCGCCGCCGCGCGAAGCCATCGAGCGTCCGCCCATCGCACCGCCGCCCGAGCGGCCAATGCCTCCCCCGCAGCGCCCTGCCGAGCCCGAGACCACGGCCAAGGCGCGCGAACCCGATCTGCGCACACCCGACACCCCTCCGCCCAAACCCTCAGCACCGCCCATCATCGACGCCGATCGCGGCCCGCTCAAAAGCCCGGGAAGCGGTTCGAGCGATGGTGGCGGCGGCAAGAGCGGCAGCTCGGGAGGGGGCGGGGGAGGCGGCAATAATCGCCGCGACGGGTTTCACAAGCGCGCCAGCACGCCCAATTTCGCCGAGAGCCTGCAGAACGGCATCAAGGCGGTGCGGATCAATCTCGGCATCGTCATGGCCTTCACCGTCTTCATCAACATCCTGGTGCTGGCCCTGCCGATCTATCTGTTCCAGATTTCCGACCGGGTGTTGACCAGCCGCTCGCTCGATACGCTGGTCATGCTGACTCTCGCCATTGTCGGGGCGATAATCTTGCAGGTCATCCTCGACGCCGTGCGGCGCTTCATCCTGATGCGCACGGCGGTCGAGGTCGCGGTCCAGCTCGGCTCGCCCATTCTCAGCGCTGCGGCGCGCGCCTCGCTCCATGGCAATGGCCGCGATTATCAGGTGCTGGGTGATCTGCAGCAATTGCGCAGCTTCATCGTCTCGGGCACGCTGCTCGCCTTTCTCGACGCGCCCATGGCGCCGCTCTTCGTCATCGCGGTCTACCTGATCCACCCGCATCTGGGCTATATCGTCGTGGGCGCTTCGCTGGGCCTGTTCATCATCGCCGTGATCAATCAGCGGCTGACGGCGCGGCATTTCGCCGAGGCCAATAATTACGTCAGCCGGGCGACGCTGCACCTCGATTCCATGTCGCGCAATTCGCAGATCATCAACGCGCTGGCGATGATCCCGGAAGCGGTGCGCATCTGGGGCCGCGACACCGCCAGCTCCCTGCGCGCCCAGGTGCTGGCGCAGGACCGCAATATCATCATGTCGAGCATCTCCAAGGCGCTGCGCCTGCTGACCCAGGTCTGCATGCTGGGCTGGGGCGCCTTTCTCGCCATCGAAGGACAGCTCACCGGCGGCATGGTCATCGCCGCCTCGATCATCGCCGCCCGCGCCCTGACCCCGATCGAAGGGGCCATCGAGGGCTGGAGCTCGTTTACCCAATTCCAGTCGGCCTTCGCCCGCATCAAGGGGCTTCTGCAATCCTCGCCCTTCAATTTCGAGCGCCTGATCCTGCCCGAGCCCAAGGGGCGCCTCGATGTCGAGCGCATCCTTTTCGTCCCACCGCCCAACAAGAAGGTTCTGCTCAACGGCATCTCCTTCTCGCTGCTGCCCGGCGAATCCCTCGCCATCATCGGCAATTCGGGCGCCGGCAAGACCACTTTGGGCAAAATGCTGGTCGGCTCGATCCTGCCCACATCGGGTTCGGTGCGGCTCGATCTCATGGATCTGCGCAATTGGGACCAGCGCCAGTTCGGCGAGAATATCGGCTATCTGCCGCAGGACGTGCAGCTGTTTCCCGGCACGATCAAGGCCAATATCGCCCGCATGCGCGAGGATGTCAGCGACCAGGCGATCTACAACGCCGCCGTCCTCGCCGATGTGCACGAGCTGATCGCCACCTTTCCGCAAGGATACGAAACCTATGTCGCCGGCGACGGCGCCCCGCTTTCGGGCGGGCAGAAACAGCGCATCGCCCTCGCCCGCGCCTTTTTCGGCGACCCCAAGCTGGTGGTTCTGGATGAGCCCAATTCCAATCTCGACTCCCTGGGCGAGACGGCGTTGGCCAAGGCGATCCTGCATGCGCGCGAACAGAAGATCACCGTCGTCACCATCACCCAGCGCCCGGCCCTGCTCAACGTGGTCGACAAGATTTTGGTGCTCAATAACGGCTCGGTGTCGATGTTCGGCTCGCGCACCGAGGTGATGGCGGCGCTGGTGCGCAACAAGAACATTTCCCAGGCGGGCATCGGTGCCCCCGGCGAGGAGGGTTGAGCCATGAGCGCCACCGCGGAGCTGCACAATCTCGACTGGTATGCCAGCGTGCCCCGTTCCATCCGCCACCAGACCCTGTTCGGCTTTGCCCTGCTGGCGCTGTTCTTCGGCGGCTTCGGCACCTGGGCCGCCACCGCCCCGCTTTCGGCGGCCGTGGTCGCGCCGGGCAGTTTCGTCGCCACGGGGCAGAACAAGATCGTGCAGCATTTCGAAGGCGGCATCATCAAGACCCTGCTCGCCCGCGAAGGCGATCACGTCATCGCGGGGGAAAGTCTCGTGCTGCTCGACGAAACCGCGGCGCGGGCCAATTCCCAGCAATTGCAATTGCGTTTGGTGCGGCTCGAGACCATCTGGGCTCGGCTCAACGCCCAGGCCCAGGGGCTGGAGGATTACGAGCTTCCCGCCAGCGTCACCGCCCATCTCAACAATCCCGAAATCGCCTCGATCATCGAGAGCCAGCGCAATTATTTCGACGCCGCCACCGAAAAACTGGCCAATGAAGTCGTGCTCATGCAGCAGAACGTCACGGCGCTGCAGGCCCGCATCGATGGGCGCACCGCCCAGATCGACACCATGTATCGCCAGCTGAGCCTGCTGCGCGAGGATTACCGCGCCATCGTCGACCTGCAGGCCAAGGGCGTGGCCACGCTGTCCTCGGTGCGGGTGGCCGAGCGCGCCATCGCCAATGCCGAGGGCGATATCGCCCGGCTCGAGGCCGAGGTGCAGGAGGCGACCGCCCAGATCGAGAAATATCGCCGCGAGATCATCCAGGCCACCGACGCCGTCCGCCGCGCCGCGCTCGATGAGATCCAGTCGGTGGAGGCCGAGCGCGACACGCTGCGCGAGCAGATCCAGCAGGCCAACAATGTTCTGGCGCGCACCACAATCTCCGCCCCCGTCGCCGGCACCATCGTGCGCAGCTATTACAACACCACCGGCGGCGTCATCGAAAGCGGCAAGCCGATCTTTGAAATCCTGCCCTCGGAAGTGCCGCTGATCGTTGAAGCCAAGATCGCCCGCATGCAGATCGATGAAGTGCGGCGCGGTGAAGCCGCCACCGTGCGCCTCACCGCCCTCAACCAGCGCACCACCCCGGTGCTGGAGGGCCAGGTGACCTATGTGTCGGCCGACACCGTTGTCGACCAGACCGACATTCGCCACGAAATCTACATCACCCGCATCACCATCCCGCCCGAGCAACTGGCGCGGGTCGAAGGCTTCACCCCCACCCCCGGCATGCCGGTCGAGATCTTCATCAAGACGCGCGAGCGCACCTTTCTCGATTACCTGGTCAAACCCGTGGTCGACAGCATGTCCCGCGCCTTCCACGAGCAATAGGGCAGCGCCTCAATTGGCCGGCTTGGTCGCCAGCCAGATGACATGGCGCGAGCCGCGCCCCTTGCTGCTGGCGCGGACGCGCTCCTCCTCGACGGCAAAACCGGCCCGCCCCAGCCGCTGGGTGAAATCGCGGTCCGGCGCCGAGGCCCACACGGCCAGCACCCCGCCGGGCCGCAACGCCGCCCGCGCCGCCTTGAGCCCGGCCACGCTGTAAAGCGCGTCATTGGTTTCGACGGTCAACCCATCGGGTCCATTATCGACATCGAGCAATATGGCGTCATAGCGATCCCTGGCCCCGCCGATCAGCCGGCGCACATCGACCACCTTGATCTCGACGCGGCTGTCGTCGAGACAATCGCCGAAGATCGGCTGCATCGGCCCGCGCGCCCAATCGACCACCGCCGGCATCAGCTCGGACACGGTGACCTTAGCCGTCTGGGGGAGCGTCGCCAGCGCCGCGCGCAGGGTAAAGCCCATACCGAGCCCGCCGATCATCATATGCGCCCTGGGCCGGTCGGCGATCCGCTCCCACACCAGCCGCGCCATCGCTTCTTCCGAGCCATAGAGCCGGCTGTTCATCAGCGCCGTGGTGCCCAGCATGATGGAGAATTCATCCGCCCGCCGGATCAGCCGCATCTCTCCCCGTCCATCGGGCAGCGGCGCGGTATCGATCAGGACCCAGGGGTTCACGGCAGGACTCTCGCTAAAACAAAAAACGCAGCCCGGAGGCTGCGCCTTATTTGGTGCTGTCGAAGCTTGTTAACAGCCAGACCGCGTGTTCTGAACTGCTAGGCAGTGCTTCCTATTGCTCTCAAAAGCGGACGTTCCAGTCAAGCAAAAGGTGCTACTAGGGCTTGCCATCTCGCACAGGCCAGCAAATAGTAACGGGCGGATGATTGCACCCATCCGCCCGCCATTTTGGCATCAACGTAATAAGTATCTCGGAAATATAACCGCCGAGAAACGGGCATCGAGTGATCGCACAATCACTTGGTCACCTCCTAACATGGAGCCTCCGCGCTCCACTCGCCTTCCAACGTAAGAAGAACCCGCACCGCCCTCCATGGGCGGTGCCTGAGTCGCATTCTCAGGTTGCCCACAAAACGCCACAACGTCAATTATTCTATTATTAGGAATGGACAGAATGGGTGTTTTCGTTCATATTCCGTGCGTCGCCGTATATGTGGCGCTGACAACCGTAGAATAGCAAGGCGCATCAGATTTTGCTTCTGCATTCTATTATTGTTGCCGCTGGACCGCGTTTTCTGAACTGCTAAGCTAATGGCACCATTTAGGTGCCATTAGTATTTTGGGGGGAGAAAATGGCAAATCGATCAATAGAGTTCGCATTCGACCTTGGCACCAACTCCATCGGCTGGTGCGTCCTCGACCTCGACACATCCCAGACCCCCACCCGCATCATCGCCGCCGGCACCCGTATCTTCAGCGACGGCCGTGAACCCAAATCCGGCACCTCGCTTGCCGAAGGACGCCGGGTGGCGCGGGGCATGGCGCGGCGGCGCGACCGCTACAAGGCCCGCCGCAAGGCGCTGCTGCGCACGCTGGCCGAATATGGATTGATGCCCGACGACGCGGCCGCCCGTCGCGCCCTCGTCGCTGAAACCAATGACAAAAAGGGCGGCGTGCCCAGCGATGTCTATGCCCTGCGCGCCCGGGCCTTGAGCGAAGCCCTGCCGCTCCACCATTTGGGCCGCGCCCTGTTCCACCTCAACCAGCGCCGCGGCTTCAAGTCCAATCGCAAGACCGACCGGCGCGACAACGAACAGGGCAAGATCGCCACCGGCATCGCCGAACTGACCGCGAAACTGAACGGCCGCACGCTCGGCCAATATCTTTTCGAAAAGCGCGGCGCCGACCCGCGCCATCGCGGCGCGGTGCGCGTGCGCCCACACATGGAGCTCAACGACAAGGGCCGCGAAATCGAGGTCTATGGCTTTTATCCGCAGCGCGCCATGCTCGAAGCCGAGTTCGAGGCGATCTGGGCGGCGCAGGCGCCGCATTATCCGGACATTTTGAGCGAGGAGCGCCGCGCCCATCTCTTCCGCGTCATCTTCTACCAGCGCCCGCTCAAGCCCGCGCGCATCGGCAAATGCAGCTTCAATCCGGCCGAGCCACGCCTTGCCAAGGCCCATCCGCTGTTCCAGCAGTTTCGGCTCTATAAGGAAGTCAACGAGCTGCGCATCGTCAGCGAAACCGATAGCCAGGGCACGCCCCTGACCCTCGAACAGCGCGACGTGCTGGTGCGCCTGCTCTCCAGCCAGGCCACCTCCAGCTACAAATCGCTGTTGGGCAAAATCCTCAAGGGCCGCCCCGATGCGCGCTTCAACAAGGCCAGCGACAGCCGCGACAAGATGAAGGGCGACGAGGTCGCCGTCGAAATGTCCCATGCCAGCCGCTTCGGCCAGGCCTGGTTCGCCCTGCCCGAAGCCGAGCAGTGGGAAATCATCGCAAAACTGCGCGACACCGATGATCCGCTCGAGCTTAATGCCTGGCTCGAAACCCGCTTCGGTTTTCCGCCAGAGCGCCGCGACGCGGTGGCCGAAGCACGCCTGCCCGACGGTTATGGACGCCTCGGGGAAACAGCCCTGCGCAGCATGCTCGAAGAGTTGAAAGCCGAGGTGATCCCCGAAGCCGAAGCGGCAAAACGCGCCGGATATGACCATGCGCTCGCGCGCAAGGGCGAGGGTTATGCCGATCTGCCCCCCTATCAGGAAGTGCTCGAGCGCCGTATTCCGCCCGGCAGCGGCGACATCGCCGACCCCTATGACATCCGCATGGGGCGCATCACCAATCCCACCGTGCATATCGCGCTCAACCAGTTGCGCCGGGTCACCAATGCGCTGATCGGCAAATATGGCCGCCCCGCCGAAATCGCCATCGAACTGGCGCGCGACCTCAAGCTCAGCGAGGAGCAGAAAAAAGAGGTCAACGCCACCATCGCCAAAAACACCCGCGATGCCGAGCAGCGCGCGAAAAAGCTGGAAGAGGACCGCATCGAAAATACCGGCCACAACCGGGCGTTGCTGCGCTTCTGGGAGGAACTGGCGCCTGATCCGCTCGACCGGGTCTGCGTCTATTGCGGCGAAGCCATCGGCGCCGCCACCTTGTTTTCTGGTCAGGTCGATATCGACCATATCCTGCCCTGGTCGCGCACGCTCGACGACAGCCGCGCCAATCGCCTGTTGGTGCATAATCGCTGCAACCGCCTCAAGCGCAATTTTTCCCCCGCCGAGGTGCCGGACTGGAAGGCCAATTATCAGGATATCCTCATCCGCGCCGCCAAACTGCCGGCCAACAAGCGCTGGCGCTTCGCGCCCGACGCCATGGAAAGGTTCGAGGGCGACAAGGATTTTCTCGCCCGGCAATTGACCGACACGCAATATCTCGCTCGCCTGGCGCATGAATATCTGGCCTCGCTCTATCCCGACGAGGAGCCGGATGAATGGGGCGTTTTCGCCCGCCGCAACCATGTGCGCATCGTTCCCGGCCGTCTGACCGAAATGCTGCGCCGCGCCTGGGGCCTTAATTCCATCCTCAGCGACGATAATCGCAAGAACCGCACCGATCATCGCCACCACGCCATCGACGCCATCGTCGTCGGCGTCACCACCCGCGCCATGCTCAACGCCATTTCCCAGCAGGCCGGACGCGGGGTCGAAATCGGCTCGGACGACGCCCTGCGCCGCTTCGACCTGCCCTGGCCGACATTCCGGGACGACGCGCGAGCCGCTATCGCCGCCATCACCGTCAGTCACCGCGCCGATCATGGCACCCTGCCCGGCCCGTCGGGCAGTGGCCACACCGCCGGCCAGTTGCACAACGACACCGCCTATGGCCTCACCGGCGAGAGCGATGCACGCGGCACGCCCATCGTCGTGCGCCGCAAGAACTTCAACACGCTCACCGAAAAGGACATCGCCTCCATTCGCGACAGGCCGTTGGCCGATGCGCTTTACGGCGCCATTGCCGGGCTGTCGGGCAAGGACCTGGCCGAGGCCTTGGAGCGGTTCCGGCGGCGCGAGGATTTTTACAATATCCGTCACGTGCGCGTTCTCGAAGCGCTCAACGTCATTCCCATCCGCGACGCCACCGGCCGCGCCTACAAGGCCTATAAGGGCGACGCCAATCATCGCTATGACGTGTGGGAACTGCCGAACGGCAAATGGGTGGCCGAAATCATCACCATGTTCGACGCCCACGACAAGAACTGGCGCTCGGCCGTCCATGCGCAAAACCCCGCCGCCCGCCGCGTCCTGAGCCTGCATCAGAACGACATGGTGGCCTATCAACATCCCGAAAAAGGTCTGGTCTATGGCCGTGTGGTCAAATTCAGCCAGAGCGGTCAGATGACCTTCGCCGCGAACAATGAAGGCGGCGCCCTCAAATCCCGTGATGCCGATCCCAGCGACAGCTTCAAATATTTCTATAAATCGGGCGGCGCCATGAAGGATATTTTCCTGCGCCAGATCCGCGTCGATGACATCGGCCAGGTCTTCGATCCCGGCCCGCAAGATCGCGAAAGCCGGTTGGCGCGCAAGCCGAGTCGAAACAATCGCGCCTCCCCCGTTTGACCCTCGCAGCGTGGTGATCGTCATTGCCCGGCTGGTCCGGGCAATTCATCCTGCTTCAAACAGGGGCGGCCCCGACAAGCCGGGCGGCGGCAAAGGTAAAATTCCGCCGTGCCAATCAAACCCCGGCCC
>JAHCJW010000260.1 GCA_026126125.1 Devosia sp.
TCGTCTTTGGCGCCGCTGGCCCGGCGCAACGCGTCGAAGGCGGCATCGGCCGCCATGCGCAGGCCGGGGCGACCGTCCTTGTTCAACTGGGGAGAAAACATCAGCCGAAACAGATTGGGATGTTGCAGCGCGAAGACGACATAGGTGCGACCCATCGCCGCCATGGGGTCGTCGGGTGCGGTTTCGGCCACACCCGTCATCCGGGCGGCAAAGCGCTGGAAGCCGGTGACCGCCAGGGCTTCGAGCAAGGCGGCGCGCGAATCGAAATGCCGATAGGGCGCGGCGGCCGAAACCCCCACCGCCCGCGCCAGATCGCGCAGGCCCAGGCCGCTCTCGCCATCCTTTTCCAGCAGGATCAGCGCCGCCTCGAGCAGGGCCTGGCGCAGATTGCCGTGATGATAGGGGGAATTGCTCGATGTTGACATTGTTTACTTATGGCATTTCGATGTGAGCATTGGCAACATCAGGTGGCGTGGACGTCGCCGATCCGGCCCGCTCATTTGCGCGGGACGGGGACGCTGGGCAGCGGGGTTTTGGGTTCGAACCGGCACCATTGCGCAATCGGGCAGCGCCAGCATTCGGGTTTGCGCGCCTTGCAGATATAGCGCCCATGCAGGATCAGCCAGTGATGGGCATGCAGCATATAGCGGGGCGGGATGACCCGGGTGAGGATCTGCTCGACGGCCAGCGGCGTCTTTCCCGGAGCAAGGCCGGTGCGGTTGCCGACGCGGAAGAGATGGGTATCGACCGCGATGGCCGGTTGCTTGAACCAGATATTGAGCACGACATTGGCGGTCTTGCGGCCGACGCCGGGCAGGGCTTCGAGCGCCTGACGATCGTCCGGCACCGCGCCGCCATGCTGGTCGATGAGGATTTGGCTGAGGGCATAGACATTCCTGGCCTTGCCCCGATAAAGTCCGATAGTCCTGATCAACTCGGTGATACGCTCGACACCGAGCGCCACCATCGCCTCGGGCGTGCTGGCCAGGGCGAAGAGATGTTTGGTCGCCTTGTTGACGCCGATATCGGTGGCCTGGGCCGAGAGCACCACCGCCACCAACAGGGTAAAGGCATTGACATAATCGAGCTCGCCCTTGGGTTCAGGCTCGATCTCGTGGAAGCGGGCGAAGATCGCCTCGATATCGGCCTTTGGCAGGCTCTTCACTTTTTTTGTTCCGGCCATTCTCTCGCCCTTGATTCTGCGCCTATAGTCAGTGTCGAAGAGTTCGCCATGCCGATGCAAGCCACAACCACTCAACCGCTGTTTTCCGCCACATTGCGGCCGGACCGAACGCTGCGCGCGGTCGGCGGCTGGGTGTCGCTGATCATCGCGGCCATCGTCGCCACCCCCTTTCTCATCGCCGTGCCGGAATTCCTGCTGCCCGGCCTTGCCGGTTTTCTTCTCGCCGGAGCGGGCCTTGTGGTGTTCGGCCTGCGCCAGGCGCGCAAGAGCCGGCTCGTGCAGCGCATCACCCTCTGGCCCGACCAGCTCGAAATCCTGACGCTCGGGCCGGGGCCGGAGCGGGTGTTGCGGCGCTTTCATCCCAAAGCGGTGCGGCTGATACTGACGCGGGACGAGAATGAGCGCACCACCGCCATGGCGCTGATCCATGGCGAGGAAGCCATCGCGCTGGGCAGCTTTCTCGCCGCCGACGACAAATCGAGCTTTGCCCGTGCCTTCGGCCAGGCGCTGCGGCGGGCCCGGCGGGCGGCCTGACACCGGGGGGTCAAAACCGGGTCGCGCCGGCGCCGCGAGCAGCCTAGAAGACGGGGAAAGCGAGAGAATGAAAGACCCCGCCATGAACCAGCAGCGCGCGCTCGTTCCCGACAGCGATTATGAAACCATTCGCGCCGCCATCCGCTATCTCAGCGAAACCGGACCAGACGCCACCGATCTCAAGGCTTTCGCCCGGGCCATGGGACTGTCCGAGCGGCAATTGACCGAGCTGTTCCGGCGCTGGTGCGGATTGTCGCCCAAGAGCTTTGCCCAGGCGGTGGCGCTCGACCACGCCAAATCGCTGTTGCGCGACAAGGCCAGCGTGCTCGACACCACCTATGAGGTGGGCCTGTCCTCGACCTCGCGGCTGCATGATCTGTTCGTCGCCTATGAAGCCATGCCGCCCGGCGTTTTCCGCGCCGGCGGCGCCGGGCTCGACATGGTGTGGGGTGTCGCGCCCTCGCCCTTCGGCCTCGCCGTGGTCACCGCCACCGATTATGGCATTTCAGGCCTCGGTTTCGCCGACGCCGAGACGAGCATCGAGACCGCCTTTGCCGATCTGGCCAATCGCTGGCCGCTGGCGCGCTTTGCCCGCGACGACGCGCGCATCGCCCCGCTGGTGATGCAGATTTTCGAGCCGGCGCGCTGGTCGGCGAGCCAGCCGGTGCGGGTGGTGCTGATCGGCACCGATTTCGAGGTGCAGGTGTGGGAGACGCTGCTGAAAATTCCGGTGGGGCAGGCCACGACCTATTCGCAGGTCGCGCACAGCATCGGCCGGCCAAAGGCCTCGCGGGCGGTGGGCGCAGCGGTGGGCAAGAACCCGATCAGCTTCGTCGTGCCCTGCCACCGGGTCGTCGGCACCTCGGGCGCGCTGACCGGCTATCACTGGGGCGTGCCGCGCAAGCGGGCGATCCTGGGCTGGGAAGCGGGGGTGATCGCGGCGGCGCCTTGAAGCGCGTCGCGTGTCTTTCAGATCAGCTCCATCCGGTTTAT
>JAHCJW010000261.1 GCA_026126125.1 Devosia sp.
AAATTCCAGGGAATGATCTGCCCGACCACGCCCAGCGGCTCATGGAAGTGATAGGCGACGGTGTCGTGGTCGATCTCGGAAATGCCGCCTTCCTGGGCGCGGATCGCGCCAGCAAAATAGCGGAAATGATCGATGGCCAGGGGAATGTCGGCCGCCGTGGTTTCGCGGATCGGCTTGCCATTGTCCCAGGTTTCAGCCAGCGCGATGGCGTCGAGATTTTCTTCCATGCGGTCGGCGATGCGGTTGAGCATCACGGCGCGCTGCGCCACCGATGTGCGGCCCCATGCGGGGGCGGCCTTGTGCGCGGCATCGAGCGCCTTCTCGATATCGGCCGCCTTGCTGCGGGCCACTTCGCAGATCACCTCGCCGGTGACCGGCGAGGTATTTTCAAAAGTCTCCCCATCGACGGCATCTACCCATTGCCCGCCGATATAGTTGCCATATTTGGCCTTGTACGGAGATTTGGTCCGCTGGCCGACGAATTCTGGCTTGTTCATGGCATCCTCCCATTGTTCTGGATGCCAACACCATTGCAATCCGTATGCCAGGATCTCCTAAGTCTCTGATGAGCAAGCCGAAGTTTTCGTGATCCGTCCCGCACTGGACGGGCGGTGAAATAGGGTGCAACACTTTGCAACAACCCGGGACGATGGACGATGCAACAGCTGTTGCAAACTGCCACAACTGGGAGGAGGCGAGGATGAACATGACAGTCGACGGGGCGCTGGCCGCCGCGCGCGAAAAGTTCTTCTCGGGCCATGTTTTGCCCGATGGGCTCGTGCCAGCCCCGATTTTGCGCTCCTGGCAACGATGCGCCGAACAGGGGCTCGATGCATCGGCCGCCATACGCACCGAAGCGATGACGGCGGCGGAATTGCGCGTGTTGCACGAGCAAAACGAAACCTTGCGGCTGTTGTCGCGCTCCGAGCTGGTATCGTTGCGCGCCGAGGCCAAGCATACCGACAGCGTCGTCATCCTCACCGATGCCAAGGGCATGGTGCTCGACACCGCCGGCAGTGCCGAATTTGCTGGCCAGGCGGCAGCCGTCGCCCTGCGCCCGGGCGTCGCCTGGTCCGAAACCGTCACCGGCACCAATGCCATCGGCACCGCCATGGCGGAACGCCGCGCCATCGAAGTGCATGGCGCCGAGCATTTCTTTGAGCCGCACGGCATATTGCACTGCGCCGCCGCGCCGATTTTCGACCCCTTCGGCAAGCTGGCCGGCGTACTCGACATGTCCGGCCACGCCTCGGCCCAGCACACCCACGCCATAGGACTGGTACGTCTCGCCGTCGAGCAGATCGAGCATCGGTTCTTTTCGCGCGATTTCGCCGATATGACGGTGGTGCGGTTTCATCGTTTCGGCGATCTCCTCGGGAGCGCGCGCGAGGGGATACTGGTTTTTGACGGGCAAAAACCGGTGGCCGGAAATCGTCGCGCCCTGGCCCTTCTGGGGCTGGATCGCAAATTACTGCGCCAGACCAGACGCGAGGATATCTTTGAAAGCCTGGCGAGCAACCAGCGTCATATTCAGGGGCGGAATGGCGATCAGTTCTTCGCGCAGATAACCGAACCGGTGCAAGCGCCGCTTCGCGCCATCGGCACCCTGCCGCGCCCGGCGCCAAAGCCCCCGCAAAAGGGGCCGTTCATGACCTCGGCCACAAGGGATGATCTGGCGCGGGCCATTCGCCTCGTCAATGCGGAAATTCCCCTGCTGATCACCGGGGAGACCGGCGCCGGCAAGGAGGTCTTCGCCCGCCATCTGCATGGCCAGACGGTTCGCGCCGGCCGGCCTTTCATTGCCATCAACTGCGCGGCATTGCCCGAAAGCTTGATCGAAGCGGAACTGTTCGGTTACGAGCCGGGCGCCTTCACCGGAGCCCGCAAAACCGGCGCCAAGGGGCTGGTGCAGCAGGCCGAGGGCGGCATTCTGTTTCTCGATGAAATCGGCGACATGCCGCTGACCTTGCAGTCACGCCTCTTGCGGGTGTTGCAGGACAAGGAAGTGGCCCCTCTGGGGGGCGGCGTGCCGCACAAGGCCGATTTCGTGCCGGTCTGCGCCACCAATCGCGACCTCAAGGCCATGGTGGAGGCGGGCAGTTTCCGCGCCGACCTCTATTTCCGCATCGCGCAATTCGTCATCGGCCTGCCATCGCTGGCCGAGATGCCGGAGCGGCATGTCCTCGTGGAGACGTTGTGGGCGCAACTGGCGCCGCAGCATGGTCCGCTGCCTGCCGCCGCCCTCGATCAACTGGCGGCCTATCGCTGGCCCGGCAATTTCCGCGAATTGGCCGGCCGGCTGCGGGCCATCGCCGCCCTGCACGATCCGGGCGAGCCGATTGCGCCGGCGGCGCTGCCGCAAGCGGGCGAAGTGCTGGCCGAACCAGAGATCAAATGGAATGGTGATCTGGGCGCCCTGACCGAAGACGCGATGCGGCGCGCCGTCGCGGCCCACAAGGGCAATCTTTCCGCTGCCGCCCGGGCCCTCAATATCGACCGCTCGACGCTTTATCGGCGGCTGGTGTGGAAGGGACAGCCGAACTGACGCGGGTCTGCCGAAAAGGGGGAACCGGTTTCGACAGACATGCGCAAAAAGCTGGAGCGGCGGGGGGGGGGTGGGGGGGGGCCGGGGGGGGAAAAAGGGGGGGGGGGGAACGAAAAAACAAAAACAC
>JAHCJW010000262.1 GCA_026126125.1 Devosia sp.
GGACTGATCGTGGACGGCAATGGCCGCTGGGCGCAAGCTCGCGGCAAGCGCCGGACCGAGGGCCATGTCGAGGGCGTGAAAGCCCTGCGCAACCTCATCGAGCTCTGTATCACCTATGGCGTGAGCTATCTTACAGTCTTCAGTTTTTCATCGGAAAACTGGACGCGGCCTCTCGACGAGGTCTCGTTCATCTTCGGCCTGCTGCGCCGCTTCGTCGCCTCCGATCTGCAGCGGTTGATCCGCAACAATGTCAAGGTGCGCGTCGTCGGCTCGCGCGCGGGGCTCGAGCCCTCGCTGGTGCGGCTGATCGAGGATGTCGAGGCCAAGACGGCGGCCAATACCGGGCTGGTGCTCGTCGTCGCCTTCAACTATGGCGGCAAGACCGAAATCGTCGATGCGATGAAGGCGCTGGCGCGGCGCGCCGCCGCGGGCGAACTGGATCCTGAAACCATCGATGAGTCGATGGTGCAATCGGCGCTCTACACCGCCGGCATTCCCGATCCGGATATCATCATCCGCACCAGCGGAGAGCAGCGATTGTCCAATTTCCTGCTTTGGCAGGCGGCCTATTCGGAATTCGTCTTCGTTCCCGAAAACTGGCCTGATTTCGACGAGGCCAGTTTCTTGCGGGTGCTCGAAGTTTATTCGCTGCGCGACAGGCGCTATGGCGGGATTGGGGCGGCAGGGAGTTGACGGACAAGGGCAAGGCACCATCTGATGCGCGGGCGCCCCAGCGCCGCAATTGGGCCGATGTCGGCCCGCGACTCGTCTCCGCCATCGTGCTGATCGTGCTGACAGCGACGGCTCTCTATCTGGGCAGCTATTTCTTTTCAGGCATTGTCGGCGCCGTCTATGCCGGCGCCTATCGCGAATGGGAGACGATGGTTTCCCGGGCGCCACTGACGCCGGCCGGCATGGTGCTGGTCGGCCTGTTGGCGCTGTCGGGCCTGGCCTATCCGCTGGTCGGGTTTGTCGGGTCACTGGTGCTGGTGTTCGTGGCCTGCGTCGTGGCAGCTTTCATGGGGCGTGAGCATTTCGCCTGGCGCGCCGCCGGGCTGGTTCTGTTCGGCGTGCTGATCGCCGGCGCGGTCAGCATGCGCGGCGAGAGCATGGCCGGAATCTGGGCCGGGGTTTACCTGGGCACCGTGGTGTGGATGACCGATTCCGCAGCCTTCTTCACCGGCCGCCAGATCGGCGGAGAAAAGCTGGCGCCGGGCATTTCGCCGTCCAAGACCTGGTCGGGAGCGCTCGGAGGACTGGCACTGGGGGCAGGGGCGGGACTACTTGTCTGGGTGGTTCTGACCGATTCCCCGTGGTGGATCGGTCTTCTTCTCTCCGTCGCCATCAGCATTCTTGGGCAATTGGGCGATTTGTCCGAAAGCGCCGTGAAGCGCCATTTCCGCATCAAGGATAGCGGTGACATCATTCCCGGCCATGGCGGCTTGATGGATCGGCTCGACAGCCTCACATTCGGCATCATTCTGGTCTCCATCGTCGGTACGATGCATGGCGGATTCGGCGCTGTTGCCGAAGGCCTGCTCTACTGGTAACGGCGGCGACCCCGCGTCTGCGACAACTGGAACTGTAATGCTCGAATTTGTGATGTGGCTTTTGTCCTATGTCGTGCCGTTCCTGGCGGTGTTGACCGTCATCGTGTTCGTGCACGAAATGGGGCACTATCTGGTGGCGCGCTGGAACGGGGTGGCGATCCACACCTTCTCCATCGGCTTCGGGCCCGAGCTGTTCGGCTGGAACGACAGGCACGGAACCCGCTGGCGGGTATCGGCGGTGCCGCTTGGCGGCTATGTCCGGTTCCTAGGCGACATGAATGCGGCCAGCCTGCCCGACGCGGAATCGCCTATGCTCCAGGACCCGGCATTGGCGCCGCATCTGTTCGTCAACAAATCCGTGTGGCAGCGCATCGCCATCGTCGCGGCGGGGCCGCTGGCCAATGTCATCCTCACATTCCTGATTCTCTATGCCCTGCTGCTCGGCTATGGCCGCTACACGGTTCCGGCCGTCATCGGCGAGGTGTTGCCGGGCTCGGTGGCGCAATCGGCGGGCTTTCTGCCGGGTGACGAGATCGTCGCCGTCGATGGCTATGTGGTGCGGGGTTTCGATGACTTTCAGCGCTATGTGGCCACCAGTCCGGCTCGGCCCGTGACCATCGAGCTGGAGCGCGATGGGGCCTTGCAGGTGCTGGAGCTGACCCCCGAAGCTGTGGAAATCGAGGATCGCTTCGGCAATTCCCAGCGCGTGGGACGCATCGGGGTGAGCCGTGAGGTCGCCGAGACGGACCTGACGCTTTATCGCCCCGGGCCGGTCGAGGCGCTCGGCATGACGGTGGAGGAAATCCGCTTCATCATTCAGCGTACCGGCCAGTTTCTGGGCGATTTCTTTGTCGGGCGAGGCGATGTCGAACAGCTGAGTGGCCCGGTGAAGGTCGCCAAGGTTTCGGGCGAGGTGGCGACGCTGGGGCTTATTGCCCTGATCAACCTCATGGCGCTTCTTTCACTCAATATCGGGATATTCAATCTTTTGCCCGTGCCGATGCTCGACGGCGGACACCTATTGTACTATCTCATCGAGGCCGTCCGCGGACGTCCTCTCAGCATGCGCGTGCAGGAGATGGGTT
>JAHCJW010000263.1 GCA_026126125.1 Devosia sp.
AAGCAGGTCTCCCGACCGCGGGAACCGGTTTGATAAAAAAGACGTGCGCAACACCATGGCGCCAAAGCGAGCGGAGCCGATCTGAAAGAAACGCGACGCTCTGGTCTTTCCGGTTTCGATTGAACCGGCGCAAGAGCGTTTCAAGCCTTTTGGCCTTGCGCCCACCCCTCTCCCCTTAGAGGGAGGGGACAAGGCAGCCGGCGCTTCCCGGTCAAACGAAACCGCCGCTCTAAACCCTTGTTTACGCGTCGGATTGCCCGAAAACCGCGAGGACACTTTTCGGTCCGATGCTCTAGATCAAGGCGCGAATCGCGGCGATGGCCTCGTCGGCCTTGGCGCCGTCCGGTCCGCCACCCTGGGCCATGTCGGGACGACCGCCGCCGCCCTGCCCGCCCAGCGCCGCCGTTGCCGACTTGATCAGCGTGCCGGCAGCATAGCGGCCGGTCAGGTCCTCGGTGACGCCGATGGCCACCGTGCCCTTGCCGTCCTCGCCCTTGAGCACGATGGTGACGACGCCCGAGCCGATGCGCTTCTTTTCGGCATCGACGACCGACTTGATATCCTTGGCCGCCACGCCTTCGACCACGCGGCCGACAAAGGTGACGCCATTGACGGTTTCCGAGCTCGCGCCGCCCTCACCGCCCCCGCCCAGCGCCAGCTTCTGCCGGGCATCGGCCAGCGCTCTTTCGGCACTCTTGAGCTGGTTCTGCAGCGCCTCGATCCGCTCCAGCACGTCATGCGGCCCCGAGCGCAGGAGGCCCGCCGCCGAGGCGACGATCGTGGTATTGGCATTGCCGCGATGGCGGGCAGCCGCTCCGGTCAGCGCCTCGATGCGGCGCACGCCGGCGGCAACCGCGCCTTCGCTGACCACCGAAACCAGACCGATATCGCCGGTGCGGCGCACATGGGTGCCGCCACAGAGCTCGACCGACCAGCCCAGACCATTGCCCGTCGGCGCGCCCATCGAAACGACGCGCACTTCATCGCCATATTTCTCGCCGAACAGCGCCCGCGCGCCGGCCTCCTTGGCCTCCTCGACCCCCATCAGCCGGGTTTCCACGGCGCTGTTTTCGAGAATGATGGCGTTGGCGATATCCTCGACCTCGGCCAGCTCCTGCGGGCTCATCGGCTTGGTGTGGACAAAGTCGAAGCGCAGCCGATCGGCGGAGACCAGCGACCCCTTCTGCGCCACGTGATCGCCCAGCACGAGACGCAGGGCCTCATGCAGCAGATGGGTGGCCGAGTGGTTGGCGCGAATGGAGGAGCGCCGCCCGTGATCGACGACGAGTTCGACCGCCTGGCCGCGATGGAACGTGCCTTCGGTGACCTTCACCTTGTGGCTGAAGACGCCGTGATGCTTGCCGGTCTCGAGCACCTGGGCGCTGACGCCCTCGCCCTTGATCACGCCGGTATCGCCGACCTGGCCGCCGCTTTCGCCATAGAAAGGGGTCTGGTTGACGATGATGATGCCGTCCTGCCCGGCGGCGATGGCGTCCACTTCGACCCCATCGACCAGCAGCGCCTTGATTTCGCCCTCGGCCGTTTCCGTCTCATAGCCAAGAAATTCGGTGGGGCCGAGCTTGTCGGCCAGACCATACCAGACCGTATCGGTCGCCGCCTCGCCCGAGCCGGCCCAGTTCTTGCGCGCCTCGGCCTTCTGCTGCGCCATGGCCGCATCGAACCCGGCCTGATCGACCGTGACGCCGCGATTGCGCAGGGCGTCCTGGGTCAGATCGAGCGGGAAACCATAGGTGTCGTAGAGCTTGAACGCGGTGGCGCCATCAAGCGTGTCACCCTCGCCGAGCCCGGCCGACGCGGTGTCGAGAATCTGCAGGCCACGGCCCAGCGTCTTGAGGAAACGCCCTTCCTCGAGCCGCACCGTCTCGGTGATCATGGCTTCGCCGCGGCTCAATTCGGGATAGGCCTGGCCCATCTCGCGCACCAGCGTCGGCACCAGTTTGTGGATCACCGGCTCATTGGCCCCCAGCAGCGTCGCGTGGCGCATGGCGCGGCGCATGATGCGGCGCAGCACATAGCCGCGGCCTTCATTGGACGGCAGCACGCCCTCGGCGATGAGGAAGCTCATCGAGCGCAGATGGTCGGCGATGACGCGCAAGGAACGGTTGCCGGGCCCGTTGACATCGGCATTGGTCGCATTGGCGGCGGCGCCGATCAGCGCCCTGAACAGATCGATGTCATAATTGTCGTGCACGCCCTGCATGACGGCGGCCACGCGCTCAAGCCCCATGCCGGTATCGATCGAGGGGCGCGGCAGGCCGGTGCGCGACCCATCGCCATGCTGCTCGAACTGCATGAAGACCAGGTTCCAGATCTCGATCCAGCGATCGCCGTCTTCCTCCGGCGAGCCCGGAGGACCGCCCCAGACCTTGTCGCCATGATCATAGAAGATTTCCGAGCATGGACCGCACGGACCGGTATCGCCCATCTGCCAGAAATTGGACTTGGCCCCGAGCCGCACGATGCGATCCTCGGAGAGACCGGCAATCTTTTTCCACAAATCGAGCGCTTCGTCGTCGTCCTCATAGACGGTGACCATCAGCTTCTCGCGCGGCAGGCCCCAATCCTTGGTCAACAGGGTCCAGGCCAACTCGATG
>JAHCJW010000264.1 GCA_026126125.1 Devosia sp.
AGCCGCGGGCAAGCCGGCGCAACCGATGGACAGCATACCGGCCACGACACATATTTTGAATGGCTTGGTCATCAGGTCAATTCCTTGTAGTTGAAACGCATAGCGCGAGTACTCGCGCTATGCGCACGCACATTACCGATGACTGCCTACGGTAAGTTGGCTTTTGCCTCTACTCTCGAGGTTGCGCTGACCTGGCAAACAATATCGGATACCGTCTCCACCACGGGCGGGTGCATCGGGTCACTGATCAGCACACCCCGAACTATGCCGTCATTTTTACGGTTGAAAAGTGTGGGATTTGTATGCACGTCATGGGACGACAAAAATTACAAAGGCCCTTGAAAAATCAAGGGCCTGTGGCTGTTTTCGGGTCGCTGTGGGACCCTGTGAAATGCTACCGAATCATTCCCACTCAATTATTTCCTGCGCCTGTAAACCCGCATGAAATATAGCGTTTTGGTCGCTCATATTTCCGTCTACCGTCATGTCTACCGTCATAGGATGAGTGCTTGTGTGAGGTGGTCGCTCCGGCCGGCTAAGCACTGTCATCAATGCGATCCGGGCCGAGGCGCTGTAGGGGGCCGTTGAAGCCAAAGATCGCGTCGAACACCTTGATTATATAGAAAATTGCCGCTCATGCCGATGTGCGTGAGTCCATACAGGATGTCAGAAGCGCACTATCGCCAAACATGCCGGCAGTCTGAAAGCACAACGCCCTCGCCTCACGGCCACCAGCTATCCCCAGGAACGCCCGCAGGTTGCTCCTAGCGCACATTAGGCACCTGACAGGTCGTCAGGGCCCAGATAAGTGAGGTCGATCCTGCCGACGTCCTGAGACACCTGGGCACGCATTAAACCCGCTCTACCGGAATTAAGCGCAGCCTGCACTGTGCCCAGCGGTGTGCCGTCAGCCGAGAGTACGCATGGCTGACCGCCCCAGTGATGGACTTGGACGGGCGTGTCCGGCGGCGGCGGTGCGCCGAGCCAGGCCACGTTCGCCCAGTACCGCCGGTCGGCCCAGGTGCGGTACTCGCGCGGAGTGAAACTTTGCGCGAACTCCATCCACATCGCCTTCGTCTCGGCAGTCGGCCAATCGGGCTGGGCGCTGTTGGCGGCGACAGCTTCCGAATTGAGCCATTGTCGAAGCTCCTGGCCCGTCTGGAAGATTGCGCCGGTGTCGGTCACGGCCTTGATGGCAGCAAGTCTCGAGTTGAACCCAGCCTGGATGAGGATCGAGGCCGAATGGTTTAGCGTCCCGGTTTCGACAGCTGGGACGGCTAGGCCAAGCTCATAGTTATCGAGCAGGAAACCGCCGATGGTGTCGCCGTTGGCGGCCGCACGAACGCGGATGGCCTCCATTGCCCAAGGCAGGCGATAGACGAGTCCCCCTTCGATGAACTGCAGCGTCTCCGACTCCTGACCGGCGGCGATGGCGGCAAGAGGCTGGCCGAGAAGCCAGGTGCGCAGGATGTCGCGCCAGTTGGCGGGCATGGGGTCGGGTGTGAAGGGATAGAAGGCGAAGACGCGCTCGGCAATGCTCGTGATCGCCTCGACCGCCGCCTCGGCATCACCGTCGAGAATGCCGCCATTAGCCTGAACCAGGAGAAAGTTGGCGTCCGCCGCGATGGCGTCGAGTGCATTCCCGGTCGTCAACCCGACGCCGGCGAGGAAATAGCCCCGGCGCCGCGCCGCCGTCGACTGATTCCAGATGTGCCGGCTGCGCGAAACGAGGCCTGCCTTGAGGACCTGTTGCACCTGTTCATTCCGCCGGAGCAGGCGGCGGTGCCAGAGAGAGGACTGAAGGATGTCATCCAGCGCGGTTTCAATCCCATCGTCCGGGATGTCGTTTTCGCCGATGAGGCTGAGGATCGCCGTGTCGAGGGTCGCGACGTGCTGCTCCCAGTCGGCCAAGGCGCGCTCGCGGTCCTCCGGCTTCTCGTTCGCGACCTCCGGGAAGGTCCATGCTGCCGCGTTGTTGACGACATACTCGACGAGCTGGTTCAGGTCGCCGCCGACGCGGGCGTGCATGCGGGACAGCAGTGCCGCGACCAGCTGCACCAGCCCGCTCTCCATATTGCGCGCGCCGAGATCGTTGATGAGGGCTTCCCAGTTGCGCCGCTTCTTCGCGATGTCGTCGAACATGGGGAAGAGCACGATGCCTTCCACGTCGACATAGGCACGTCCGGCTCGCCCGATAACGTTCTTGAACTCGGAGATCTCGATCCGTTCGCCGAAGCGATGGAGCGAGTGCATGACCACGGCCGTGGCCGAGAGGTTGAGCCCCTGCGCGAGCGTTGGCGATGAGATGGTGACCTTGAGGACGTTGTCGCGTAGCAGGCGCTCGACCTCCTTGCGATAGGCGGTTGGCAGGGCGCCATGATGCAATGCGACGCCGAGGCGCAGGCATTTGAGGATGGCGCTATCCGGCCCGAGCCATTCCTCGCCGAGCGCGATCGCGGTGTTGAGGACGACAGGGTCCGCCTCGAGCAACGAATGAAGCGCGCCTCGCTCATGGAGATCGACGATTACATCTGCGAAGGGCTCGACGCTGCGCCGCTCCGGGCAGAAGATGAGGACGGTCTGCCCATCCTCGACCAGCCGCCAGG
>JAHCJW010000265.1 GCA_026126125.1 Devosia sp.
AGAACGAACCCGCTGGCGCGGGATGGTGAGCGTGGTGAGATGGCGGCCCTGCTCTGAAGTTATCGCCTGATTGAGGATCGCGTGGTTCAGGCGTTCCCTTTTGGCTCCTTCAACCCAGGAGCCACGCGATGACCACGATCCTTCCCAACGTCCCTGTCAGCCCGCTGCGCCAGAAGCTGATCGACGACATGACCATGCGCCACTTCTCGGCGGCTACCCAGCGCAACTACATCCGCGATGTGGGGCGCTTCGCTTCGTTTCTGCGGCGGCCACCGGATACCGCGACCACCGAGGATGTGCGCCAGTTCCAGCTGGCCCAGAGCGAGGCCGGCGTTCCGGTGCCGACCATGAACAGCGTGGTCTCGGCGCTGCGGTTCTTCTTCGCCAATACGCTCGACCGGCCTGATCTGGCCCGCAAGCTGGTGCGCGTGAGCCATCCGCGTAACCTGCCGGTGGTGTTGAGCCGCGACGAGGTCGCCCGGCTGCTCAATGCGACCACCAGCCTCAAGCATCAGGCGGCGCTGTCGGTGGCTTATGGCGCCGGATTGCGCGTCGGCGAGGTCGCCATGCTCAAGGTGCGCGATATCGACAGCGAACGCATGCTGATCCGGGTCGAGCGCGGCAAAGGCGGGCGATACCGCAATGCCATGCTCTCACCAGACTTGCTCACCCTGTTGCGTCAATGGTGGCAGCACGGGCATCGCCAAGGGATACTGCATCGTGACGGCTGGCTGTTTCCGGGCCAGTACGCCCTCAAGCCGATCAGCACCAGGCAGCTCTATCGCGTCGTGGTCGAGGCGGCCCACGCCGCCGAGATTACCAGGCGCGTCGGTCCACACACATTGCGGCACAGCTTCGCCACCCATCTCTTGGAAGATGGCGTCGATGTCCGCGTCATCCAGGTGCTGCTCGGCCATGCCAAGCTCGAGACGACGGCGCTCTATACCAAGGTGGCAACCCGCACGGTGCGCGCCGTCATCAGTCCGCTCGACAAGCTGGGCATCTTCGTTCCGACGGAGGCGCCACCCGACCCCTGAGCGGTGCGCCCCACCATCGAGGTTGCCGATATCTTCCGGGCTGCCGGTCCTGCCTATCGCGCAACCCATGCTGGCCACCTGAGCCTAGGCCAACTCAAGGTCATGTCGGCGATCGAAAGTTGTCGCACCGCTGCCCTTGGTGGTCATGTGGAAGCCTGTTCTGACTGCGGGCATCAGCGGATCGCCTACAACTCCTGTCGCAACCGGCACTGCCCGCGGTGCCAGGGCGCCGCAGCACGCACCTGGCTCGAAGCACAAGAGGCCAATCTCCTGCCGGTCGGGTACTTCCACGTCGTCTTCACCTTGCCCGCAGAGGTCGCCGACATCGCCCTCCACAACAAGGGACAGGTTTACGACCTGCTGTTCAAGGCGGCGTCCGAGACCATGCTGACCATCGCGGCCGATCCAAAGCATCTGGGAGCCCGCATCGGCATCACCGCCGTGCTCCATACCTGGGGTTCGGCCATGACCCACCATCCGCACATCCACATGATCGTGCCCGGTGGCGGGATTGCGCCGGATGGTCGGTGGATCTCGTCGCGCCCGGCTTTCCTGCTGCCGGTGCGGGTGCTCGGCGCGCTGTTCCGCCGGTTGTTCCTCAGCAGGCTGCTCGACCTCCATGGTGCCGGAAAACTCGCCTTCTTCGGACAGATGGCAGGGCTCAACGATCGCCGAGCCTTCCAGCGTCACCTTGCGCCGGCCCGCAGAAAGCGCTGGGTGGTTTATGCCAAGGCGCCCTTTGCTGGGCCCGAGGCAGTGCTCGCCTATCTCTCGCGCTACACCCACCGGGTCGCCATCTCGAACAGCCGCCTGCTCCGGTTCGACGGCAAGGAGGTCACCTTCCGCTACAAGGATTACCGCCGCGCTGTCACCGACCGGCAGCAGGTCATGACCTTGGCCGCCGATGAGTTCATTCGCCGTTTCCTGATCCACATACTGCCACGCGGCTTCCACCGCATCCGGCACTACGGCCTGCTCGCCGGCTCCGCCCGCAAGGACTGCCTTGCCCTGGCCCGCAAGCTGCTTGGGGCGACGCCAGCGCCGGACGAACCCGCAGTCGAGCAGGCCGCTGCAGATCTGCGCCCGCCTTGCCCCTGCTGCGGCGGCACCATGATCATCATCGGGACCTTCGCCCCATGGCGCCAACCTCGAGCGCCGCCAACCGGACGTCCTGCAAACCGGGAGACCGCCCGTGACCCGGCATGAGCTGATACCCTACCAGACCGAGACACCTTCAACTCGGCCTGCAGACAATCGCGCGCTGGTCGATGGTGGGATCGGCATCACCCACTCGATCGGCTACATCTGCCACGGAAAGTGCAGCTCCAAAGGCTTCTTTATCGCATCACACGCGTCAGACCTGGCCTCGTCACCGCAGGTCCTCGCTCGTCCCCCAGCCGGCCAAATCCAGAAAAACCCATAGTCCCCACCCCGTGGCTCGCGGGTTCGGTCTTCCCCGACTTTCGGGCGCCTGCCGGCAGCCGAAACTCTTCAGGGAAACGGAC
>JAHCJW010000266.1 GCA_026126125.1 Devosia sp.
TTTGGCGTCGCCCGCCCCCCAGCGCTCCAGAATGGCCGTGCTTGGCAGCTCTTCGCCATGCAGGTGCCGGTGCAGCCGTTCGATACCGCGCGCCGCCCCGACCGTGTCGAGACACCCCGAAAGCCCGCAGCCACAGGCAAAATGCGGCAGTTCATAGGGCGGCACGCTGATTTTGGTGGCGACGATCGTGCCGTGCCCCCATTCACCCGACAACCCGCCGCCCCCTGGATGCAGACGCCCATCGACCACCAGCCCGCCGCCGACCCCGGTGCCCAGAATGGCCCCGAACACCACGCGATGCCCGCGACCGGCTCCGGCATGGGCCTCGGCCAGCACGAAACAATCGGCGTCATTGGCCACCAGCACCGGCCGGCCGAGCAGCGCGCCAAGCTCGGCGCCGAGATGTCGCCCGTCGATGCACGGAATATTGGCGCAGGTGACGATACCCGTTTGCGGGTCCACCACCCCGGTCACCGAAATGGCCACCGGCGCGCCCTGGGGAGCGCCGCCCTCGTCCACCAGTGCGGCGATGGTGGCGACGAAGGCGGAAAAATCCTCGCGCGGCGTCGCCATCCGCCCCAGCGGGCTGACATCGCCCGGCCCGGTGGCCGTCGCCGCCTTGATGGTCGATCCGCCGATATCGAATGCGGTAATCATGGGTCTCGTCTTCTTCGTCGTCTCAAAAAGGGAGGGTGGCGCCATGCTGGCCCCTTGCAGGAGGGCGGGGGAGGGCGCTACCACGCTGGCCATGACCCCACCCAAGAAAAGCCCCGGCGTGCCCACCATTTCCGATGTCGCAGCGCTGGCCGGCGTCTCGCGTGCGGTGGCCTCGCGCGCGCTGTCGTCCGAAAGCCGTCCGGTTTCGCCCGAAAAGCGCGCGCGGGTCGAAGCCGCCGCTGCCCGGCTGGGCTACAGCCCCAATGTGGTGGCGCGCGGCCTGTCGCGAAATACCTTCGATCTCGTCGCCGTGGTGGTCAACCATATCCATGACCTGTCCGATCTCGATCTGTTCGACCGCCTTTTGTCCGGCATTCAGGCCCTGGGCAAACAGATGATCCTCATCCGCATGGCCTCGGCCGAGCATGCGGTCGATCTGGTGCGCCACGGCATGGCCTATCATGTCGATGCGGCGCTGGTCTTCTCCGATTTCGCCGATGCGCCAACCATTCGCGGCCTGTTCCGCACTGACCTGGTGGTCATGCTCAACGGGCGCCACGATGGTCTCTCGCCCGCCGTGGTCGCCGACGAGGCGCCTGGCATTCGCGCCGCCGTGGCTGATGCGGCCAAAAAGGGCGTCAAAAGCGCGGCTCTCGTCACCGGCCGCTCCAGCTCGCCCAATGAACAGCAGCGCATCGCCCTCTATCAGGCCGCCCTGCGCGAGGCGGGAATAAAATTGCAGCGCGTGGTGCAGGGCGATTATTCTTATGCCAGCGGGCGCGCCGCCGCCGCCACGCTCGCCGCCGAAACCTGGCCCGAGGCGGTGTTCTGCACCGCCGACGCCATGGCCATGGGCCTTCTTGACATGCGCCGCACCGATTTCCCCGACCATCACCCTGGGCGCTTCCGCCTGTATGGCTTTGACAATCTCTCGTTGGTGGGGCTGGGCGCCTACCCCATAGCCACCATTGGCTTCGACAAGGCCGAATATGTGGCGCGCATCATCGACATCCTGCGCGACGGGCTCGCCGACCCGGCGCAGCCGCTTACCATTCCCACTCATTTCATCCCGGGCACCACGGCTTAAAGCCTTTGACCGAAAAGTGTGCTTGGGGCTTTCGCTCTCTGCCTCGAATAAAGGCAGGGCGGGGGACTGGCAGTCGCTTCTCCCACCGCGATCCTTCCCATCCCGATTGACGCGCCTGCCGCAATGTGAAATCGGTTTCATGAGTTTCATTCCTAACGGTTCGCTCATGCTCCTGCTAGCCAATGCCGAGGCCTGGCCCGGTTTTTCCCACACTGTCGATCGGCTCAGATCCGGCGAGGCCGGCCTGCCGGCCATGGTCGCCGGTATTTCCCGCGTCGAGGCCGAGCCCAAGGTGCGCAGCGTCGGCTATGGCGGCTGGCCCAACATGCTGGGGGTAATGGAGTGCGACGCGGCGGTAATGGATGGCAATTCGCGCACCGTCGGCGCGGTCGGCGCCGTACCCGACACCATGCCGGTCTGCGCGCTGGCCTATGAGGTCATGCAGCGTCTGCCCCATGTCATGCTGACCGGCGAGGGCGCCCGCCGCTTCGCCGACGAAATCGGCTTTACCCGCGACGATATGCTGTTTCCCGACAGCAAGAAGGTCTGGTGGGAGCGGCTGGAAAAGGAAATGTCGCCGTCCCAGCGCGAAAACTTCCCCGATATTGCTCTTGCGCCACTTTCCACCGCCATCACTGATCCCGAGCGGGTCCGCGACACTACGGTTTTCCTTGGCGCCGACAGGGCGAAAGGGCTCCATGCCGCCACCTCGACCTCGGGCTGGGCATGGAAATATCCGGGCCGGCTGGGCGACAGCCCCATTCCCGGTG
>JAHCJW010000267.1 GCA_026126125.1 Devosia sp.
TGGAACGCGCGGTTTGCAACGCGCCGAGAACATCGCCGCTGCCCGCCTGAATCTGCGCGATGCTGACCAGCGCCTCATAGAACCAGAAATGATCGAAACCTTCCGCCCGGGCGACGACCCCCGAGGCGATCTGCAGTTCATGCAGGTTGGGAGCAAACCAGTAATTCGTTCCGATCTGGCTGGCCGCGCGCATGGCGCCGGCAATATTGCCGGCGCGCGCTGCCGAGCTGGCCACCACCGCTTGCGCCTCGGAACGGCGGTAGGGATTGGTGATGGCGGCGAGGGTGTCGAATGCCGCATCGATCTGGCCTTCTGCCGCCTGCTCGGCCGCCAGCGTCTCGAAGGCGGCTATTCGTGCCGACTTGTCCCGGGCGTCGTTGATGGCAACGGCGATGGCATAGGCCTTGTCGAACTTGCCCGCTTGCGCCGCCGCGATGGCAATCTCGCCCTGTGCATCGGCCAGCGTGCGCGGCGAACCGATCGCCGCCGCGATCTCCAGCGCCTCATCGGTCCGCCCAAGCCGACCGAGGGCCGTCGCTATGGCGAATTGGACTTCATCACGCGCCGCCGCACCCGTGACGATCTCCCCCATCGCCGCCGCTTCGTCCAGCAGGCAATCCGGCGTGGCCGGAACGCAGGCAAGCGGCGCCCCCCTGGCTCCAGCCAGGCCCGCCATGCAGAGTTGCGCAATCAGAATTGCGAGGAGCGGCAGTCTCTTCATATGCGCAGCTCAGGCCCGAAACGATCGATGCTCTTGCCGATGCCGGACAATGGCCCGGCTCGAGGTCACCTCGTTTCATACCCCAAGTCAGCCCGGGTGCAAATGAAAGATGAGCGGGAGCAGCAATACCAGCGGCATGTCGAGGCTGCAGACCCAAATCTATGCGGAGCGAAAACGCATCGCGTTTCTTTCAGATCAGCTCCATTCGCTTTAGCTCCTTGTTTTTACGCATTTCTTTTCCCGAAACCGATTCCCACTTTGGGCAGACATGACCTAGTCTCGCACAAGGATCTGGTTGTGCTTGCACGTATTCATTTCGAGCCTTAGCTCAGCCTCGTCGGCCAGCATGACGACCGCCAATGTCGGACCGCATTGCGCATTGATGACTACGGTGCTCGACTGGCCCGCAGGCAGGACATCGATGAAGCCGCCGAGATTGTCCTCGATCGGCTCGCCATCCTGATCGAGGGGAAAAACGTTGAGCGCCGCCACTCCCTGGCTGGCATGATTGATTACCTTCAGCGAATAGGCCTGTGCGGTGACGGGCATGCCCGCCAGCAGAACCGCAGCGACCACTGGCAAAGCCCGCATCGACACCTCCCTCAAGATTTTCTGGAGGATGCAGCAGATCGCGGGAAAACGGAAGCGCGGCGGCCGGCCTGATCTTGCAGGCAAAGATGAAGGTCAGGCACAGCGGAGCATGTGATTGTCGAACTGGAAATCGAACACTTGCCGCGCGCGCGCCGATCCGGCAAGGCCGATCATGTCGCCGTCCCCGCTGGTGGCGAGGAACCCAACGCTGTCGGCGGCAAGGCCGCAGCCGTGGCGCAACTGTTCGACCAGCACGGGCCGGTGAGCTTCGGTGTCGAGAGCGACGAGCAGATTGCCCTCGGGCGAGGAGATGGCGACGCGTCCGCCATCGGCGGAAACGGCGACCGAGCCGACATAATTGCGAAGGTCGCGCAGTGTATCGGCCGGTAGCTCGACAAGGCGGATCTCGCCTTCGGCAGTGGCATAGCCGAGCAATTGCGGCATGTCGGTCGGCCGGCCCTTATACTGACAGCCGAACCACACCCGGGAGCGCGCATCGATCGCCATATGGCGGATGGAGAGTTGGTGCAGGCCCGGATCGAGGCGCAATTGGCCGATCAGATGCCCGTCGCGCCGATCGATGAAGACCAGCGAAGGATCCATGCTCGACAGGTTCAGCTCCGCCCGGCCGTAATCGGGATGAGTTTCGATGCCGCCATTGGCGACGACAAAGGTGACGCCATCGGGCATCAGCAGCATTTCATGCGGGCCGGTGCCATAAGTGGGGAACTCCCCGATACGGCGATAGCCATCCGTCGCATCATAGAGGCCGATCACGCCCTCGGCGGCCTCGAAAGCATTTTCGGTGGCATAGAGCAGCCGCCCATCGGGCGAAAAGACGCCATGGCCGAAAAAATGCCGCCCCTCGCAGGAGGTGAGCGTGATTGGCGCCTCGCGCCCCGCCGGATCGAACACCAGCGCGAAAGTGCCGGGCTGACGGGCAAAGACCACGCCGCGGCCCGCCTCGCGACTAAGGGTGATGTCATGGCCACGCGCGGGCAGGTTAAGGCTGGAGATCACCGTGCCGCGCTCATTGAGCAGCACGGCGCCATATAGCCCGGAAGCCGTCAGCGTGGCGCTGGCGAAAAGCAACTCGCTGCCCTCCAGCGCCAGCGCCTGGCGCGGCAGCAGGCTGGCGGCGAACCCGGCCCCCGCAGCCTGCAAAAAC
>JAHCJW010000268.1 GCA_026126125.1 Devosia sp.
CAAGAGGGCCACGCCGTTGGGGGCATAGGCTTCGTACATGACTTCTTCCAGGTCTTCGCCTTTTTCCGTTCCGGCCCCGCGTGCGATGGCGCGCTCGATATTGTCCTTGGGCATGGACTGGGCGCGGGCATTGGTGATGGCCAGGCGCAGGCGCGGATTGAAGGCCGGATCGGGCTGACCCATCTTCGCCGCCACGGTGATTTCGCGGGCGAGCTTGGAGAAGATCTTGGAGCGGATCGCGTCCGACTTGCCCTTGCGGTGCATGATATTCTTGGCGTGTGAATGGCCGGCCATCGGTCACTCCGAAATTTTGGATGCTGCTGGAATAGGTGGCGCCTTATAGGCAAAGGCCGCCCCTTTGTGAAGCGGGGGCTGCGATCGCCCGGCTAGGGCGCGAAGGGCCGCACGGAAACGGCGCCGCCCGCGCCGGCCAGCTTGTCGGCCAGCGCTTCGGCCTCCTCGAGCGAGAAGCCGCCCGAGATCATCAACAGCTCGGACTGGATGGGAGACTGGATGAAGGGCGAGGTCAGCACCTCGCCATCGACCATCACATCGACCCGCGTGCCCAGATGCTGGCGGGAAAAGGCGGTAAAATCCTCCCGCCCGGATTTGGAGAGCCAGATCATCAGCAGCGGATCGCCCGTGGTGGAATCGACGCTGACCGCGGCCCGGTCGACCGGCAGGGTGATCGCGCTTTCCGCAGCCGCCAGAGGCGCCAGCATGGCCAGCCAGAAAAACATCCCCATTCGACGTGTCTTGTCCATACGCTCCATCTTCCGCCCCCCGGCACGCGGCGAGACAATAACCATCCTGCAAATGTGCGCAAACGATGATCGTTGGAAAAACGGGCGCCGCGGGGTGCGTAAATTCGCCGCTAAGGCCTGTCGCGATCTTTCAGATCAGCTCCCTGCGCTTTAGCGCTTAGTTTTGCGGCACGTCCTTATCCCCAAACCGGGGCCACTTTCGGGGCGCATGCTCTAGAACTGCGGCTCGGCCTGGGACAGGGTGCCGCCGATGCGCACCGGCATGACTTTGGTGGCCAGACCGCTGCGCGGATCGGTCTCGATGGCGACCCCGCACAGCGTCGCCTCGCCATCGGCCGGGGTGAAGCGGCCATTGGGCAGGCCGGTCAGGAAGCGGTTGAGCGGCTCGTCGGCCTCGACCCCGATGATGGAATCGAAATCGCCGCACATGCCGGCATCGGCCATCAGCGCCGTGCCGTTCCGCAGGATACGTTGGTCGGAGGTGGGAATATGGGTGTGGGTGCCCACCACCAGGCTCGCCTTGCCATCGAGAAAATGGCCCATGGCCTGGATTTCCGAGGTGGCCTCGGTGTGAAAATCGACAATGATGGCATCGGCCACCTCGCCCAGGGGGCAGGCGGCGATGGCCGCTTCCACGGCGCGGAACGGGTCATCGATGGGCGGCATGAACACGCGGCCGAGCGCATTGATCACCAGCACGCGATGGCCATTGCGGCCCTCGATCAGCATGGCGCCGCGCCCCGGCGTGCCGGTCACCATGTTGATGGGGCGCACCAGGGTGGATTCGCGCTCGATAAAGCTCAGCGTTTCGCGCTGGTCGAAGGCATGATCGCCCAGGGTGACGATATCAGCCCCGGCATCGCGCAGCAGGCGGAAATGGCTTTCGATCAGCCCCTTGCCATGGCTGGCGTTCTCGCCATTGACCACGACGAAATCGAAGCCGTGACGGGCGATCAGCCCCGGCAGGCGCTCGCTGATGGCATCGCGACCCGACCGGCCCACCACATCGCCCAGAAACAATAATCTCATGCCTTCGCGCCGAAGAACCGGACGCCCTCCTCGGTCACCACCGCATCGAGCGGCACGTCATGGGTTTCGCGCGGCACCTCGGGCACTTCCTGCGCGGCGAAGGCGAGGCCGACCAGCAGCGGCTTTTTCGCCAGCGCGGCAATGGTGCGGTCATAATAGCCGCCGCCATAGCCCAGCCGCGTGCCCCGAGCATCGAAGCCCAGCAGCGGCACAAGGATCAGATCGGGCGCGGCGCGCGGCGCCAGATCGGACGGCGCCAGCGTGCCGAAGCCCGCTTCATAGAGCGGCGCGTCCGCTTCCCAGAGCCGCAGATCGAGCGGCGCATCGGGGCCGGCGACCACCGGCAGCACGACTTTCTGGCCGCCATCCATCAGGCGGATGAGAATGGGCTGGCAGTCGAGCTCGTCGCGAATGCGCCAATAGCCGGCGATCACGTCTTCGGGCCCGAACGCGATATTCTCGAAGAAATGAGCGGCGACGGCCTGCGCCCCTTCGGCGCGGCTTTGCGGGGAGAGCGCGGCGCGCACGGCGTGAGCCTGTCTGCGCAGGGCGGTTTTTTCCGCGTCGACCGCTTCGTCCGCCATGCCTGTGCCCTGCCCCCAAAAACTCAAGTGCCGCCCTGGCCGTGGGACTTGCGATCCCGGGAACCTACTCACGTAGGTGGGCG
>JAHCJW010000269.1 GCA_026126125.1 Devosia sp.
CAGTTCTGGACGGTGGAATATTTGATTTCGGCATTGTCGAGGGCGACCAGTTCCACCACGGCGGCGTGCAACTGGTTTTCGTCGCGCATCGGCGCGGTGCAGCCTTCGAGATAGGAGACGTAGCTGTCGTCGTCGGCGATGATCAGCGTGCGCTCGAACTGGCCGGTATTCTTCTCGTTGATGCGGAAATAGGTCGACAGCTCCATCGGGCAGCGGACGCCCTTGGGGATGTAGACGAAGGAGCCATCGGTGAAGACCGCCGAATTGAGCGTGGCGTAGTAATTGTCGGTCACCGGAACGACCGAGCCGAGATATTGCTTGATCAGCTCGGGATGCTCGCGCACCGCTTCGGAAATCGAACAGAAGATGATGCCCACCTTGGCCAATTCGGCGCGGAAGGTGGTGACGACGGACACGGAGTCGAAGACGGCGTCGACGGCGACATTGCCGCTATAGGGCGACCCGGTCGGCTCGCCCGCGCCCTGAACGCCGGCGAGGATCGCCTGTTCCTTCAAGGGAATGCCGAGCTTTTCATAGGTGCGCAGCAGTTCGGGATCGACTTCGTCGAGGCTCTTGGGGCCGTTGAACTTCTTGGGCGCCGAATAATAGCTGATCGCCTGAAAGTCGATCTTGGGATAGTGCACCTTGGCCCAGCTCGGCTCTTCCATGGTTTGCCAGCGGCGGAAGGCGTCGAGGCGCCATTCCAGCATCCATTCGGGCTCGTCCTTCTTGGCGGAGATCAGGCGGACAGTGTCCTCGGTAAGGCCGGGCGGCGCGACATCGGATTCGATTTCGGTCTCGAAGCCGTATTTGTATTTGTCGACGTCGAGCGCCAGAACCTGCTCGACCGTTTCGCGGTCAATCTCTTCCTTGAGCGTCGGAATGTCGTAATCCGCCATAAGGCTTCTCCTTTTTGCCCCTCGGCGGGTCAAGGCCGCCGCGGACGTTCGTTAGTTCTGCGACCGTCAGGCCGCCTGCCCTGCCCGCTTCTGGCGCGACAGGACCGTTTCGAAACCGGAGAGGAACGCGGCAACGTCCTCTTCGGTTGAATTCCAGCCGAAGCTGACCCGAAGGGCGCATTCGGCAAGATCAGTGGCAACGCCCATAGCGGCGAGCACATGGCTGGCGCCGACCTTGCCCGACGAGCAGGCCGAACCGGACGACACCGACAGGCCCAGCAGATCGAGCGCCATCATCGCCGTGGCGTTGCGCAGCCCCGGCACGGCGAAATTGACCACATTGCCGACGCGGTCGGCCTCGGCGCCAAAAATGGTCACCTCGGGCGCAAGGGCCACGAGCCCGGCTTCGGTCTTTTCGACCAGCGCCTCTATCGCGGCGCGGTCATCGGCGCCGGCCGCCTGCGCCGCAGCGCCAAAGGCGGCGATGAGGCCCGTGGCCTCGGTGCCGCCGCGTCGGCCCTGTTCCTGGCCGCCGCCGGGGATCAGACGCACCAGATCGGCGTGTCCCTTGACCAGCAGCGCGCCGATACCGGAAGGCGCCCCGATCTTGTGACCGCTAATGGCCATCATATCGGGTGCGGAGGCGGCAAAATCCAGATCGAGCTTGCCCAGGGCCTGCACCGCGTCGACCACGAGCGTGTGACGGGTGGGGCCGACAAGCGCATTGATGCGGCCCATGGGCTGGACGACGCCGGTTTCGTTGTTGACCCAGTGCACCGCCACCAGCAGCGTCACATCTTCCGCATCGGCGCGGGCGAGAATGGCGGCGAGTTGATCGAGATCAAGGCGGCCGGAGGCATCAAGGCCGATGGTCCACAGCGGCAGGCCCGTTGCCTCTGTCGCTTTAAGGACAGCAGCGTGCTCCCCCGCGCTGACGGCGATGGCGCCTGCCGAGAAGGTTTTGGCGCCGCCGACAATGGCCTGGGTCAGGGCCTCGGTGGCCGAGCCGGTGAACACGACCTGGCGCGGCTCGGCGCCGGCGAGGGCCGCCACCTGGCGGCGGCCGGTTTCGATGGTGTCGCGCAAAGCTCGGCCATGGGCATGGACCGAGGACGGATTGCCCACGAGCTCAAGTGCGGCAAGCAGGGCTGCGCGCGCTTCCACGCGCAGCGGGGAAGCGGCATTGTGATCGAGATAGATGCTCCGTCTCGCCATTGCGCTCTTTCGGGGGGCCAAAGCCCCTAAACATACCTGCCATGCCCGGAACGGGACGCTTTGGCGTCCGCGCAACCAACCACTTCTTGAAATTTGTCGCCCAACTTCATTACAAGGGGCGCACACAAGGCCGAACCACGGCCAGAAACCGAGTTTCGAACAATTCTAAACTGGTTTTCCGACCCATGTTTTAGGGAGAGCCCCGCGCTTAGTCAAGCCGCGCGCTTCCCTTAAAAGGAGCGGAAACACCTGCTCGAAAGAGCCAAAAAGGCCGGAAAAGAAACCTATGCCTGAAGTGATCTTCAATGGCCCCGAGGGGCGCCTGGAAGGCCGTTACCAGCCGGG
>JAHCJW010000027.1 GCA_026126125.1 Devosia sp.
CCTGGGTGACATGGACTACGCCATGGGGGCAATCCCGTTGGAGGCCACGCTCGTTGGAGCCGACCACAGACGAGAACGCTACTATTTTGTTGCCGACACCCACCGCGTCCATGCAAACGGGAGCGGACCTGCTCCAGTCGATGTATGCCTCAACCGATCTGAAGCGCCCGACCTACGCCGAGGCCAAGGCACTGGCAGCGAGAGTTTCCACGGAGGTCAGCGGGTGGAGACCGCTCTTGGTCCCATCAAGATTGGACCCCACATGGACCTTGTGGAGAATGGGTTTCCCGGCAGCGTGGCACTCCTGCGGGCGGCGGGCAACGCAATCGTGCCACCCCTCGCTGCGGAATTCATTTCGGCCTACGTCGAAGCTCGTCAGGGTGCCTATGCTTGACGATATAAGGCGATGGATGGAGCGCAAGGGCACCACGACAAAACTGGAGGCGGGAGAAGCGGACAAGCCAGATAAATAGCGGTCTGGCTCGCCTGAGGACCGGTTCGGCGACGGCGCTGGATCGGGCGCCGCTCAGCCCCGTGCCAAAGTGTCGAAATCGAGCGCCATGAAGATGCTCGGATCGAATCCATCGGGGAGTGGCATATTGGCGAGCAGCGGCGCATCAATCGGATCCACGACGAGGTCGCCATAGTCCTCATGACTGTCGCGGCTTGAGTGCCCGGCTTGCACACGACGCGAATATTCCGTGATACCAACCTCCCGCATCCGCGTTATGCATTGAGCCCTGAAGCCATGATAGGAGCCGCCAGTCTCGGCTTCCTTGAGCAGCTTGTTCGCGGCCTTCTGCATCGCGTCCTCCGGATCGTCGCACTGGTTCATCCGCTCGAAGATAAAGCCGGGCTGCTTCATGGCCCAGTCAACGAAGCCAATCTCATCGAAAAATCGATGCATGATGAAGCCGTCGAGCGAGGCCGCTGTCTTGTAGCCATTGTTTTCGAGCGCCCCATCCTCGCCACGAAAATGCTGGTCGAGGCTCGCCACCACATAGTCGCCCACGCGCCGGATGTTCGGCCCCTGCAATCGCGTTAGCAGCCCGATGCGCCGCCCGGTCCAGAAGCCGAGCGGCAGGATCAGCGCCTTGTGCAACTCCCCCGATTCCAATCCTAGGTGGAACGCCTTCGCCACCTTGGCGATAGCCGGGGCCTTGCGCCGCTTCGGCTCCGCGAAGATTGACGGGTAAAACAGTCGCGCCCCTGCAAAGGGATCGGGCACCTTCGCGTTGGAAGCGGCCACCGATATGATAGCCTTCACGTCTGCCAGATAATGCCCCGTCACCGTGTTGCGGGCCATCACGCCATATTCGTGCTTCTCGTTCATGGCGAGGATTTCCAAAACGGTCCTGCCCTCGAACGCTTTCACGTTGTCGCGCTCAGGTGGCCAATATTGCAGCTTGTTGAGATAGGCTTGCAGGTCCGGAGCAGCATACTCATTGATGGGCTTGTCACCGATCAGGGCGGCGAACAGATTGGCCCGTCCCCGGATCGAATGAATGTCGCCGCTCTCCTTGCCGCCGTTGGCCGCAATCCGCGTGTCGATATAGGTCTTGGCGGCTGCAAGGAAGGTGGGAACCGAGGCCGCAGAGGCGACGGGGGCGTCCTCGACAGTGGCGGCAATTGCCTTGGCCTGCCGCTCCAGAGCGGTCGTCAGGCGTTCCATAGCCGTGACCAACGGCACCGCGTTGGACTGCATGGTGCCTGTCTCGCTCTCACCGCGCATCTTGTCGATGGCGCGTTGCCGCAGAAGGTCGGCGTTTTCCAACACATAGCGAGAGGTCGGCTCTTCCTTGTTGATAAGGATCAGGTCGCGCAAGCCCTCGATATAGGGATCAGGCACCGGTTCGGATTTCGGTGCCATGTCCAGCGACATAGCCACCCCCCGAAAGAACCCCGTCCATTCGGCCATCGCCATAGGGGTCAGGTCCAACACCGCCCCGTCATCAACCTGTATCGCTTCGGCCATGCCACGCACCTTACTGGAAACACGCTCTGCCGCCGCCGCGAGCAGACGAGCCCTTCGGTTCGCCTCACGGATCGGCAGCGCACCGATTGAACACCGGAAAAAATGGATTCGCACATGTTTCTTGAGATCGGCGGGGACGCGGACCTGAAACCGCCATCCAGACCCGTGACGGGTCAGGTATCGAGTCGACTTCTCGGCTGAGAGTCTGGGTACGTTCGTGGGTACAGTCATGGGTACGACGCTCGACGGAACGGCCGTCACCGAACGTCAAAAACCCAGTATTCTCAGGATGTTACAGGAGGCAGGTTGCCATTGCCTGATACGGTGGCGGAGAGGAAGGGATTCGAACCCTCGAGACCGTTCCCGATCTGCACCCTTAGCAGGGGTGTGCCTTCGACCACTCGGCCACCTCTCCGGTCAGGCGGGTCTAGCGAGAGCGGGGTGGGTTGGCAAGGGGTTTTTCGAGGCGAGCTCTGCAATGCACGAGAAAGAGCGGAAAAGCCTTGTTGGGCCACCAAAAAAATTGCCATAGCTTGGTCCGTACATTGAAATTGTAAGGCTCAGCTGGCGCGAGGGCACGCGAATCCCTGGCGCTCCCCGGCTGAGCCTGTGCGTAACCTGGGCGGCTGGACTATGGTGGCCGTTCGGCAGCCTTCTTGCCATACCGCCCGCTGAGGAATGGCGTAGCGCGAAGGTCGTGCATATCCATGTCGCACGGCAGTTCGTGAGGCGTCGTCTGCCTCATGCCAGCTAGATGTCGCCAAATAGGAACTGCGCCGGCGTAAGAGCTGCGCCGGAGGTTGCAAAGACCGACTGAGCGGCTCGTGCGCGAAAGGCGCGGTTGTCGGCTGGTTCTCCACGAGCGCCTGCTCACCGGCTTGCCGATGTTGAAATAAAGGCCCAATGGGTCAAGGTGATGGCGGTTTTCGCGGTGTGCTGTGCGCTGCCGCGCTTGATTTCTCGATGCCGTTGGCGTCCATATACTTCGATGCAGCACTTGGGAGGGCAGCATGTTTTCTGGCTTGAGAACGGTCCGGACACTCTGTGTTTCCCTGGTGCTGGGGCTGACCATGGCGGCGTCCATGGCGGCGTCCATGGCGGCGGACGCCAAGGTGACCCTGCTGCAAAACACCGACCTGCCGGGCTTCGATTACTCGATCCTGAAGAATACCGATCTCGATGCCTGCCGTTCTGCTTGTGTTGACGACAATATCTGTCGGGCCTTCACGTTCAATCAAAAGTCCGATTGGTGCTTCCTCAAAGCCGCCGCCGGCGATGAGACGGAGTTTTCTGGCGCCGTTTCCGGTCGTATCAGCCGCGTGCCTTCGCCGGCTGTCACCGAAGCTACACGCCAGTCGGAATTGCCGTTCCCCGCGCAATCCCTGATCGATGCGGCCAAGCGCTTTGCCGCGAACCTGCCACAGACGGATACGCCGGCGCCCAAATCCGTCTATGCCGATCTCGTCGTGTCCGGCGACGAGGAAGCCGAGAGTGAAAACTATGCCGGGGCGATGGTCGCCTATCGGCAGGCCCTTGCCATCAATGCGAACGATCCAGCTGTCTGGCAGGCGCTGGCCGAGGCGACCCTGCGCCGCGCTGACGCCGTCAAGGGGCAATCGGAAGGCGGAACCAGCCGCGATCTGGCAGGGGTGGCCAGCGCCGCGGCGATGAACGCATTCCTGCGCTCGAGCAAACCCGAGGCCCGCGCCATGGCACTGCGCGCTCTGGCTAACAGCATTGAATATCGCCAGATGTGGCGTGAGGCGATTCTCGCCTATCGGCTGAGCCTCGATCTCGTGCCCGACGCTGCCCTCGAAGCCTATCTCGATACCGTGGTGGCCCAGCATGGCTTTCGTGTGGTCGACCATATCGTCGATGCCGAGCCGGCGGCGCCGCGTATCTGCGCGGTCTTTTCCGCGCCCTTGGGGGGCACCGACCTTTCCGCCTTTGTTTCGGTGGCCAATGCGCCGCAGGTGTCGGTCGAAACCGAACACGAGCAGATTTGTATCGAAGGCGTGCAGCATGGCAGCCGCTACGCCATCAAGTTGCGCGCCGGTCTTAAATCCGCCGATGGCGAGGCCTTGCTCAAGGATGTTGATCTCGACGTCTATATTCCCGATCGTTCGCCCTTTGTCGGCTTTGCCAACAATGCCTATGTGATGCCCGCCGGCCTTGGCGGCGGTCTGCCGATCACTTCGGTCAACGCCGAGACGGCAGAAATCCAGATCTATCGCATCGGCGACCGCAGTATCGCCATGGCCGTGCGCGATGGCATTTTTCAAAATGGCCTGTCCGAATATGACGCCGAGGAAATCGCCGACCGTGTGGGCGAAGCGGTGTGGTCGGGTGAGGTCGATCTGGCGCGGGGCGATGCTAACGCGCTGACCACGACGGCCATCCCCGTCGCCGAGGTTCTGGGCGATATTCCCGCCGGCGCCTATGTGGTGACGGCCCGAGTGAAGGGCGTGAAGAATGACACGTACTGGGAGGATCTGGCGACCCAGTGGTTCATCGTTACCGATCTGGGGCTGACCACAATCGCCGGCGACGATGGCGTACACGCCTTCGTACGGGCCCTCGGCTCGGCCCAGCCGGTGGCCGGAGCCAAGGTGCGTCTCGTGGCGGTCAATAATGAAATTCTCGGCGAAATGACCACCGATGCCGATGGACGAGCCGTTTTTGCGCCCGGTCTGGCGCGCGGGCAGGGTGGGCGGGCCCCACAATTGCTGGTCGCCGAAACCGAAGATGGCGACTATGCCTTCCTCAATCTCTCGCGTCCCGCCTTCGACCTGACGGATCGCGGCGTCGAAGGGCGGCCTTCGCCGGGTCCCCTCGATCTTTTCGTCACCACCGAACGCGGCGTCTATCGCCCGGGCGAAACCGTGTTCCTCACGGCCTTGCTGCGTGATGCTCGGGCCGAGGCGGTATCGGGCCTGCCGCTGACGCTCGAAATCGAGCGTCCCGACGGCGTCGTCGCCAGCTCTCAATTGCTCACCGAACAAGGCGCCGGTGGCTATTTCGTCGCCCTTCCGCTTGCCGCCGAAGCCATGCGCGGCTCCTGGGCGCTGCGGCTTTATTCCGACCCCAATGCCGATGCCTTGGCGCGCGCCAGCATTCTGGTCGAGGATTTCGAGCCCGAACGTCTGGCTTTCGAGGTCAGCGCTGTCGAGGACGGGCCGTTCAAGGCCGGTGAGGTCAACCTCATCGATATCGCCGCAAAATATCTCTATGGCGCGACGGCGCCGGGATTGTCCATCGAGGCCGACGCCATCCTGCGCCCGCGCACGACAATCGCTGGCTTCCCCGGTTATACGTTCGGCCGGCTGGATGACACGCTCGAAACCAATCGCGAGCCCCTGGGGCAGGTGGGCATCACCGATGAGGCCGGCAACGCCATCGCCGAAGTCACGCTTCCACGGGCGCAGGTTTCGACGCGGCCGATAGAGGCGCAGATCCTGTTGCGGCTCGTCGATACGAGCGGTCGTTCGATCGAGCGAAGCATTACCCGACCCGTGCTCGCCTCCACGCCGCACATCGGCATCAAGCCGGTGTTCAGCGACCCGACAGGGTTGGCCGAAGGCAGCGAGGCCAAGTTCGAGATCGTTGCGGTGTCGCCCGAGGGCGACGCGATGGCACAGCTTGGCCTCAACTGGACGCTGTCTCGTATCGAAACCAATTATCAGTGGTATCGCAGCGGCAGCACCTGGCAGTGGGAAGGGATCACCACCACGCGCACGGTGGCCAACGGCACGGTGGATACGCCCGAAGGCGGATCGGCAACCATTGGCGCTGCGGTCGATTGGGGCCGCTATCGGCTCGAAATTGAAAGCAGCGGGCCGGACGCAACGTCATCCAGCTATGAATTCTTTGCCGGCTACTACTATGCCGACGCGGGATCGGAGACGCCGGACACTTTGCAGGTTGCGCTCGACAAGCCGGCCTATCGCGTCGGCGAAACCGCCAATCTCAAGCTCGATCCGCAATTCGCCGGAACCGCGCTGGTGATGGTGGTGGACAATCGCGTCATCGCCATGCAGGCCGTCGAGGTGCCTGCGGGGGGTGCCACCGTGCCGCTGGAGGTGACGGACGAATGGGGGCCGGGCGCCTATGTCACCGCCATTCTCTACCGTCCGGCCGATGCGGGTGAAAAGCGCATGCCGGCACGGGCGCTGGGCCTGGCCTTCGCCGATGTCGAGCCGGGCGACAGAAAGCTCGATTTATCGCTGGTCGCGCCGGCCGAAACGCTGCCGCGCCAGAGCTTCACCGCCACGGTGGCGCTGGGCAATCTCGCGGCGGGACAAACGGCCTATGTGGCGGTCGCTGCAGTGGACCTCGGCATTCTCAACATCACCAATTTCAAGGTGCCGAGCCCGGATGACTGGTATTTCGGTCAGCGTCAGCTCGGCATGGAGATTCGCGATCTCTACGGCGCGCTGATCGATCCCAACCAGGGCATGGCGGGCGCCTTGCGCTCGGGCGGCGATGACAGCGCCATGCGCCTCGGCACGCCGCCCGCCGTCTCGGTATTGGTGGCGCTGCATTCTGGTATCGTCACGGTCGACGAAAACGGCAAGGCCGAAGTCACGTTCGATATGCCCGATTTCAACGGCACGGTGCGGCTCATGGCCATGGCCTGGACCGACACCGCCGTAGGCCACGCCTCCCGGGATGTGATCGTTCGCGATCCGGTGGTGGTGACGTTGAGCCCGCCGCGCTTCCTGCGCGTTGGTGACGAGTCGCGGCTTCTGGTCGAAATCAACAATGTCGGCGGTGTCGGCGGCACTTATGGCGTCGAATTGTCCACCGGCGAAGGCATCGCCACCCCATCCTCCAGCGCCGATGTCGAGCTGGCGGAAGGCGCTCGCACCGCGCTTAATCTCAGTCTGCACGGCATGCAGATCGGTGACTGGCCGCTGGTCCTGACCATTACTGGTCCGGACGGCGAGGCCCAGGCCAAGGAATTGCTCCTCGGCGTGCGTCCGGCCAGCGCGCCGATCACCACCAGCCGGCTTATTCCCGTTCCGGCGGGCGATGGCATCACGATCGGGGACAGCTATTTCGACAGCTTCATGGCCGATACCGGCGCCATGACGCTGGCGGTGGGTCCCATGGCTCGGCTCGATGTCCCCGGCCTTCTGCTCTCGCTTGATCGCTATCCCTATGGCTGTGTCGAACAGGTGTCGAGCCGCGCCTTGCCGTTGCTTTATCTTAACGAAGTCGCAGAGCTGATCGGCACCGCCGGCGATGACAAGCTCAATCAGGTCGTCATTGACGCCATCGCCAATATCCTCACCAAGCAATCGTCCAGTGGCGGTTTTGGCCTCTGGGGGCCGTTCGATGGCGGCGATCTGTGGCTCGACAGTTTCGTCACAGACTTCCTGCTGCGCGCCAAGGCGCATGGCTATACGGTGCCCGAACAAGCCATGAGCATGGCGCTCGATAATCTTGCCAACCAGCTGTCTTACGCCTCCGATTTCGACAATGCTGGCGAGGGCATCGCCTATGCGCTCTACGATCTGGCCCGCGCCGGGCGCGTGGCGATGGGGGATCTGCGCTACTATTTCGAAGCGCGTCTCAACGCGTTTGGCTCGCCCTTGGCCCAGGCGCAATTGGGCGCAGCCCTGGCGCTTTATGGCGACACGACCCGTGCCGCCACGGCTTTTGCGAGGGCGGTGGAAAAGCTGTCGGGGGCTGATAGTACGCGCCGCGACCGCGACGATTACGGCAGCCGCCTGCGCGATACCGCCGGCGTTCTGGCGCTGGCTGCGGAGTTCAAGGCCGATGGGGTCAATCTCGTGGCGCTGACCAACCAGCTCGCCAAAATGCTCGATCGCGCGCGCTATACCTCGACCCAGGAGGAAAGCTGGACCTTGCTCGCTGCCTCCGCATTGGGGCAGGGGAGTACCGATGGTTCGGTGACGCTCAACGGCGAAGCTCTGGCGGGTCAGGTCTATCGCCGCTACGATCAAGCCCGTTTTGAGCCGGTTGATATCGTCAATCACGGCACGGTGGCAACCGAGGCCAAGGTAACTGTGACCGGCTATCCCGATGTGCCACCGGAGGCCGCAAGCAATGGTTTCACCATCACTCGTCAATATTACTTGCCCGACGGGACGCGGGTGAAGCCCGAGCAGACACCCATCGCTCAGAATGAGCGGCTGGTGGTCGTGCTGAAGGTGCGGGCACAAAATCTCGGATCGGGCCAATATCTGGTGGCAGACCCGCTGCCTGCTGGCTTCGAGATCGAGAACCCCAATCTCTCGGCCGGTGAAGGTGTGTCCGATTTCAGCTGGCTCCAGCTCAGTTCGGCTACCCATATCGAGTCGCGCACCGATCAATATGTGGCGGCCTTCCGCTATTACTCCGACCCAGGCGCCTTCACCACCGCCTATCTGGTGCGTGCGGTGTCGCCAGGTGTCTTCGTGCTGCCCGGCGCGACGGTGGAAGATATGTACCGCCCCGAATTCCGCGCCAACACGGCTTCGGGTTCGGTTGAGGTCACCGCCGCGGGGCCATGACGGAGCGTGGTGCAGCGGTGCTGGAAAATCAGCCGCGCCCTTGGGTGGCGCGGCTGACCCTTGCCGGCCTTGCCATCTTCGTGCTGGTTCTGGCCGGCGCGATCCAGCTCACCGCCTGGATAACGACAATCCGGGCCGAGCTGCCGCCCACGCCGGTTTTGTCGACCATGCCGGTATCGGTGGCGGTCACCGACCGCAATGGCGCGCTGTTGCGTCCCTTTACTACTGGCGATGGCCGTTGGCGCTTGCCGGTCAGCCGAGCCGAGGTCGATCCGCGCTTCATCGACATGCTGATCGCCTATGAGGATCGCGGCTTTGCCGAGCATGGAGGCATCGCCTGGTCGTCGATGCTGCGGGCCGCCGGGCAATTCGTGATGGCGGGAGGACGCGTGGTCTCCGGCGGCTCGACGCTGACCATGCAGGTGGCGCGCCTGATCGAAGGGCAGCCGACGCGCAATGCCTGGGGCAAATTGCGACAAATGGTGCATGCTGACTGGCTCGAGGAGGAACTGAGCAAGGAGCAGATCCTTGATCTCTACCTGACACTTGCCCCCTATGGCGGCAATATTGAAGGCATCCGGGCAGCGAGCCTCGCCTATTTCGGCAAGGAGCCGACGCGCTTGACCACAGCCGAAGCGGCGCTGCTGGTGGCGTTGCCGCAATCGCCCGAGGCGCGCCGGCCCGACCGCGACCCCGCGGCCGCCCTGGCCAGCCGCGACATGGTTCTCGACCGGTTGGTGGCGGTTGGGGCTCTGGCCGAGGAGGAGGCGCAGGCAGCCAAGCACGAGCCCATTCCCAAAGTCCGGCGCGATTTTCCCATGTTGGCCGCCCATATGGCCGAGCAGGCGGCGCGGGCCCAGCCGCAAAACCGTACGGTGCAACTCACCCTCGACAAGCGCCTGCAGGAAGCGCTGGAGCGGCTGGGCGCGGCGCGGGCGCGGTTGATTGATCCCAAAGTGTCGGTCGCCATCCTCGCTGCCGATATGGAAACCGGCGAAATCCTCGCCTCGGTCGGTTCGGCAGGGCTGCTGGCCACTGAAAGCGCCGGCTTTGTCGACATGACAACTGCCATCCGTTCGCCCGGCTCGACGCTGAAGCCGCTGATCTATGGCCTCGCCTTCGAACTCGGGCTCGCCCATCCGCAAAGCCTGATCGAAGATCGTCCGACTGCCTTTGGCGGCTATGTGCCGGTTAACTTCGATGGCTTCAGTCGAGGTACGGTCACCATTCACGATGCGCTGACGGCCTCGCTCAATATCCCCGCGGTGGTGGTGCTCGATGCGGTCGGCCCGGCGCGTCTCGTCTCGCGCCTGCGCCGGGCCTTCGCCGATCCGCGCCTGCCTGTTGATACAGCGCCAAGCCTCGCCGTCGGGCTGGGCGGCGTGGGCATAACGCTGCGCGACCTTGTTGGCGTTTATGCCGCCATCGGTCGGGGCGGCAGGCCGGTCACGCTCAAGGACGGGGTGCGGCAGCGTCTGGCTCCCGATGTCGTCGCGCCGGTTCTTGATCCGGTCTCCGCCTGGTATGTCGCTGATATTCTCGCCGATGTGCCGCCGCCGCTCAACGGCACGCCCGGTCGCATCGCCTATAAGACGGGCACGTCCTATGGCTATCGCGACGCTTGGGCCATCGGTTTCGACGGCAAGACGGTGATCGGTGTGTGGGTCGGTCGGCCCGATGGCGCGCCGGTTCCTGGCCTCGCCGGCATTACCGGTGCAGCCCCGATTCTTTTCGAGGCGTTCGACCGGCTGGGCAATCGCCGCGCGGCGCTACCCAAGGCGCCGTCGGGCGTGCTGTTTGCCTCCAATACCCAATTGCCCGAGCCGCTGCGCCGGTTTCGTCATCCCAATGATAATCTGGTGGCCCGGGTCGCCGCGCCGCAAATCGCCTTTCCCGGCGACGGGGTGGATGTCGATCTGGGGCTGCGAGAGGGCCATTTCTCGCCCTTGACGGTCAAAGTGCGCAATGGCGTGCCACCCTTCACCTTTTTTGCCAATGGCGCGCCATTCGGCCGCCCGCGCTTCGCCCGAGAGGATATTTGGCAACCGGACGGGCCGGGCTATGTCACCCTCTCGGTGGTGGATGCCCAAGGGCGGGGCGATAGCGTGACGGTCTTCCTGAATTAGCTGACGCCGCATCGGGTTCAGGGCGCCGAGACCGGGGCGCCGACGAGCAGCGCCCCTGGAAAATGCTTTGTATCGACCTTGTTACGCTCCGGTGATCCGCCAGATCACGTCGCCGACATCGTCGGCCATCAGCACGGCACCGTCAGCCGCCTGCGCCACGCCGACCGGGCGGCCATAAGAATATTTCTCGTCGGGCGAGAGAAAGCCGGTCAGGATTTCGCGCGGCATGCCAACCGGCCTGCCGTTTTCGAAGGCGACGAAGGCCAGCTTATAGCCGCTGAGCTTGCTGCGGTTCCACGATCCGTGCTGACCGATGGCCATACCGGCAGGAAAGCCGGGCAGGGTGCCTTCCGGCAGCCAGCACAGGCCGAGCGAGGCGGTGTGGCCACCCAGGGCATAGTCGGGCTGCAGGGCCGCCGCGACCTTGGCCGCGTCCTGCGGCACACGATCATCGACCGTGCGGTCCCAATAGCAATAGGGCCAACCGTAAAATCCGCCGTCGACGACCGAGGTCAGATAGTCGGGCGGGGTCTCGTCGCCAAGCCCGTCACGCTCGTTGACCACGGTCCACAAATGCCCGCCGACCGGCTCCCACGCCATGCCAACCGGGTTGCGCAGGCCACCGCCGAAAATACGCGACTGCCCGGTGACGAGGTCCAGTTCGTGAATGCAGGCCCGGTTTTCTTCCGCGCCCATGCCCTGATCGGCGATATTGCTCAGCGAGCCCACCGCCACATAAAGCTTGGTGCCGTCCTTCGAGGCGATAAGATTGCGCGTCCAGTGTCCGCCCGGAATAAGATCCATCAGCTTCTTGCCGGGGGTAGTGATGTTTGTCACGCCGGCTTGGTAGGGATAGGCAAGGACCGCGTCGGAGGCGCCGACGTAAAGCGTGTCTCCGATAAGCGCCATGCCGAAGGGCTGGCGCACATTTTCGATCAGCGCATGGCGCTCTTCAGCCACGCCGTCGCCATCGGCGTCGCGCAGCAAAATCACCCGGTTGGGGCTGGTGCCGCGTGCCCTGGCCCGCTTCATCGTCGCCGCCATGGCGTGGTCGAAAAGCGAGCTCGGCGTGCCGTCTTCACCCATCGATTCCGCAACCAGCACGTCACCATTCGGGAGCGTGTAAAGATTGCGCGGATGAATGAGTCCGGTGGCGAAGGCATTGACCTTGAGGCCCGGCGCCGCAGTCGGGGTGCGGCCGTCTTCCCAACCCTTGGCCGTTGGCATTTTCAGGGTGGGAATGCTGCCTTGCGGCTTGGGGCCGGGAATGGCGGGCGTTGTGCCATAGGCCGGCGGACGCGGACCATCGCCCGAATGCCGAATGGCGACCGCCACCGAGCCAATAAAAGCGACAATACGGGCGAAAACGGCGCTGGAATCCATTTGTAATCACTGCTCGCAAATTCGGGGTGCCCTACGCTAAAGCTATTATCTTGGCGCGGCCAGTCCCCGAGCGTTCCATTTGCGCATTATTGGAGGATTTTTGTCGCAGGGGTAAGATGAATACTCATGCCCAGAGTTGCGCCCACTGGGCATGAGTGACAGCCAGAAGTTCCGGACCGTCGCCATGGTTGAAAGCAATGGCGCGGTTTTCCTCGCTATAGGCGAAGGCCATCAGTAGGTCGGCGCGGTTGGCGCCCGCAGCGATCTGATCCTGCCAATAAGCGACGCCGCCGCTTTCCCCCTGCCGACCCAGAACGTTGCGGTACAGCACATCGACGAACTCACCATCCGAAAGGGTTTCGGGTGTGCCGAACCGGTCGGCGAATTCGGGGCTATCGATCAGGCTCAAGGCCATGCGGTCGAGATCGGTGCCGTTGGAGAGCGCCGAAAACCAGTAATCGAGGCCAGGCGCGTCGAGGTCGCGCCCCAGACCGGCGCGATAAAGCAGGGTGATCTCGTCGACGAATTGACGTTCGCCCAGTTCTGCGATCGGTCCGACCAGCGAGAAGATGCCGTCTCGCACCGCCAGGATTTCCACACCGCTCAGCGCCACGCTGCCCCCCTCATACACGATGTTCATCACGCCATTGGGATCGCCGCTGATCTTGAGCGATTTGAGGGACATGTCCAGCACCAGCGTGTCGGTGCCCTCGCCGCCGCGCGCTTCGTTGCGGCCGAAGCCGGGAATGAAGATATCGTTATGTTCGCCGCCGATCAGGATATCGTTGCCTGCCTGAGTCACCGGCGGAAGGGTCACCGAGATCACGTCGTGCATATCGAGACCGATCAGGGCGAGTTCCCTGCCAATTGTGTCGCCGACCAGGATATTGCGACCGGAGCCGCCATTGATGGTATCATTGCCGGCGCCGCCGATCAGGACGTTATCGGCGCCATTGCCGGTGATGGTGTCATTGCCCTTGCCGCCAATGGCGTTCTCGATCAGCGCCAGCGGATTGCCTTCGTGCAGCAGGGCGACCGCGACATTGCCCGGCGCCACCTGCCCACTGCCCAGTTGGGCGCGCTGATTGTTGCCGAAGCTGGTCCAGCCTCCGGGTGTCATATCGATGGTGAGATTGGTGGCATAGTTAGAGAGGTCAAAAGTGTCGCGACCGCCGCCATCCCAAATAGTTTCGAAGACCTTGTTGCCGCCCGACGTGCCTTGGCCGATCCCGTTTATGAACTTTTCACCCGTGCTTTCGCTCCAGCGATAGACGGTATCGGTGGCGCGGGTGGCGTAGTTGGCACCATAAAGATACTGGATCGCAACGATGTCGCGCACCATGGGCGTTTGCGCATAGCCGAAGGTTTCGTTGGTATAGCCAACCGAGACCGCCTGGCCCTCAAAAGAGCGATAGCTCATTACCGTATAGGCCATGGCGTCCACTGCTGAGGCGGTTGTGGCGGTGGCAGCAGTTTGTGCCCCGCTCACTTGGCCGTGTACGGCGCCGCCGCAGCAGGGGCACAGCCCGTCATCGGGTTCAGCGCCCGATGACGCAAGCGTGCTGGCCTCGTGCGGGTGGCTGAGGCCCAGCGCGTGGCCGATTTCGTGCATGATGGTGAGGTAGGCATAATTGCCCTTGATAGGCGCGGCGAGATAGGTCGTACCCAGCCAAACATCGCCACCCGTGGCAAGCGAGGTCGGGGTATAGGCCCAGGCCGTGGTCGGCAGGCTGGAAACGCCCAACCGGATCTCGGCGTCATTGGCGCTGGTCTGTACCAGATCGAGCGCGATCAACTCGTCCCAAAGTTTGAAGGCGTCTAGCGCCGCTTTCTGCTGGCTGGCGCTGAGGGCAGCAAAACTCTTGGTTTCGCCCTTGCCATAACCGGTACCATAGATCGAGGACGACTGTGAAAAGCCAAAACTGATGCTGTCCCCGGTCCACTTCCGTGGCGCGAGCAGATCATCGATGTAGCGAGTTCCGGACGAGAGGACGCGGTCTACTGCCGACATGATTGACATCACCCCAAAGCATTTCTTGCTTGGGTGAAGCTGTATCGGTCAGAATTTCAGGGTCCGTTGGGGTGGGTGCCGCAAGTTTATCGAGTGAATTAGCACTTCAGAAACTATAGAAACGGCGCCGCTTTGAAATATCGCAACAAATGCTCTGAACGGCGAGGGGGAAACTGTTTACCCTAATGGGTTTCTGTTTCCTGATCGGCGGGTTTCCAGCGCCCTGCGGGGCTGAGGACGAACCGGGGTGTCGCCAATGGTGCCACGATCTTGTCTTCATGCGATGCCAGCGTGTCACGCCACCCGGAGCCCTGAAGCATGGCGCAACCGATGGCGACCGGGACTATGCCGGCGCGCTCCAGAAGGCGCAGCGCCGCCTGCATCGACTGGCCCGTGCTGATGACGTCGTCGACGACGGCAATGCGCTTCCCCGTGAGTAAGGGCAGCATTCTGGGATCGATATACAGCATCTTGCCGGCCCCAGGGCTGGTGATTGAGCGCATGGGCTCGGACAGTTCGTCGCGATACCAGAACTTTCGCGATGTTCCGAGCGGCACCATGCGAGTATGCCCAAGGCGGCGGGCAACATTGGAGGCGAGAGGTAGGCCGAGCGTTGGTACGCCGATGATTACCTCTGGCGCGTGCGGGCGCAGCAATTGCGCCAATGTGGCGGCGAGGCCATCCTCGACGGTGAAGCTGGCCTGGTTGAGGATCAGCGAGGCGACGGCGGCGGTGCCATCACCGGGCAGAACGCGCAATGGCAGGGGTAATTGCCGTCCATCGGGCAGGGTCGCAGGGTAGAAGCCGGCATGTCCCGCCTCGGGTGCGGGGTCATGGGTGCCGGGCGGCGAAAAGCTCTGCCAGAAATCATGCGGCTCGAAAACCATGCCTCATCCTTGATTATGCGCGCTTGCAGGGGCAAAGCTGCGCCGAAGCGAGCTATGACAATATGGACGACACAATGCAATCGGGCGGCAACGATCCCTTTGAACTCGACGACATGATCGCGTTGCGCCGCGATCTGCATGCCCATCCCGAACTGGGTTTCGAGGAAGTGCGGACCAGCGCCATCGTTGCCGAAAAACTGGCCGAGGTGGGGATCGAGGTCAGCCTTGGGCTTGGCAAAACCGGCGTCGTCGGCACCTTGCGCGTCGGCACGGGGGCGCGCCGCATCGCCTTGCGGGCCGATATGGATGCGCTCGCCATGCCCGAACTGGCCGACCGGCCTTATAAATCCGAAACGCCCAATGTCATGCATGCGTGCGGTCACGACGGGCACACGGTGATGCTCCTGGCAGCGGCACGTCACTTGGCGCGCACCCGCAATTTCTCCGGCACGGTGCATTTTGTCTTCCAGCCGGCCGAGGAAGGCCGTGGCGGCGCCAGGGCGATGGTGGAGGAGGGGTTCTTTGCCAAATTCCCGGTCGATGCGGTCTATGGGCTGCACAATATGCCGGGTTTGGCCATCGACGAAATGGCGGTTGTGGCGGGGGCGCAACTGGCCTCCTCCGATAGCTGGCTGGTGACCTTCAAGGGGGTTGGTACCCACGGTGCCAAGCCGCATCTGGGACGCGACGCGGTCACCGCGGCCGGGCATTTCCTCGCCGCGCTCCACACCATCGTCGCGCGCGTGGTTGATCCGCTGCAGCCCGCTGTGGTTAGCGCTTGCGCGTTGGATGCCGGGGATTTCAAGGCGCTCAACGTCATTCCTGACAGCGTGCGCATCGGCGGCACGGCACGGGCCTATTCGGCGCAGGTGCGCGAGCAGCTGGAAGCGGAAATCGGCGTGGTGGCGCGCGGCATCGCCGCGACCTTCGGCATTTCGGTCGACTACGAGTTCCAGCGCCGTATTCCGCCGGTGGTCAACGATGCCGACGCAACCGCCCGCGCCTTGCGCGCCGCGCAGGTAGCGACGGGGCGGCCTGTGGTCACAGATTTTCCGCCCTCGACGGCGGGCGATGACTTCGCCTTTTTCGGCGCCGAGGTCCCCGGTGCCTATGTGTGGCTGGGCAATGGCCCGGCGGTCGATGGCGCACTGCACCACAATTCGCGCTACGATTTCAACGATGACGCGATACTGACCGGCGCGCGCTATTGGACAGCGCTGGTGGAGCAGGAGCTCGAATAGGGATCAGCGAAAGCCGCTGGCCAGCAATTTTAGCACTGCCGGCACATCGACACGCATGGCGACATTGACCGGACTACCGGTTTCGCGACGGATGAGAGCGCCAGCGTCGACATCGTCGCCCAGATTGACCGAAAGCCGCATGAAATCGACGCCGAACAGCTCGGGGGCTGCGGCCAGCAGCATGACGCAGGGGTCATGGAGAGGCCGGCTGCGCCGGTCGTCCTGCAGATAGGCGAAGAGAAGGTCGGCAGTCGTGTCGCCGACAGACGTGCCGCGCAAGGCTTCGACATAGTCGGTGTCCAAACGAACGCGGCGCGTCACGTCAAGCGGCACCAGGGTCGTGCGAATGCCGGAATGCAGCACCAGCGCTACTGCTTCGGGATCGCTGGCGAAGTTGAATTCGGAAGAAGGGCCGGCATTGCCAGGCTCCAGAACCGTGCCACCCATGGCGATGAGATGCCCGATCCGGTCGGCCGCATCGGGATATTGGTTGATGAGCTGCGCAATATTAGTAAGAGGGCCGAGCGCCAGGATGTCGATGGAGCCGCTGGGTTCAGTGCGCAGCGTTTCGGCCAGCCAGGCCACGGCACCACTGCGTGAGGGGGCCAAAGCGGGCGGCAGGGTGATACCACGCAACCCGTCGTCGCCGTGAACGACGATGGCGTCGATATTGTCGCGCAGCAGCGCTTTTTCAGCGCCGGAAAACACCGGAATATCGGCTCGCCCGGCGACGGCGAGCAGGCCAGCGGCATTTTTGGTCGTGCGCTCGAGGCCGATATTGCCCGCGACAGTGGTGAGCCCGACAACATCGAAAAGTCCGCTGGCGAGGGCAAAAAGAATGGCCACGGCGTCGTCGAGGCCCGGGTCCGTATCGATGATCACGCGCTTTTTCATGGGGAAAGACAAGCCGATTTCAATGCGCTTCGCCACTACAAATATCAGGCAAAAATCCGCGCTGGTTAAGGTGCCGCTAACGCAAGGCGCTTCACGAGCGCCGATCGATTTCCCGCATTTCTGCCTTGAAGCGGGACGCGACCTGCACGGCATCGGCAACGCTCTTGCGGGTATCGAGGGTTTCTACCCGCCTTTCGCGCATCAGCCAGCGGCCGGCCACCATGGTGTGGGTCACGTCGGTCGGCATGGCAGCAAAGACCAGCGCCGAATAGGGATCATAGATCGGGTGTAGGCGCGGCGCGGCAAGACTGATGCGGATCAAATCAGCCTGCTTGCCTCGCTCCAGCGAGCCGGTCTTGAGGTTTAGGCCAAGCACCCGGGCACCTTCGATCGTGGCCATTTTTATCACATCGACGGCCGGCAGAGGTTTGCGCGAACCGCCGAGTAGCTTTGCGAACATGGAGACGGGCGCGAACTGGCTGAAAAGGTCTAGTGTGTTGCCGCTCATGGCGCCATCGCTGCCGATGCCCACCGGCAAGCCGGCATTGCGCAACTTTTCCACCGGCGCGATACCGCGGCCGGCCTTGCCGTTGGAGCGCGGATTGGTGGCGACGCAGACCTGATGCTCGGACATGAGGCGAATATCGTCGTCATCGAGTTGCAGGCAATGCGCACAGATGAGATTGGGCTTTAGGAGCCCGGCTTCCGCGGTCACGGCGACGGTGGATTTGCCGTGCGTTTCGCGGGCCCAGTTCACCTCCAGCGTGCTTTCGGCCAGATGCATCTGCACCGGCACGTTCGGGTGATCGGCTGACCACTGCGCGACGCGCGCCATCACATCGCGGCCCGTGGAGTAGGGGGCGTGCGGGGCGATGGAGGGGGTGACGAGGGGATGGCCGGCAAACAGAGACACCAGTTCTTCGACACGGGCAAAACCTTCGTCGAAATCCTTGTGGTCGGGCGGTGCGAAATCAGCCAGGGTCTGCCCGACAATGGCGCGAAGGCCGGCCTCGGCGCAGACATGGCCGACCTCGGTTTCGAAATAATACATGTCGGCGACAGTGGTGACGCCGCCCTGGATCATTTCAACGGCCGCCAAGGCGGTTCCGGCGCGGACCATTTCGGCTGAAACGAATTTGCGCTCGAGCGGCAGAATATAGCGGTAGAGCCGGTCGTCGACATCCTCGCCCAAGCCACGAAACACCGACATGGCCATGTGGGCATGGGTGTTGACCATGCCGGGCATGACGATGTCGCCACCGCAATCGAGGATTTCAGCGTCAGGCAGCTTTGGGGGTGTGCCAGAGCCGAGGGCGGTGATGGTGGCGCCGTCGACCTGTAACCAGCCGTTTTCATGCACGCTGAGGGCATCGTCCATGGTGACGATGAGGGCGTTGGTGAGGAGAATGGTGGGCACCACCTACTCCACCGCCAAAATCGTGCACTGCTCCGGCACCGGCACCAGCTTTGCTCGAACGCCCGGCTCCAGCGGCCGGCTGAGGGGGCCATTGGCGATCAGGGCGCCGGCTTGCGTGTCGCACTGATACTGATAGGCGCGGCCAAGATAGGTGCGAAGGCCCAAAATGGCGGGAATGCCTTCAGCCGCGGGATTGTCGGTGACGGCGAGGCCATCGGCGCGGCAGGCCAGTACGAACGTGTCCGGAATAGCGCCGAAATGCTCAAGACCGAGGGTGAGGCGCACGCCGCCCGCCGCTTCGGCGGTGATCTGGGCCCCATCGCGGGCGACGACTTTCATCGGCACGAGATTTTCAAAGCCGACGAAACGGGCAACGAAGGCGTTGGCCGGTCGCTGATAGAGGTTTTCCGGCGTGTCGAGCTGCATGATCCGACCTGCATGCATGATGGCAACACGGTCGGAAATGGAGAAGGCCTCTTCCTGGTCATGGGTGACATAGACGGACGTGGTGCCGTTGGCGCGCTGAAGCTGGCGGATTTCCACCCGCATGTCGACGCGGAGCTTGGCGTCAAGATTGGAAAGCGGCTCATCGAACATCAGCAGTGGCGGCTCGATGACGAGCGCGCGGGCAAGGGCCACACGCTGCTTCTGCCCGCCCGATAGCGCCGCTGGCAGGCGGTCGGCAAGATGGGCGAGGCCGACGCGCTCAAGCATGGCCCCGACGCGCTTGGTTCTGGCCTCACCGGAAATGCCGCGCTGCTTGAGGCCGAAGCCGACATTATCGGCGACCGAGAGATGCGGGAACAGCGCGTAGTTCTGGAACACAAGGCCAATGTCGCGCTGATAGGCCGGCAGGCGGGTGAGGTCCTTGCCGCCGAGCGTGATCGTGCCCGAGGTCGGTTGCAGGAAACCGGCGACGAGGCGGAGCGTCGTGGTCTTGCCGCAGCCCGAAGCGCCGAGCAGGGAAACCAGCTCGCCTTCGGCGATGTCGAGCGAGAGGTCTTCGAGAACCTTGGTCTGGCCGTAGTGAGCGGTGATGTTGCGGATATTGAGCGGCTTGGTCACGGCAAGACCTCTATTTGGCAAGGAAGGTGAGGCCCAGCGAGCGTTCGACAATGGCCATCACGGCCACGGTCAGCACCATGAGCAGCACCGAAACCGAAGCCACGGTGGGATCGAAGAACTGCTCCATATGGGCGAGCAGTTGAATTGGCAGGGTGGAAATGCCTGGGCCCGTCAGGAAGATCGAGATCGAGACGTCGTTGATCGAGGTGATGAAGGCCAGGATGAAGGCGGCGATCACCCCCGAGCGGACATTGGGCAGCAGCACGGTGAAGAACGTCTTGAGCGGCGGGGAGCCGAGGCTGATCGCAGCTTCCTCGATGGAGAAATCGAAAGAGGCGAGCGAGGCCGAAATCACCCGGATCACATAGGGCAGGATGAGAATCGTGTGGCCAACCACCAGTGACAGGAAGATCGGCGCATTGAACTGGAAAGCGAAGTTCTTGAGCAGCGAGAAGCCCAGCACCAATTCGGGCACCAGGACCGGCAGCACGAACAGTGTCGACAGCCAGCCCGGCAATTGGATGCGATAGCGGCTCATGGCGTAGGACGCCGGGATGCCGATCAGCAAGGCGATGAAAGTGGAGAGAAATGCGACCTGCAGGCTGGTGAGGATGGTGCGACGGAAGGCGTCGATGGCGAAGATGTTTCAACCATCTGAAACAAACCCTGCAGTGGGAAGGTGAGAAAGGTCGTGTCGCTGAGCGCCGCACCGAAGACGATGACCAGTGGCCCATTGAGAAAGATGAAGACGAGAACGGTGAAGCCGATCAGGGCGGGGTGGAGCTTGGTGGGCATCAGACGTATCGGGTTGAGCGGCGGGCCGCGGCGTAATACTCGACGAAGAACGAGTAGAACACCGCCACCGGCAGCGACCCGAGCAGCGCGCCCGCCATCAGCGGCCCCCAGTGATAGATGTCGCCCTCGACGAGCTCGGTGACGACCGCCACCGGCACCGTCTTGATCTCGGAATCGGCGACGAAGGTCAGCGCGTAGATGAACTCGTTCCAGCAGAGCGTCAGCGAGAATATGCCGGCCGAGATCAGGCCGGGCACGGCCAGCGGCAGGATGACCTGGGTAAAGGTGGCCGAGGGTCTGGCACCGAGCGAGGCGGACGCCTGGATGAGATCGTCAGGGATGGCCTCGAGCACGCCGACCAGCGTCAGGATCATCAGCGGTACGAACAGATAGACCATGGCGACGATCACCGAGCCCTGCGTATAGAGCATCTGCAAGGGTTCATCGACGATGCCGAGATTGACCAGCGTGGTATTGAGAATGCCATTCTTGCCCAGGATGATCAGCCAGGCAAAGGAACGAACCACAACGCCGGTGAGCAGGGGGAAGACGGCCGCGACGATAAGGATGGATTTGAGCCAGCCCGGCGCGCGTGAAACGACATAGGCGGTGATGAAGCCGACGGTCAGAGCGATAGCGGTGACGATCAGCGACACATTGATGGTACGCAACAGCACGGCGCGACGAAACCCGCTGCCGAAAAAGGCCTGATAGGTCGCGAAGGGGCCGCCGGGTGTGCCGAAAGTCGTGTAGATGGTCGCGGCGACCGGGGCCACGAGACCCAGCACGACCAGCAGCGTTGCGGGCGAGGCCAGTGTCCAGCCTGCGAAGCGTTTCATTGATTTTACCTTTGGCGACGAGAGCGCCCTGCTCGAGAGATACCCTCTTCACGGCCTTGCCCTCAAGGGTGGAGGGTGAGGCTGGGGGGTGAAAACGTCTCTCATTCGCTTGATGTTACCCTCCCCCGATGGGGGAGGGTGAATGAGGGGGCGGAGAGCCGCACCCCTCCTTTCAGGCATTACATACCGAAGATTTCGTTCCAGCGATCGACCCAGCCACCCTTGGCGGCGTTCATCTTGGCGTAGTCGATGCGCTGCAGACCGGCGATGACATCGGCGCCATAGGTCCACAGAGCCGCCTGTTCCGGCGTCAGCGTAACAGAGGTGGCGACGGGCGCGTCGACACCCTGTTCGGCCAGCTGCTGCTGGATTTCGGGCGACAGGATGAAGTTGATGAACTCATAGGCCAATTCCGGCTCGGGCGCGCCGACCGGGATGTTGACCGTATTGAGGGTGGCGATGGAGCCTTCTTCGAGATCGGCCCAGACGACGGAGGGCACGGCGGCCCGGATCTGCGCCAGCGTGAAGTCCTGGGCGATGGCCGCGGTGATTTCGCCGGTGGAGAAGAGATTGATCATCTCCGAGCCGGTATTGTAGTTTTTCACCACATTGGGCTTGAGGGCTTCGACGCCTGCAAAGGCGGCATCGGCGTTTTCGAAGGCGTCGGCGCCTTCATGTTCGCCGGCCTTCATGACCACCATCGGGCCGGCCGTGGTGGTGATGCCGGGCAGCGACAGCGATGCGGCGAGGTCTTCGCGCCAGAGATCGTTCCACGAGGTGATCGGCGTCGCCAGCTTGGCGCTGTCATAGACGATGCCGACGCGACCGATCGTGTAGGCGGGGCCATACCCACCCTGCGGGTCCTGGGCCAGGTCGTAAATGCCTGCGAGATTGGGCAGCTTGGAGCGGTCGAGCTTCTGGAAAATGCCCAGGTCGATGCCCTGCTGGCTGAAGCTGTCTGAGAAATAGGCTACGTCGACGCCGCCGCCATTGCGAATCTGCAGCTTGTTCAGGCGCTCGCCATTGTTGCCGGTTTCGAACTGGATCTCGCAGCCGCACTGTGCGCGGAAGGGCGCGAGGACGATGGCTTCGAGTTTTTCACCGTTGAATCCCCACCAGGAAATGGTGAGCGTCTTGTCCTGCGCGAAAGCGGGCGTGGCGAAGGCTGCGGTGGCGGCAAGCCCGAGCGCCAGAGTGGTAGCGGCAATCCTTGACATTTTATGCGTTTCCTTTTGCCCTTCGAAGGGGGATCGAGGGCAAGATGTTGACGGTTTCCCTGCAGAGGCGAGCCTATTTTTCCGGCGCTGGCGAAACAAGAGCAATTATAGGCCGTCCTCAACTCTTGCTGTCGAACGAGATCGGGCCAAAAGACCTGCCCCGTCACAGCCAGAGTGCGATAGCGCATCGTCGAGGGCTCCGGAAGACCCGATATCGACGAAGCGGATCGGCATGAGCAAAACAGGAATTGCCAAGATCGGGGGAACGCAATGATGAGCCATCTTCGCCGGTTGGCGGAACTCTGGTGATCCGCTACCCTGCCTGGGCCAGGTCTTCTATATTGGCGTGGAACAAGGCCGTCACCACGTCTGTCTGGGTCACCATCCCGGCCAAAGCCCCGCTATCCTCGACCACCGGCAAGTGATGATGGCCAGTGCGCAGCATCAGCTGCACCACCATGGCCAGGGGCATCACCACCGAAACGGTCGATACCAGCGGCGTCATCACGTCGCGCGCCTTGCCGCGCAGGGGGCGGTCGGAATTGGCGATGGCCCGCAGCCGCCATGCCGAACCCGAGGCGGCACGAGCTGGGCCCCAATCGGCTTTGTCGAGCAGGTCGGTCTGGGTGAGAATGCCCACGACGCGTTTCGTGTCGTCGATGACGGGCAGCGCCTTGATGCCCTTTTGCCGCAAAAGCCGAAGCGCGACGCGCAGCGAGGTGCCCGGAGCAATGGTTGTGACGGCGCGGGTCATCACCGAACCGGCGGTTACTCCGCCCGAGCGGCGGGCGAAGGCCAGGGTTTCGGCGCGCTGCAGGACATCGCTCAGATCAATCGGATCGACGCCGATCACCTCGTCGCGCTCACTGATCGCCTTTTCCAGATCATCGATGGTGACGCCCAGGCTGACCTGGTGCGGCGGAATGGCGAGATGGGGGGCGGTGGCGGCGGGGCGATGCGGATAGTCCTTGCCGGTCATCCGGTTGAAGGCGACTGCCACCACAAGCAGGAGCAGCGAGTTCATCGCCACCGGCCAGGCGACAAAAATATAGCCCAGATCGGTGATGGCGGGGCCGCCGATGACAGCGGTGAGCGCCACCGCCCCGCTCGGCGGGTGCAGGCATTTGAGCGTCAGCATGAGGCCGATGCTGATCGAGACGGCGAGAGCCGCGGCAAGCGGCGCATCGCCGATCCATTGGGCGCAGGTGACACCCACAATGGCGGCAACGCAATTGCCCCCGAGGATCGACCAGGGTTGCGCAAGCGGGCTGGCGGGCACGGCAAAGAGCAGCACCGCGGAAGCCCCGATGGGCGCCATCAACAGCGGCCAACCCGGGCCTTGCCCCAAAGCGAAGCGGGTCAGGGCCGCCGTGGCGAGCAGGCCGAGAAAAGCGCCAAGCGACGCGCGCAGACGCTCGCGATGGCTGACGGGAACGAGATTTGGCAGGAAACGGGAGAGGCGAGACATGGCGCTGGCAATAGCATCGGCGCGCACCGGCGACAAAGTGCACGAATGCTAAGATTGTGGCGTTTGGACAAAATCTTGCTGCGGGGAGGGGAGCCGGCAAACGCCTCTCAAAAGGGTATCCGCAAAAACTACTCCGCGTCGTCTTTGACAGCCTCCATCGAAACATGGGTCGAGGTGTGCGCGACATGGGGCAGCGCGGAGATTTTTTCGCCCAAGACCTCACGATAGGCGGCGATGTCCTTGGTGCGCACTTTGAGCAGATAGTCGAAGCTCGAGGCGATCATGTGCGCCTGCTCGACCTCTGGAAGAGCGCGGACGGCCCTGTTGAAGGCGGCGAGCGCCCCCTTGCGCGTGTCGGAGAGCTTGACCTCGACAAAGGCGACATGAGGCAGGCCAAGGCGCTCGGGATCGATCACGGCGCGATAGCCCAATATATAGCCTTCGGCTTCGAGGCGCTTGATGCGCGCTTGGCAGGGTGTCTTGGACAGGTTCACCCTGCGGCTCAATTCGGCCACGCTGAGGCGGCCATCGCGCGCGAGTTCGTCGAGGATGCGGCGGTCGATCTGGTCCAAAGTCTCGTGAGTGACGGTTTTCATAGCTGGTTCGCCTGACAAGTGGCCAATAATTGCCATTAATGGCGTCGTTTTACCAGACAAACAGGAAAAAGGCCTGTCTAGGCTCTGGCATTGTGGGGGTAACGCTTTTTGAGTGCTCCCCATGACCGATATCGATGTTATCCGCGGTGCCATGCGCACCCGCATCTATGCAGATGAAAACCGGCTGGTGCCGCAGCTGATTGCTGAAACCGGTCTTGATGCGGCGAAACGGCAAGCCATTTCCGCCCATGCCGAGACATTGGTCACGGCGGTGCGCAGTGGCAACCGGCTCGGACTGATGGAGAGCTTCCTGGCCGAATATGGCCTTGCCACCGATGAAGGCGTGGCGCTGATGTCGCTGGCCGAGGCGCTGCTGCGCGTGCCGGATGCCGAGACGGTTGATGCGCTGATCCACGACAAGGTGGGGGGCTCGGACTGGGCCAGCCATTTCGGCGCCTCATCGAGCCAATTGGTCAATTTTTCTTCCTGGGCTCTGAGCCTCACCGCCGATGTTCTGGGTGACCCCGAGGTTGGGCCGAAGAACGCGCTGCATCGCGCCGTGGCGCGGCTGGGCGAGCCGGTGATCCGCACGGCGGTTGGCCAGGCCATGCGGCTCTTGGGCAGTCAGTTCGTTTTCGGCCGCACTATTGACGAGGCGATCAACAACGCCAGAAAGCCTGAGGCACTGGGCTATCGTTATTCCTACGATATGCTGGGAGAAGCAGCCCGCACCTGGGAAGATGCGGAGCGTTATTTCGAGGCCTATGCGCGCGCCATCGCCACGCTGGCGCCGCACTGCACCTCGAGCGCGGTGCGCGACAATCCCGGCATCTCGGTGAAACTCTCGGCATTGCATCCGCGCTATGAGTTCGCACAGCGCGAGCGGGTTCTCGTCGAACTGGTCGAGGCGACGCGCAAGCTGGCGCTGGCTGCCCGCGCCGCCAATATGGGGTTCAATATCGACGCAGAGGAAGCCGATCGGCTCGATCTGTCGCTTGATATCATCGAGGCCGTGCTGGCAACGCCGGAATTGGCCGGTTGGGATGGGTTCGGCGTGGTCGTGCAGGCCTATGGCAAGCGCGTGCTGCCACTGATCGACTGGCTGGAAGCGACGGCGGAACGGCTTGACCGGCGCATCATGGTGCGGCTGGTCAAGGGCGCCTATTGGGACGCAGAGGTCAAGCGGGCGCAGGTGCTGGGACTGGAAGGCTTTCCGGTCTACACGCGCAAGGCGGCGACCGATGTGAGCTACATCGCGGCGGCGCGGAAGCTGTTTTCCTGCCAGCGCATCTATCCGCAATTTGCCTCGCACAACGCCCATACTGCGGCGGCGGTGCTGCATCTGGCCAGCGAAGCCGGTCGCTTCAACGATTCTTACGAGTTCCAGCGCCTGCATGGCATGGGCGAGCGTCTGCACGAGGTGTTGCGCACCAACCATTCCACCCGCACGCGCATTTATGCGCCGGTGGGGGCGCACAAGGATCTGCTGGCCTATCTCGTGCGGCGCCTGTTGGAGAACGGGGCCAATGGCTCTTTCGTCTACCAGATCGCTGACGAGGACATTCCGGCGGCCAAGGTCGCCGAAGACCCGATCGGTAAGCTGCTGGCTCTGGACGGGTTTGCCAATGCCTCCATTTCCGCGCCTGAGGCCATCTTTGGCGGACGAAAAAACTCGGCCGGGCTCGATCTGACCGATCCGGTGGCGTTCGGGGCGGTTGAGGCGGCGCGAGAAAAATTCCGTTCAAGCGAGTGGAAGGCTACCCCCTCTTTGGCCAGGGAAGGGGTGCCGGGAGCTATGCTACCCGTCATCAATCCTGCCGACCCTGACGATATTGTGGGACATGTCGTCCCCGCAACAGCCGACGACGTCGCCGCTGCCATCACTTCCGCGGTCTCCTCGGCCTGGGCCTCGACCCCCGTCGCCACCCGCGCCCACCTGTTGCGCAAAACGGCCGATCTCTATGAGGCTCACGGCGCCGAACTCTTTGCCCTTTTGGCGCTCGAGGCTGGCAAGAGCTGGGCTGATGCCGTGGCGGAACTGCGCGAGGCGGTGGATTTCCTGCGCTATTATGCCGACGAGGCGCAAAGGCAGGAGTTGGGGGCGGCGCGTGGCGTCTTTGCGGCGATTTCGCCGTGGAATTTTCCGCTCGCTATTTTCACCGGCCAGATCGCCGCTGCACTGGTCGCGGGCAATGCGGTGGTGGCCAAGCCAGCTCCACAAACCCCGCTCATCGCCCATCGCGCCGTGCAGTTGATGCATGAGGCAGGTATTGCGCTTGACGCGATCCAGCTCGTTCCGGGCGGACCGGAGGTCGGCACGGCGCTGACCTCGGATAGTCGCATAGCGGGTGTGGTCTTTACCGGCTCGCTGCCGACGGCGCATCGGATCGACCGGGCCATGGCCGCCCATCTCGATCCGAAGGCGCCGCTGATCGCCGAAACCGGCGGGCTCAACGCCATGATCGTGGACTCCACGGCGCTGCCCGAGCAGGCGGTGCGCGATATTCTCGCCTCCGCCTTCCAGTCCGCCGGCCAGCGCTGTTCGGCGCTGCGCATCCTCTATGTGCAGGAAGACGCGGCCGAGCGGACGCTGACCATGCTCAAGGGGGCGATGAACGAGCTGACTTTGGGTAATCCCTGGGATCTGGCGACCGATATCGGCCCGATCATCGACAAGGCGGCGCGGCAGAAGATTCTGGACTATCTCGAGGTTAATGCGGCGCAGCGGCTTCATGCGCTCAAAGCGCCGGAGCGGGGCTATTTCGTTGCCCCAAGCGTCATCCAGGTTGGCGGCGTTGAGGACATTCCCGAGGAAATCTTCGGGCCCGTGCTGCATGTCGCGACCTTCAAGGCCGAGGACATCGATAAGGTCATCGCTGCGATCAATGACTCGGGCTATGGCCTCACCTTCGGCATGCATACGCGTATCTCGAGCCGGGTGAAGAAGGTTTCCGCCTCGGTGCGTGCCGGCAATATCTATATCAACCGCAATCAGATCGGCGCCGTGGTCGGCTCGCAGCCTTTTGGCGGCGAGGGGCTGTCAGGCACCGGGCCCAAGGCCGGTGGACCGCATTATCTGCCGCGCTTCACGCGCGGGCACACGGATTTGCAATCCGCGTCGCTGGACCTGCCTGGGCCGACGGGCGAGAGCAATGTCCTCCATGTCGCGCCGCGGGGAACGCTTCTCTGTCTCGGGCCGAGCGAGGCCGATGTGGCGGCGCAGCGGAAAATGGCGGAAATGGCCGGATGCGTGCCGCTGGTGGTGCCGCTGGATGCCGACATGCTGCGCACCGCGACGACCTTCGATGCGGTGGCCTGGTTCGGCGACGATGCAACTCTGGGCGTGATGCGCAAGGCACTGGCCGAGCGCGACGGGCCGATCCTGCCGTTGCTGAGCGGGAGGGAGGAGGTTGCTCGGCTGCAACTGGAGCGGCATGTGTGCGTGGACACCACCGCTGCCGGCGGGAACGCAACGCTGATCGCGACGGCAAGCTAAAGAGCATTCAGCCCTAAAAACGATAACCCCACCCTGTCGCTTCCTTGAGAGGAAGGGCAGGGTGGGGTGTTTTAAGCGCGACGGCGTTTTTTTGGGGGGAGCTCCCCAATAGTCGAAATCAGCCGCGGGCGACCAGAACCGCGAGCTTGGCCGGGATCAGCAGCACGTCGCGAATGGCCTGTAGGCGTTCGGGCGTATAATGATGCGCCACATCCAGCATGTTCATGCAGCCCACCAATTCATCCTTGATAATGATGGGCGCATTGACGACCGACTGGCAGCCCAGCTGGTTGATGAGTTCGTGATCGAACAGCAACTTGGCGATATCTTCGATGGTGTTGGCGACGAAGAACTGGCGCTGGCCATGGACGATGTCGAACCAGGGGCCGTAATTGAGTGGCTTAGTGCCCGAAACGGGGTAGCTGACCGGGTCGCTGGTATAGGCGCGGCGGGAAAGTTCCGCCTGCATATCCACCAGCATGACGGTGAACAGCTTGGCGCCGACAACAGCCCGGGCGAGGTCCTGCAGGGCGGTGAAGGCTTCATCGGCGGTCTTGGCCTTGGAGATCGCCGCGTCGAAAGCTCTGAGGGCAGGGGTGTGGTCGGTCATTCGGGTCGTCCTTGGTCTTTGAAAGTCTAACTGACGCGCGGTTTGCCTGGTTCATTCGGACCAGTCGGGTCATGCCGCTCTCGTGCTTACCGGGGGCAGAGGGCTAACTGCCTTCGGTGGCGGCGAGCAATTCGCGCGAATAATCCTGCTTGAGGTCACCGGCCTTGAGTTGGGCGACATCGGCAATTTCGACGATGCGGCCGTGGCGCATGACGGCGAGGCGATCGCAAAGGAAGCTCACCACGGGTAGGTTATGCGTCACCATCAGGAAGGTGAGGTTCTGCTCACGACGCAGGCGTTTGAGCAGATTGAGGATCTCGGCCTGCACGGACACGTCGAGCGCCGAGGTCGGTTCATCGAGCAGCAGGATTTTTGGCTCGAGCATAAGCGCTCGCGCGATGGCGACGCGTTGACGCTGGCCGCCGGAAAGCTGATGGGGAAACCGAAAGCGGAAGCGTTGGTCAAGGCCCACGGCCTTGAGCATGGCTTCGACGCGCTCGCCGCGATTGCCGATGCCGTGAATGGCCAAGGGCTCGGAAAGCGCTGCGTCGATGGTCTTGCGCGGATGCAGCGACCCATAGGGGTCCTGGAACACCATCTGCACCTGACGCGAGACGGCGCGGTCAATACTATGGCTGCGCTTATGGCCGAAGACCGAGATTTCGCCCTCCCAATCGGGAGCGAGCCCGGCTATGGCGCGCAGGATAGTCGACTTGCCCGAGCCGCTTTCCCCGACCAGCGCAAAGCTCTCCCCTTCCGGAATGGACAGCGTGACACCATGCACGACCTTGCTGTCGCCATAGGAGATATCGAGGTTTTTGAGGTCGATTGCGATCATGTGCCGGCCCATTGCGTCCGGTCGAGCACCGGCAGTTCGTCTCTGGTTTCGTCGATCACCGGCATGGCCGCCAGAAGGCCGCGCGTATAAGGATGCTGCGCCTGGTCGAGTTGCCCAGCGGCGCATTCCTCCACCACGCGGCCGGCATTCATCACCAGAATGCGGTCGCAATAGCGGCTGACCAGCGCCAGATCGTGGCTGATGAGGATGAGGCCCATTCCCTTGCGGGTGACGAGGTCGTCGATGATGTCGAGCACCTGCGCCTGCACCGAGACGTCGAGGGCGGAGGTGGGTTCGTCGGCGATCAGGAGCTCTGGCTCCGGGATCAGCATCATGGCAATCATGATGCGCTGGCCCATACCGCCCGAAACTTCGTGCGGATAGAGCTTGGCCACGCGCTCCGGATCGTTGATGCGCACGGCGCGCAACATGTCCAGAATCCGGGCCTGCACTTCGCGGCGCGGCAGCTTTTGGTGTGTGACGAGGGCTTCGGCGATCTGCTCGCCGACGGTCATTACCGGGTTGAGCGAGAATTTGGGGTCCTGCATGACCATGGAAATGCGGGCGCCGCGAATGGCGCGCATCTGCTTTTCGCTCTGGGCGCGCAGGTCGATACCGTCAAATTCGAGCTTGTCGGCGGTCACCTCACCCGGCTTGCGGATAAGTTTGAGGATCGAGCGGCCGGTCATCGACTTGCCCGAGCCGGACTCGCCGACGATGCCGAGGCGTTCGCGTCCGAGGGTGAAGGAGAGCCCTTTGACGACTTCGATCCGGCCCGAATGGGTGGGAAAGGAGACGCGGAGATTTTTGACGTCGAGAAGCGGCGCGCTCATCAGCTCTTGCCCTCGTTTTTTGGATCGAGCACGTCGCGCAACCCGTCGCCGAGGAAGCAGAAGCCCAGCGAGACGATGATGATGGCGAAGCCCGGCATGGTGGCGACCCACCACTGATCGAGGATAAAGGTGCGACCGCGCGAGATCATCGCCCCCCATTCGGGCAGCGGCGGCTGGGCGCCGAGGCCGATGAAGCCGAGACCGGC
>JAHCJW010000270.1 GCA_026126125.1 Devosia sp.
CCCTGGCGGACTTCCAGCAACGGGTTGTAAGCTGCGGAATGAATATTGGTCGGATCGAACAGCAGGACGCGGCCATGATGGGACCGGAAGCCTGCAGTCAGGTGCCAGTTCTCCCCCTTGATGTCATGGACGATGCAGCTTCCCGGCCAGGTCAGCAGCGTCGGCACCACGAGACCGACACCCTTGCCCGATCGGGTGGGTGCAAAACAAAGGACATGCTCAGGCCCGTCATGTCGCAGATAGTCCTTGCTGTGCCTGCCCAGGACCACGCCATCGGGGCCAAGCAGACCGGCGGCATGGATTTCCTTGTCCTCGGCCCATCGGGCCGAACCATAGGTGGCGACGTTGCGCGCCTCGCGCGCCCGAATGATCGACATGAAGAAGGCGGCGGCAATGGCGAGCACCGCCCCGGAGGTGGCGATGATTGCGCCCTCGGTGAAAATACGGGGTGCATAGGCGTCGTAGGAAAACCACCACCAGAAGAAGGCCGGTGGATAATAGACCGGCCAGCCCGCGACATCGAACCATGGAATCCCGAGCTGGGGCTGGAACCCGAGGCGGAAGGCAACCCATTGCGTCGATGCCCAGACCATCACCAGGACGATGGTGAACACGACAATGATCTGGCCCCAGAGTATTCGGCCCCCACGCATATAAGCTCCAATCGGCAAAAAGAGTCGGAGCCGACCAGAGAATAGGCACTTTCGCGAGTGGCAACAGGAAAGGTCAGGCCGCAGCGCTGCCGGATAGTCGCGGCTGCAAATAGGACAGGTCAGTTCGGGAGCGCTCCCTTCCGGCGTCACCAGAACAGTTCGCGCGGCACCAGAGCCGCGAAGGCTCAGATCCCCAGCCCTCGTGCCCGTCCCAACTGCCAGGATACAGATCCACCCTGCACGACGCCCATCACCTCTCGGCCGAGTTGGCGGTCGATGACCGGCCGCCATGGAACAAGAGTGAACTCATGGCTTTTTTCGACCACGGCGAACTTGCCGCTCGAGATCTGCACGGTTCCGGTGAACTTGCCGCTGACAGTCTCGCCATCAGCAGCCGCCCGGAACGGCAAGCTCTTGCTCCCGGCCATTTCCGCACCGATGCGCGCTACCTCCCGTTCCCGCAGATTGGCGAGCAGGTTTCGCCGATAGAGGATGCGCCCATTCTGCTGCCGTGTCGCATCGCCCTGTGCGATATGATGTTCACGGCGCTGATCCATTGCCTCGCGCACCTGCTGCCCGAACCCTGCCGGGGCAAGATCCGAGGCGTCCGGCGCAATCAGGCGTCGGTCGAGCCAAGTCGCGCCATCGGCGCCGATCTGCTTCTCCAGGTCGAAGGTAGAGACGACACGGATACTGGCCTGCCGGTTACGCCCGGCATCATAGGCGGCCGCGCGGCTCTCGAAGTCTTCAGGGATGCGCCACTGGTCGGCGTCGATCCGCTCGGCAATCCCGGCCCGGCGTAGCGACTCCAGTCGCCGGACATGGGCATCGACATAGCCCTCATAATCACCACCCGGCACACGCCCCTCGAACTTCGCCTGTTCGAGGTGGCGGCCCGGGCGATAAATGCCATTCTCCGAGATCGCAGCGATGGTGCGATCGGATGGGCGCTGTGCTGTATCGGCGGGAGCGACCTCGATGATGCTGCCAATCCGGGCGTCTTCGACGCGGGCCGGATCGACGCCGGGAAGATGGTGCGTGCGGCCGTCGATCCCGTCGACCACGAGGGTGAGGTTCTCACCCATCTCATCGGTCAGATATTTGTCGACGACGCGGCCGGTGATCGGCATCGCGGGCGCGCCGTCGTGAAGCTGGAATGTCATCGGATCACGCGCCAGCCCATCGGCCTTCAGCGCCTTGTGCATATTGCGGATGATGTCGCCGCGCTCCCCGAGTTCACGCAGCGTCGGTTCCATCTTCGCGCCAAGTTCCCAGACGCCGGGGGCGTGTTCCGTGGCCAGCCCCATCTTCTCCAATTTGGCGAGACGGCGCAGGCGAAGCGTGCGGTTGAACTGGCGGCGCGGATCGTCTGGCTCATGGCGCAGATCGAGGAACCGTTCGTCGGCCTCCTCGGTCATGGCACGGTCGATGCGGGTGAAGCGGTCCTGATCGATCTCGGCAGACAGCTTGCGGCTCTGCTCGATCTCGGTCACAGGGCCGAGTTCCAGCGTGGTTTGCTCGCTCGCCCGTTCACGAATACCATTGGCGAGATAGTCGCCATTGATAACCAGATTCTCGCCCAGATCATCCTTGCCCCGAACGATGACATGGACATGGGGATGGCCGGTATTGTGGTGATTGACCGCCACCCAGTCGAGCTTCGTTCCGAGATCCGCCTCGATGCGGCTCATCAGATCGCGGGTGTGTTCGGTGAGATCGGAAAGGTCAGCGCCGTCCTCGGGCGAGACGATGAAGCGGAACTGATGGCGATCAT
>JAHCJW010000271.1 GCA_026126125.1 Devosia sp.
GTTCGTGGGGATAGCGGCGCTGCACCTCAGGACTGAGACCCACCCGGGTCAGCAGGTCGCCGATGATCCGCTCGCGTTCCGCGCCGCCGTGACGGACGCTGTGATCGTCGTAAATGTCCCCGATCTGTGCGCCTATTCGCAGAACCGGATTGAGCGAGTTCATAGCGCCTTGCGGGACTAGGGACATCTCGGCGAAGCGCAGCTTACGAAAAGCCTCGTCATCGAGACCCGTCAGCTCGCGACCGTTGAGTTCGAGGCTGCCGCTGCTGACCAGGCCGCCCTTGAGCATTCGCATCAGCGCCAGGATGGTGGTCGACTTGCCCGAGCCGGACTCCCCGACAAGGCCGAAGCGTTCGCCTCGTTGTAGTGAGAAGCTGACATTGCGGGTGGCATGGAACGAGCCGCTTGCCGTCGGATATTGCACCGTGAGGTCGGAGACCTTGAGAACCGTGTCACTCATGACTGGCTCCTCAGGCGCGGATTGGCGAAATCGTCGAGGGCGCTGGCGATCAGGAAGAGCGCGATGAAAAGCAGGGCCAGGATGATGACCGGGGGGCTCCACCACCACCACATGCCGCGGCTGAAGGCGGCATAGAGCAGCGCCCAGTAGACGGTCATGCCCAGAGTGGGGGTGTTCTGCGGCCCGAGTCCCAGGACTTCGAGCCCCATGCCCGAAAGGATGGCGCCGGATGTGGCGCCGACCAGCGACGCGAAGGCGATTGGGATGACGTTGGGAAAGATTTCGCGGAAGATGATGGAGAAGCTGCCCAGCCCCGATAGGCGCGCCATCTGCACATAACCCAGTTCCCGCAAGGCGAGAACTTGTGCCCGAATGACGCGCGTGGCATGCATCCATGACAGCGCGGCGATGATGAGCGCCATCATCTCAACGTTCACCGCCCGCACTGAGGACGCAACGACGAGGAGAATCGCCAGCGGGGGGATGGTCAGCATGGTGTCGGTTACGGCGCCGATGATCCGGTCCCACCAGCCCCCGAAATAGCCCGAGAATAGGCCGAGCATGACGCCGATGGTGGTGCCGATGACGCCCGCCAGCACGCCCATGCGCAAAGTCTGTGGCGTGCCGGCGATGACAACGGCCAGCAGGTCGCGGCCGCCGCTATCCGTGCCCAGCCAGTGCTCTGCGGAAGGCGGCTGGTTGGTACGGACTGAGATCGGCTCCGCCAGCCGGATGTCGACGAAGAGGGGTCCGATGATGCCGATGAGCAGCAGCACCGCCAGGATGGCCATGCCTGCCACCATCTTCGGATTGGTGCCGAGATATGCCAGCGCGGCCCGTGTATTTCGCAGGATAGACTGCATGTTCATAGCCTTTGGATACGCGGGTCGAGCAGCGGATAGAGCAGGTCGAGGACCAGCACCGCGAAGGCGACCGTAATGACCAGGAAGAAGGCGACGCCCTGGATGAGGAAATAGTCCGAGCTGCGCAGGGCGTTGTAGAGCAGGTAGCCGATGCCGGGATAGTTGAATGCCACCTCGACCAGCACCGAGCCCGATGCAGCTGTGCCAAGAGCGATGGCGAGGGCCGTGACCTGCGGCAGCAGTGCATTGCGCATGGCATACTTGAAGAAGATGCGGCGCTTCTTGAGGCCCTTCGCCTCGGCCAGCGCCAGGTAATCCTCGCCCAGCACATTGATCATGGCGCCGCGCATCCCCAGCGCCCAGAAGCCCAGCCCGGCCAGCACGATCGACAGCGCTGGCAGGAAGGCGTGGTAGGCGAGATCCCAAAGCACCGGTAGGGAAAAGCCGTTTGGAAAAACGGAATAGGCCCCGCCCAGCGGAAACCAGCCCGTCCAGATGGCTAGAAGATAAAGGACGATCAGCGCCAGCAGGTAATAGGGGATTGCCGACAGCACCATGAGGAATGGAGCCAGGCGGTGCACGGCGCGCGGAGAGCCCGGCCAGGCGAGGAGCGCGCCGATGAGGCTGCCGAGCCCGAAGGCGATGACGGTCGATACCGACAGCAAGGCGATGGTCCACGGCAGTGCCGCCAGAATGGCACTGGTGACGCTCTGCGGGAAATAGGAGATCGAACTGCCGAGGTCGAGCCGCAGCGAGTTGAACAGGTAACGGCCGTATTGCACCAGCATTGGGTCATCGAGACCGAAGCGCGCGCGATAATTGGCCACGATGTCCTGAGCGCCCTCGACCTGCTGCCCACGGGACAGCAACTGCTCGAGAACGGCAGCCGTGGGATCGCCCGGCGCCAGGCGCGGCACGATGAAATTGACGGTTGTCGCCGCCAGCACGACGGCGAAAAACATCGCCAGCCGCCGGAACACATAGCCCCAGGTCATGGCCCAACTCCACAAGGTTCGGGTGGGAGCCGCCGGTGCATCGGCACCGGCGGCAGTGTGATGGTTATGGCTGCTT
>JAHCJW010000272.1 GCA_026126125.1 Devosia sp.
GTCCTCGCCCTCGCCCAGCTCCTTCTGGATCGCCTTGAGCTGCTCGTTCAGGTAGTACTCGCGCTGGGTCTTCTCCATCTGCCGCTTGACGCGGCTGCGGATGCGCTTTTCCACCTGCAATACGCCGATCTCGCCTTCCATCAGGCCGATGACCTTCTGGAAACGCTCGATGACGGACACGGTCGAGAGCAGATCTTCCTTTTCGGGAATCTTGATCACGAGGTGGCTGGCAATCGTATCGGCGAGCTTTGAGGCGTTCTCGATCTGGCCAACAGCCGCGACCACCTCGGCCGAAATCTTCTTGTTCAGCTTGACGTAGTTCTCGAACTCGCTCTGAGCGGAGCGAGCCAAGGCTTCAACCTCGATCTCGTCCTCAGCCGGCTCAGCCAGCGGGCTGGCTTCGGCTTCGAAATAGTCTTCGGTCTGCACATACTGATCGATTGTGGCGCGGCTCAGCCCTTCGACCAGCACCTTCACGGTGCCATCGGGAAGCTTAAGCAGCTGCAGCACGGTCGCGATGGTACCGGTAGCATAGATCTGATCGGGCGCGGGATCGTCGTCCTGCGCGTTTTTCTGGGTGACGACAAGGATGTGCTTGTCGTCGCGCATGACCTCTTCAAGCGCCTTGACCGATTTTTCGCGCCCGACAAACAGCGGCACGATCATTCCGGGGAAGACGACGATGTCGCGCAGGGGAAGAACCGGGTAAACCCGGTCCCGGCTCACTTCGCCGGTGGGATTAACGTCCGACATCACATTTCCTTTCCGGGGCGCGCCGGGAGGAATTTGGGAGAGCGCGCCCGTATTGCGACTGCCCAATGCTCGAAGGCTGGGCGATTCAGGTTAATAAATAGGGCTCAAGGGGTGCGCCGCAAGTCAAGCTTTGTGGTTTTGTGACAGCGAGGGAGCAAACGCACAAGAGATATGCCAAAACACAGGAAACACCTATGTGCCTAAGGAACATGGATGTTTTCTTGTCTTTCTTGTTCAGGCGACCGCGCGCGAGCTGTCGCTCGCGCTGATGATGGCGCAATCCCGCCCACTGGCTTTGGCCTGATACAACGCGCTGTCCGCCCGGCGATAAAGCGCATCGACGGAGTCGTCCTGCAATCCCGCCTGGGCGATACCGGCGCTGAAACGAACCGCGCTGCCATCAGGCAGACGCAGACATTCTTCGAGCCGCTCGCGCAATTGCTCGCTCAGCCGGTGGGCATTGCGACCATCCAATCCCGGCAGCAACAGGCAGAACTCCTCGCCGCCGACCCGCGCCGCCAGATCGCCCGTCCGACAGAGCTCGGCGATGGACTGCCCCATTATCCTGAGCACCCGGTCGCCCTCGCCATGGCCCCAGCGATCATTCACCGCTTTGAAGTGATCGATATCGAGCAGCAGCAGCGTCAGGGCAGTGCTTTCCCTCTTGGCGCGCAGCCAGAGCAGGCGCCCTGTCTCATGGAAACGCCGGCGATTGGCCAGCCCGGTCAATTCATCCTTGAAAGCCAATTCTGCCAGCGCGCCTTCCGCGCGGTCCTTGAGCGCCGATAGCCAGCCCAGCGTGATGAGCAAAGTGCCGATATAGCTCGCAAGAAATGGCAATGCGTTGGCCGGGCCGGAAGCCAATGGATCGCGGATGAGGTCGGGCCAGAACACCTCGCCCACAAACCGCATCGCGGCGCTGACGAACGAAACGACAAAACCAACCACCAGCAGTGTCGAGGTTCTGCCACGCACGAAAGGTGCTCCCTGCCGCACGACGAAGCCGCAGGTCCAGACCAGTTGAACACAGAGGACCACCGCGCCGAACAAGGTGATATCGGCTCCCTGCAGCCGATAGAGCAGCGCGATGGCCATGGCGGCGATCGGCGGCAGCAGAAACCAGGCCCTGTCAATGCGCCGCCCGAAAAGCGTCGCGAGGGCTGCCCCCTGCAAAGACACCGTGGCGGTGACGAAGCCGGCATAGAGCACAGTGATCAGGCTGTTGTGTGTGGCGACGGCGGCGATGATGGCAGCCCAACCCAAGACAGCCATCGCCAGCGCGCCGCAGAACAACACCGTTTCCCGCCGGTCGCGCTGCAAGGTCATCACGGTGACGCCGATGAACAGCACCACTAGTCCCATGATGCGGGCGACGATCAGCGTCGTCATGTCCAGCTGAAAATTGGCGCCCATGTGACGTTCTCCCGGCCGCCCGAAAACGAAAACAGCCTCCAGCAGTTAAGCTGGAGGCCGTAAAGGATGCGTGTATTGGCTTTGGATCAGGCCCCGGCGGGCAGATCTTCCTTCTTGCGTTCCGAATAGATGTAGAGCGGACGCACGTCGCGTCCTCGGACAACCTCTTCCGAAATCACCACCTCTTCGACGCCCTCGAGCGAA
>JAHCJW010000273.1 GCA_026126125.1 Devosia sp.
CTATGCGGGCTCATGCGAGGAACCGAATCGAGTCTATGGGCGATGCCATCCCATGCTGGCCGAGGCGAGCTCCATCTCCAAGCCGGCATGCGACGAAAGCCGCGGCTTGCAAGGAAAAATCCCCGGTTGCGCAACGCGGCCCCTTCGACTAGTTTGCCCGCACTTCACCGGACCCTTTATCCAGGTCCGGCCCGCACCCGTAGCTCAGCTGGATAGAGCGCTGCCCTCCGAAGGCAGAGGCCACAAGTTCGAATCTTGTCGGGTGCGCCATTTCGGTCCAAAAGACTGAACACCGTTCTGCTTCAGATTTTCATTGGCGATTGCGGCTTGCAGCACATCTTTGCTGCCAAGAATGCGTACCTTGTCGGCATGGACTTCGACCGCGCCCAGAATGGCACGAAGGTAGTTTTTGCGGAACATGACATCGCCCCCAGAAAGCTTCTCGCGCATCAGTCTGGCGAAAGCGGCGATCTTATCTTCCGTGATGGTGGAGCGGGCGCTAGCCAGATTCCGCGCTCGGTCCAGTGCGCCCCGAGCTAGGTTCCGTTCGTTTTGCAGATCGCCAATGCGTTCGCGAAGCGGATCGTCCATCTCGGCGAATCCATCCTCGACGAGCTTATAGAGACGCCGCAAGCGTTCATCGGCTTCATCGGCCTTTTGTTTCAGCCCCGCGATCCGGGCGTCGATGGCGCCGGCGCGTTCGGTTTGGCGAGACATCAGGTCTTCGAGCAGGGCAGCGAGGCGTTCGGGACGCAACAACTGGCTGTTGACGGCGTCGACCACGAGGTCGTCGAGCAGAGGCATGGAAATGGCGTTTCCCGGGCAAGCGGTCTTGCCCTTCTGCGCCCGACTTGCGCAGGTATAGTAGGTATAAACGCGGCCGTTCTTGGATGTGCCGGTCCTCTGCGTCATGCCGGCGCCGCAATGGGCGCAGACGGCGAGACCCGTCAGCAGGATGGGACCCGCATTGGCCCTCACTGCGGTCATGCGCGGATTATGGGCCTTGAGCTTGGTCTGCACGGCGTCGAACACGGCATCGTCGAGAATGCGCGGAACGGCGATCTCGACCACGCTGTCTTCTGGATGCTTCACCCCCGTCTTGCTGTTCCGCACGCCATATTTCCAACGCCCGATATAGGCCGCGTTGGTGAGGACATGGTGCAAGGCTCCGACGCCGAAACTGCCGCCCTTGCGGGTCTGGTAGCCCTTGGCGTTGAGCCAGGAGACAACCTCTTTGATGCCCATCGGTGGCGTGCCGGTTTCGGGATCACCCTCAAGATAAAGCCGAAAGATCAAGTGGACGAGTTCGGCTTCGACGGCATCGACAGCGAGCTTTTTCTTGATCTTTTGTCCGCGCTGTTCGGCCGCGACGATTGCGTAGCCCAAGGGAGCCGTGGCGCCATTCCAGAATCCCTGGGCGGCGTTTTCACGCATGGCCCGAGTCACCTGCTTGGCATTCTCCTTGCTCGAATACTCGTCGAACAGGCCAATCATTTGCCGGACAAGCTGGGAACTCGGGTCCTCGCCGACGACCTGGGTCATCGAGATCACAGCCACGCCGTGCTTGCGAAGTTTCCTGACGGTCAATTCCATGCCGATATGATCGCGATAGAACCGGCTGAAGGCATGCACGAGGATAATATCGAAAGGCCGGTCCGGGTCGCAGGCGCGTTCGATCATTTGCTGGAAGACCGGACGGCGATCGTCGGCGGTGAGGCCGGGCTCGACATATTCCTCGACAACCTCCCAGCCCTGCTGAAGGCTGTGCGTGCGCGTGAGCTTGCGTTGCGAAGGAAGGCTGACATCGCCTTTGACCTGCCGGTCCGTGCTGACGCGAAGATAGAGCGCGACCCGAGGTGCTCCATGGAAAACCGGCAAGGGTTCAACGATCTTCCTGCTCGACGCCATGGTTTCCCATTACTCCTGTTCACATGCGCATGATCTCTTCGATCGAGGTGCGTAGATATTGCTCCAGCACCTCCAGCTCCCGCCGGGTAATGGGCAGGGGCCCGGAAAGTGTCCATTCGACGGAATAGACCTTATCCCTGCCGACCGGCCTGCCGCGCTTGACGCCCCTTTCGCCTGAGCGCCGGGACGTCTCTTCTCTCTCATGTACGCCGGTGCACAGGCGCTGTTCTTCTACTGCCGGCCTTTGCGTGCAATCCGCACATGGCGCCGGCGAGCCGGTGGGTTTCGACGCCATGAAGACCGTGGTGTCCCGCATCGGCCCGCGGCCTACACATCAGGGATCGACCGCGGGTCGATGCGGGAGATTTTCGGCACCTGCCCCTGAGCGGCATCCTGCGGATCGAGAAGATCAATTCGATGGATGCAGCTATAGGTTTGTC
>JAHCJW010000274.1 GCA_026126125.1 Devosia sp.
ATGCCGCTGTCGCAGGCCAATTGATCGTCCTCGACGCGGCCGATATTTCCTCCGGCGTGAAGGCGTCGATCCCCGTGGGTGGGCATCCTGCGCATGTGATCGCAGACGCGCAAGGCAATCGCGCCTACGTCTCGAATTCCGAAGACGACAGCTTGTCGGTCGTTGATCTTGCCAAGGGCGAGGTCGTCGCCACGGTCGGCACCGGCGACTACCCCCACGGCCTGCGGATGAGCCCGGATGGAAGCGCCATCTATGTCGCGAATGTCCAGGACGGTACTGTTTCGGTTATCGACACAACGGCGCTTTCGGAAGTTGCCAGGATCAAGGTAGGCGTTGCGCCCGTCCAGGTCGGCTTCACACCTGACGGAAAGCGGGTCTATGTCTCGCTGCGCGATGAAAACAAGGTCGCCGTTATCGACACGCAGTCGCGCGAGGTGATCGCACGCATCAATGTCGGCCGTTCGCCCATCCAGGTTTACGCCACGCCTGATGGCCGGCTGGTTTACGTCGCGAACCAGGGAACCGAAACGGAGCCGGATGAGACGGTCTCGGTTATCGATGTCGTAGGCGGGAATGTCGTGAAGACCATCCAGACGGACAAGGGCGCTCACGGCGTGACGGTCGTTGCCGACGGAGCCATTGTCTTCGTCACCAACATCGTGGCCGGGACCGTTTCCCAGATCGACGTCGGCAGCCAGTCCGTGGTCAAGACATATGCTGTCGGCAAGGGACCGAACGGCGTCACCTATCAGGCGCAGTGATGCAACGTCGGGGCGGCGCTTCGCCGCCCCGCACGACCTAAGCCTCAAACCTATGAGCAGGACGGCCGGCATGCAGGCTTCATCAATGGACAAAGGGTCGGCGAGGCTCTATTCTTTGCCCATGCTTCGCGCGTTGCTTATCATTGTTACAACCATCTCGCTTGCCGCTGCTTCTTTTGCCGTTCAAGCACACGAGACCCGCATGTCCGGGATGTTGGAACGCGCCGCGCTGACGCAGCACATGGAGCAAGCCTCTTCTTCGATGGCCGCTTGCAGCGAAGGGAAATCCTGCAAAGCAGATGCCGGATTGTGCGCCTTCGCCTGCGCCGGAATATCGGCCTGGCTTCCGGTTGTGCGTACTTCGGCAAAGCAAATCAGCTCGCGGCAAAAATATCCCTTCCCGCCGGATGCCGTCTTCGTTGCGGCAGCTCCCGGCCGGAATGATCGCCCTCCTATATCGCGCCTCCTCTGAGCCTGCGGCGGGGCTGATCCCGCTGCGATCCATTTGGACCTTTCAGGCGGGACAGATCGTCCCGAGGTGACGAATATGACGACCTTTTCACGACGCGGCTTCCTCGCCGCCAGCGCAGCCATGCTTGCTGCATCCCATTTCCCCATCAGGGCCTACGGCCAGGACGCGGCTGCGATCCGCCTGGCCGCCACCAGCCGCACGCTCGATATAGACAATCGACCGGCCACCGTTTTCGGACTTGCTGGTCCCAAAGGGCAGGGGCTGCTCCTCGATCCGGGCGAGCGATTTCGGGTGGATCTGACCAACGATCTCGCCGAATCCACGATCATTCATTGGCACGGCCAGATTCCCCCGAACGCTCAGGACGGCGTCCCGGATATGCCGCAGCCGCTTCTTCAGCCCAGTGAAACGCGCAGCTTCGATTTCGCGCCCCAGCCCGGAACGCACTGGATGCACAGCCATGTGCCGATCCAGGAAATGCGATTGCTCGCCGCGCCGCTGATCGTCCGGAGGGCAGAAGACCTATCCGCCGATCGGCAGGAAGTCGTCCTGTTCCTGCACGACTTCGCGTTCAAGACACCGGAAGAAGTGCTGGAAGAGATCACCAGCGCAAGCGCTGATGGACATGGCGCTGCCGGCATGTCACGCGCGATGCAAGGCATGAACCATGGCGGCATGCCTGGAATGAACCAGGGCGAGGCCGGGGGAATGGGCTCGATGGCCATGGATATGGGTAACATGGCGATGGATCTCAACGACTACGACTGGGATGCCTATCTCGCCAATGACCGAACCCTGTCCGATCCCGATGTCGTTCAGGTCGAACGCGGCGGCCGGGTTCGCCTCCGTGTCATCAACGCAGCCGCAGCCACCGTTTTCTGGATCGACACGGGCGAAGCACAAGCCCGGCTCGTCGCCGTCGACGGGCATGAGGTCCAGCCGGTCGCGGGTTCGCGGTTCGGGCTGGCCATGGGGCAGCGTCTCGACCTGGAGATCGACCTTCCAAATGAGACCCGCGCATGGCCGATTCTGGCGCTCAGG
>JAHCJW010000275.1 GCA_026126125.1 Devosia sp.
ACTCGAAGCGCCCGCAGCCGCGCTCCACGGCCAGCCGCGCCAGGTGCACCATCAGCCGCTTGCCAAGGCCCAGTCCGCGAAAGCGTGGCTGCACGAACAGGTCTTCGAGGTAGAGGCCGGGTCTGGCGAGGAAGGTCGAATAGTTGTGGAAGAACAGCGCGAAGCCGCCGACCTCGCCGTCGACCTCGGCGATCACCACTTCGGCGCAGGGCCGGTCGCCGAACAGGGTGTCCGCAAGCGCCGCCTCATCGGCCTCGCATTCGTGGGACAGCCGCTCGTACTCGGCCAGCCCGCGGATCAGCGAGAGGATCGCCGGGACGTCGTCGGGACCGGCCGGGCGGATCGAGATGTCGTGGAGTGTCGTCATGGCTTCCGGCGTCCTCGCCCAGCGCGCGGGACAGTGAAAGTCTTCCCCGGGAGGGAAGGCGCGGGCGTCAGCCCGCCAGCCGCTGCTTCACCAGCGCCGACACCTGCCCCATGTCGGCCTGTCCCGCCAGCTTCGGCTTGAGCACGCCCATCAGCTTGCCCATGTCGGCCGGGCCGGTTGCGCCGGTCTGCGCGATGGCGGCGTCGATCGCGGCGCCGATCGCGGCGGCGTCCAGCTTCGCCGGCAGGTAGGCCTCGATCACGGCGATCTCGGCGCGCTCGATCGCGGCGAGGTCCTCGCGGTTGGCGGCGGTGTACTGGTTCACCGAATCCTTGCGCTGCTTGACCATCTTCTCCAGCACCGCCAGCACGGCGGCGTCGTCGAGCTCGATGCGCTCGTCCACTTCCTTCTGCTTGATCGCGGCGTTGATCAGGCGGATGACGCCGAGGCGTTCCTTCTGGCCGGCCTTCATGGCGGCCTTCATGTCGTCGGTCAGTCGTTGCTTGAGGGGCATGGTGGTATCCGGCTGGTGCGTGGGACAAAGGGCGGACGGACGCGGCCGAGCGGCGATGTCGTGCGCTTGCGCGGCCCCAGAAACACGAAAAGCCGGCCACGCTCGCGCGTGCCGGCTTTCGGCGAAGCGGCGCGGCTCAGTACAGGCGCTGGCGCTTGGTGACGTCGCGCGAGGTGCGGCGGGCCTGGCGCTTCACGGCGGCGGCGGCCTTGCGCTTGCGCTCCTGGGTCGGCTTCTCGTAGAACTCGCGCTTGCGGGTCTCGGCGAGCACGCCGGCCTTCTCGCAGGTGCGCTTGAAGCGGCGCAGGGCAAACTCGAACGGCTCGTTTTCGCGGACTTTGACGCTGGGCATAAGGCTCTCGGAATCTGGTGGACCGACCCGGAGGGCCGGGCGAGCCGCGTATGATAGCCGCTCGCCTTGCAACGGCGCAACCGGCGCCCATCTCCTCCCGCATGAAGGTCCTCGGCATCGAATCCAGCTGCGACGAAACCGGCGTGGCCGTGTACGACACGGCCCGCCCGCGCACCGATGCGCTGCGCGCCCATGCCGTCTACAGCCAGATCGCCCTGCACGCGGAGTACGGCGGGGTGGTGCCGGAGCTGGCCAGCCGCGACCACGTCCGCAAGCTGCTGCCGCTGGTGCGGCAGACCCTCGACGACGCCGGTCTCAGCATTCGTGAGATCGACGGCGTGGCCTATACCGCCGGTCCGGGCCTGGTCGGGGCGCTGCTGGTCGGGGCCGGGGTCGCCCGCTCCCTGGCTTGGGCGCTGGACGTGCCGGCGGTGGGGGTCCACCACATGGAAGGACACCTGCTGGCGCCGCTGATGGAGGACGACGCCCCCGAACCGCCGTTCGTGGCCCTGCTGGTCTCCGGCGGCCATACCCAGCTGATCGCGGTGGACGGCATCGGCCGCTACCGGCTGCTGGGCGAGACGCTGGACGACGCCGCCGGCGAGGCCTTCGACAAGACCGCCAAGCTGATGGGACTGCCGTATCCGGGCGGGCCGCAGCTGGCGGCGCTGGCCGGGCAGGGCGTGCCCGGGCGCTTCCGCTTCGCCCGGCCGATGACCGACCGGCCCGGGCTCGATTTCAGCTTCAGCGGCCTCAAGACCCAGGTGCTGCTGGCCTGGCGGCAGTCCGACCAGTCGCCGCAGACGAAGGCCGACATCGCGCGCGGCTTCGAGGACGCGGTGGTCGAGACGCTGGCGATCAAGTGCGAGCGCGCGCTGGACGCGGCCGGCAGCGACGTGGTCGTGGTTTCCGGCGGCGTCGGCGCCAACCGGCGCCTGCGCGCGAGGCTGCAGGAGATGGCCGCCAGGCGCGGCGGCCGCGCCTGCTTCCCGCGCCCGTCGCTGTGTACCGACAACGGCGCCATGAT
>JAHCJW010000276.1 GCA_026126125.1 Devosia sp.
ATTTTGGCTAACAAGAGTGAGGACAGCGCAATTCGAGCTATCACGTTCAAAAGCTTGCGGCGGCTGGAACGGCGGGTCACAAATCGAACTCTTCTCGCTGGATAGACAAGCCAACAGGAGATCAATTTTTATCGCCCATAATCCTCATGCTCAGGTGGCGACCGTAGAAAGCGGAGCAAGTTCGTAAATATAGCCATAGGGGCACCTCGAAAAACCGTAAGCGTCCGGTTTGACCGTCTTGACAGACGCAAACGGTCCAATCGGACGATGACCACGGTGAGAGGTGATCGACCGTTGATCGACTGAAAGCCCAGGTAGGGATGGCGACTTACTTTTTGGTGGGGAGGCGGTCGATGGTGGGGGTGAGGTCGCGCGGTTCCAGCGGACGAAGCCAGTGCGGCGAGACGTTCCACCGGTGCCCCGCAGTCAGCACGCTGACCGTTTTCCGGTGGTAACGCACCAACGTGCCGACCACGATCCAGCCCTCGTCCGTGGCGAACGTCACGCGGTCGCCGATGGAAAACGTCAGCAGGGTGGCGTGCGCTCGCAGCGGGTGAAGGACCCGCAGGCGCTCGACGATGCGTCGGTTCAGGTCGATCCATTCGGCTTCGGTCAGGCGATCGAGATCGATGGCCAGGGTCGGCGCCGGTTCGGTGCTGCTTCGAAGCGCTGGCCGCACCGACGAGCGGGCGTGGGTGCGCGTCCGCGCACACTGTGCGCGGACACCTGCGAGCGTGGCAGCGCACGCATCACGCCGCCAAGGCAGGGAGTTCGGGCGCGGGTGGCGCGGCCAGCTTCCACGGTAGCAGCTCGTCGACCCGGTTGACCGGATGCTCGGCGATTTGGCTCAGCACCGTCCGCAGATAGGCTTCGGGGTCGAGGCCGTTCAGTTTGGCGGTGCCGATCAGGGTGTACATCGCGGCGGCCCGTTCGCCGCCGGCATCGGAGCCGGCGAAGAGAAAATTCTTCCTTCCAAGGGCCACCGGTCGCAACGAACGCTCCGCGGCATTGTTGTCGATCTCCAGCCGCCCGTCGTCGCGGTAGCGGGTCAAGGCCGTCCAGCGGGTCAGGGCGTAGCGGATCGCCTCGGCCAAGGCCGACTTTTGCGAGACCTGGGACAGGGTGGTTTGCAGCCACGCCCGGAACGTCTCCAGTTGCGGGCCGGCGCGGGCTTGCCGGCCTTTCGCTCGAACCTCGGCCGGCTGGCCTCGCAACTCGGCTTCGACGGCGTAGAGCGCCCCGATCCGCCGGAGCGCTTCCGCTGCCAGCGGACTGGCGTGGGCGTGATGGAGGTCATAGAACCGGCGCCGGACGTGCGCCCAGCAGGCGACCTCGACGATGGAACCGGTTTCGTAGAGGCCGTTGAAGCCGGCGTAGCCGTCGGCGTGCAGTGCGCCTCGAAAACCGCGCAGGTGCTCGCGAGGGTGCCGGCCTTGCCGGTCCGGCGAGTAGGCGAACCAAACCGCCGGTGGGGTCGGATCGCCGCACGGGCGGCCGTCGCGGACGTAGGCCCACAGCCGGCCCTGCCGGGTCGAGCCCTTGCCCGGCGCGAGCACCGGCACCGGGGTGTCGTCGGCGTGGATCTGATCCGCGCGCAGGACGTGCCGGCGCACGGCCTCGACCAGCGGCCGCAGCAGGGCGGCGGCCTCACCCACCCAGCCGGCCAGGGTCGAACGCGGCAGATCGACCCCGGCGCGGGCGTAGATTTCGGATTGGCGGTACAGCGGCAGGTGATCCGCATATTTCGAGACCAACACGTGCGCCAACAGGCCGGGACCGGCCAATCCGCGCGCGATCGGCCGACTGGGCGCCGGGGCTTGGACGATCCGGTCGCAGCGGCCGCACGCCCGTTTGGGCCGGACGTGGCGGATGACGCGAAAGTGCGAGGGAACGTACTCCAGCCGCTCTGAAACGTCCTCGCCCAGCGGCTTGAGCGGGCCGCCGCAGCCGGGGCAAACGGCGGTGTCGGGCTGATGGGTATGGACCTCGCGCGGCAGGTGGGCCGGCAGCGCGCGGGAGGTCGGTTCGGCCGGTCGCGGCCGGGCCGGCTCCAGCCGCACCGCCCGTTCGGCCGCGCCGACCTCCAGCTCCTCCAGGTGCAGTTCGAGTTGGCCAAGGAGGTTGTCCGCGCGCTCCGAGCGCCGGCCAAACTGTTGGCGGCGCAGCTTGGCGATCCACAGCTGGAGATGGGCGATTTCCGCCTGTTGGCGGGCGATCATCGCTTTCAGCGTCGGCACATCATC
>JAHCJW010000277.1 GCA_026126125.1 Devosia sp.
CATTGCCCGAATTGACCACGAGGCCGCGCGCCTTGCCGCCCGGCAGATTGGCCCGGCACCAGTCGACGGCGGCCGAGGAGCATTTGGAGCGGGTCAGCACGCCCGCCGCGGTGGTGCCCTCGTCGAAGGCCATCAGCAAGACGTCGGTGCGGTTCTTGTACTTGATGCCGGCCTCGGCCGTGGCGAAGCGCACGCCGGCAATGGCCGGCAGGTCCGGATAGGATTTGGGGGCGAGGGGCGAAACCGGATGGGCGGCCATGGCACGGGACCTTGTTGGGCGAAACTGGTCCTGTGATGTGCCTCAAAGGTGGGGCTGGCGCAAGGCCCGCGCGGGCCGGCCGGTTGCCGCTCCCGGCCGAGATGGCCCCGGCATGGCCGGGGCCGATTAAGGCTCAAGGCTGGGTGTCGGCGTCCTGCGCCTCAAGGGCGGCCTTGAGCGCGGGATCGGCGATGTCGATGGTGACACCGCTCATCAGGTCCTCGACCTTTTCATTGAAGCTGCGCATCAGCGCCTGCTGCTGGAGCTGGCCGGCGACCTGCTCGAAGGCGGGGGGCTGGGACTGGCGCTTTTCCGCGAGCTTGATGATATGCCAGCCGAACTGGGACTGGACCGGCGCGGAGACATCGCCCGGATTGGCCAGGGCGAAGGCGGCTTCCTCGAAGGGGGGCACCATCATGCCCTTGCCGAAAAAGCCCAGATCGCCGCCATTGGCGCCGCTGCCCGGATCGATCGACTTTTCCCGGGCGATGGTGGCGAAATCGGCGCCGCCGTCGAGCTCGGCCTTGATGGCGTTGGCCTCGGCTTCTTCGGGAACCAGGATGTGGCTGGCGCGGATTTCGTCCTGCGGCACGAATTGGGCGGCGAAGGCGTCATAGTCGGCGCGCACCGCCTCTTCGGTCACGGCGGCGGCGATGGCGTCGGCGAAATAGGCGCGGCGCAGGGCGCGTTCCTCGAGATATTTCAGGCGCTGGGCAAACAGCGGGGTCTGGTCCATGCCGGCGTCTTTGGCGGCCCCGGCCATGACCTTCATGTCGATCAGCACGCGCAACAGGAAGGGGCGGCGCTCCTCGGACGGCATCTGGGCCAGGTCCTGGGCCATATCCTCGGCGGCAAAGCTCAGATCAGCCTCGGTGATCGCCTCGCCGCCAACCGTGGCGATGACGGTTTCGGGGGTGATGGCCGGCGCCTCCTGGGCGAAGCTGGCCAGGCCAGGGGCGGCCAGAAGAAGGACGGCAAGGCCGGTGGTGCGAACCAGGCGCAGCGGGAAAGTCAACATGAGGATCCAGGATCTCCTTGGCCGGCGACAAGGGGCGACCGGCATGATCGGTTGCGGTGGCGCGCGCCACCTCAGTTTCAGCCCTGCCTCACACGACAGATGGGCCAAATTGTGCCGTTGTCCCGCCGCCTGCGCAAGCCAGGCCGGGCCAACGGGACTGCCGGGCGGGCAAGGTGTGGCCGATTTGGTCCACATTGACAAGATACGACCCCACTCTTACATCTCACCCGCTTTTCCAAGCGTGGACAAAGGTGGCGCGTCGAACGCGTCTTGCGCCCACGGATCACTCCACAGGGGAGCCGAAGGGGCTTTCCAAACGTTGTGACGAGGCGGGATGGGCCGGCCGAGCGCCCAGAGACGCTGGCCGCCGCTTTTCCGCCCCGCCGCCCAGAACAAAGGACCAGACGAATGGCACTTGCTGCGCTTGCCCGGAAATTTTTCGGGTCACCGTCCGACCGGCAGGTCAAGCGGTATCAGGGCAGGGTCGCCGCCATCAATGCGCTGGAGCCCGAACTGGCCAAGCTCAGCGACGAGCAATTGCGGGCCCGCACCGATATGTTCAAGGCGCAGCTGGCCGAGGGCACCAAGCTCGAAGATTTGATCGTTCCCGCTTTCGCCACGGTGCGCGAGGCGTCCAAGCGCGCGCTGGGCATGCGGCATTTCGACGTGCAGTTGATCGGCGGCATGGTGCTCAACGACCGCGCCATCGCCGAAATGCGCACCGGTGAAGGCAAGACGCTGGTGGCGACGCTCGCCGTCTATCTCAACGCCCTCACCGGGCAGGGCGTGCATGTGGTGACGGTCAACGACTATCTGGCGCGGCGCGACGCGGGCTGGATGGGCCAGATCTATTCCTTCCTCGGCATGAAGACCGGCATCATCGTGCATGGCCTTTCCGACCAGGAACGGCGCGACGCCTATGCCGCCGACATCAC
>JAHCJW010000278.1 GCA_026126125.1 Devosia sp.
TCGACATGGCGGGCCCGCTCGACCAGCTTTTCGAGATACATCTCGTCCTTGCCAAAGGCCGCCTTGGCCTCGCGCTTGCCTTCCGAAACCTCGGCCAGGAGCGCCGTCTCGTCCATGATGCGGCGCATGCCGCGCCCGCCGCCGCCCCAGGAGGCCTTGAGCATCAAGGGATACCCGATTTCGGCGGCCAGACGCTTGATGGTTTCCGGATCATCGGGCAGCGCGCCGGTGGCCGGAACCACCGGCACATTGGAGGCCAGGGCCATATTGCGCGCGGCGACCTTGTTGCCCAGCTCGCGCATGGTCTGCGCCCGCGGCCCGATGAAGATAATGCCGGCTTCCTCGCAGGCATCGACAAATTCAGGGCTTTCCGACAGCAGGCCATAGCCGGGGTGGATGGCATCGGCACCGGAAATCCGCGCGATGCGGATATATTCGTCGATCTGGAGGTAAGCCTCGACCGGCCCCAGGCCCTTGCCGATCAGATAGGCTTCGTCAGCCTTGAACCGGTGCAGCGCCAGCTTGTCTTCTTCGGCATAGGCCGCCACGGTTTTGAGCCCCAGCTCATTGGCGGCGCGGAAGACGCGGATGGCGATTTCGCTGCGATTGGCAACGAGGATTTTCTTGATTGGCATCGATTGCAATTCCGAGCAGGAGGGGCGAAGGACCGTTCTTTGCGAAGGCCCGGCTCAGCAGATATCGACGGAAACGACGGTTGCCCGTCCAACCGTCATGGTCTCTCTATGGTCAGGTCCGGCCGAGATAGCCGGCCAGATGGCTCATGTCGTAGCCGGCCTCGGCCGCCTGCGCGATGATGTCCTTGGCATCCGCCTTCCCGGCCTGGCTCAGCGCCCATAAGGTAGTCGAGCGCGTTCCCGAGCGGCAAAAGCAGAATACAGGGCCGTCGCTCCCCTCGATGACGGCCCCGGTCCGCTCGACGAGATCGGGATTGACCCCTTCGCGCCCCAGCGGAATGGCATGATAGGCAAGTCCGGCGGCCTTGGCGGCCGCTTCGATTTCGGCACCGTCCGGCTGATCGGGCGATTCGCCATCGGGACGATTGTTGACGATGGCGACGAAACCCAGGGATTTGAGCGTAGCCACATCTTCGGGCTGGATCTGCCCGGAAACGCTGACGTGATCATTGATCCGCTTCAAGTCCAAGGCGCTGCTCCCCACAAATCGTCGCACGGCTTTCCCGGGCCTCCTTATATCCATCCCGGCGCCGGGCTTGCAACTGCGACCTCCGCATTGCCACAAAAGTCGGGCGCCATCTGGCGCTTTTTCAACCCCGGAACGCCAGAGACACCGTCCCGATCATCGGCAAATTACGGCGCGGCGCCCACCCATGAGCGCCAGATATCGGCGCGTTCGAGCACGAACCGCTCCGCCACCGTCTCGATGGTCGCACCCGGCTCGTTAAGCTGGGCGAGCAGCCGGTTCATTTGCGCCAGCGGCAGGCTGGAGCGCTGGAAATAGCCAGCGATCGCCGGCGCATCGGAAAACAGCCAGTCGCTGAGCGCCACCACCACCAGCTCGCTGGGGAAGGCACTGGGCCTGGGGGTGGCGCAGGCCAGGCGCGCCAGGCATTTGGCCGCCTCCTCGTCATAAGGTCCCATGTCGAGCGCCACGAAATCGAGCTGGTCGAGCACCGCATTGGGCTGCCAGTAATAGAACAGGAAGGCCTCGCGCCGATTGACCGCCTCGGCGATCAGCCTGTCCATCTCGAAGCGATTGGCCGGCTCGACGAGATCGACGAGATCGGTAATCCCGTGGGCGCGCAGCAGATTGGCGTTGATCAGCGCGCAGGCCCAATCGGCCGGGCAGGAAATGAAACGCGGCTTCGTCCCGCCCCCGAGCCCGGGCAGGATTGCCGCCAGTCCGGCCGCGCTGCGCGCGCCGGACGCTCCCGCCACATAATCGGGCATGAACCAGCCCTCGAAGCTGGTTTCGACAAAGGTCGGCGCCGCGCTGCGCACCATCTGGGTTTGGATGGCGCCATTCCAGACATCGGCGATCCGCGTCACCCACATTTCCGGCGCGACCGCCGGCTGGCCGGTCGAGCCCATGGACGAGGTGGTCGCGGCCATGTCGCCGGGAATGACGCGCACGTCGCAGCCGAATTCAGCGGCGAGCAGCCGGGCATGGATTTGCGCAAGAAGCGCGGCGGACGGCCAGGTCATGCGGGCGATGGCGATGGGCT
>JAHCJW010000279.1 GCA_026126125.1 Devosia sp.
CAGGGTCATGCGGCCCTCCGATCGCGCGCGACGAGGAACTGGATGAAGCTGAAGAACGCCACCAGGAGCACGATGACCCAGGAGACGGTGGCCGAATAGCCGAAATTGGGCATGAACTTGAAGGTGAGGTTGTAGATATAGAGCGAGAGCGTCAGCGTGGCGTCGGATGGCCCGCCCAGCGTGATGTTCTGCACCTCGTCGAACAATTGCAGCGTGCCGATGGTCGACATGATGGTGGTGAACAGGATCACCGGCTTCAGCATCGGCACGGTGATGTGCCAGAACCGCGCCCAGGCGGGCACGCCATCGATGCGGGCGGCCTCGTAGATCGAGCGGTCGACGTTCTGCAGCGCCGCGAGGTAGAAGATCATGTTGTAGCCGGTCCAGCGCCAGGTGATGGCGAGGATGATCAGCACCTTGGCCCAGAACGGGTCGGCGATCCAGCTGATCGGAGACTGGATGATGTGCAGCGCCATCAGCGCCTGATTGACCACGCCATCGGTGGCGAACATCGACTTGAAGATGGTTGAATAGGCGATGAGCGAGGTGACGCAGGGCAGAAAGATCGCCGTACGGAAAAAGCCGCGAAAGCGCAGCTTGGGATCGTTGAGGGCCACCGCAAAAAGCAGCGCCAGCACGATCATGATCGGAACCTGCACCGCGAGGAAAATCAGCGTATTGGTCAAGGCGCGCAGAAAGACCGGGTCCTGCGTCAGCCGGACGATATTGGCGAAGCCGCCAAAGCTGAAATTCATGCCCCGGCCGACCTGCAGGCTCATCCAGAGCGACCACAGGATCGGATAGATCATGAACAGTCCGATCAGCACCAGGGCGGGGGCGATGAACAGCCACCCGTTGAATTCTTCCTTGCGGCTCAGTCGTGCCTCAGCCAATGGCGCACCCTCCCGTTTGCGACCTGCGGGCCGGCGGTGCATCTGCCGCCGCGCGCCGCGCTGCCCTCGGGTTCGACCCGAGACTTATCGTATTTGCACCGGCGCCCGCCGACCCCCCCCCCCCCTCCTGGCCTCCCCCTCAGAGGGCAGCGCTTGCTTTGGCCGGGCCGCTCAGAGGCATCTCACTCGCGGTCTGTCACCCCGGGCTTTGCCGGGGTGACACGCGGTGGCTGGGGCCATGCTCTTGCCCTGGGCCAGCAGTCCAAAGTGCCTCCTCCCCCTTTTGCGGGGGAGGTTTGGCGGGGGTAACCCTTCCGGGCCGAGCTTACTGCGTCTGCTGCCAGGCCTGGTCGTGGATGGCCTGGATGGCGGCGGTGACGTCGCCGCCCTGGGCGATATTGGGCAGTTGGGCTTCCACGGCCGAGTTCACCTCGGCGGTGAAGATGCCGTAGTCGACGGCCGGAATCTCGGCCAGCCACTGGGAGAAGTTCTGCCACACCGGAGCGCCGCCGAAGAAATCGTCGCTGGCCTGATAGGCCTCGCCCTCACGCGCGGCGAGCAGCGAGCCCACGGCACCCTGGTTGACGAGGATTTCCTGATAGAAACCGACATCGGAAGCCCAGATCTGCTTGAGGAAGTCGATGGCTTCGTCCTTGTTCTGGGAGGAAGACAGGACATACCAGCTCGAGCCGCCCAGATTGGAAGCGTTGACCGAGCCTTCCATGTCGAGACGCGGGATGGGAGCGACGCCCCAGAGGCCGGACTGATCGGCATTGGCCTTGATCGTGCCGGTGATCCACACCCCGACCGGCACCGAGGCGATTTCGCCCGAGGTGAAGGCGCCAGTATATTCGGTCCAGCCCGAGACCGGCTTGACCAGTCCCGCCTGCTGGAACTTGGCATAGGTTTCGAGCGCCTTTTTGAGCGGCGCGTTTTCGAGGATGTTGAGGCTGCCGTCCTCGTTGAAATACCACTGGCCGGAAGACTGCATCATCATGCGGATGAGACCGCTATCGGCGAAGTCGAGGTCGAGCAGCAAATGGCCGGTCTTGGCCTTGACGTCGTTGCCGATCTCGAGGAGCCGGTCCCAGGTGATGTCTTCAAGGTCGGCGGCGCTGTAGCCGGCTTCGGTGAAATAGTCCGAACGGTAGAAATAGCCGGTAACGCCGGAATCGAAGGGCAGGGAATAGGACTTGCCGTCATAGGTGGCGGCGGCGACCTTGTAGTCGGCAAAGCCCGACATATCGATATGGT
>JAHCJW010000028.1 GCA_026126125.1 Devosia sp.
CAGCCAGGAGATCGGCACGCTGATCACCGCGCTCGGCACCTCGATCGGCAAGGACGAGTTCAACGCCGACAAGCTGCGCTACCACAAAATCATCATCATGACGGACGCGGACGTCGACGGCGCGCATATCCGCACCCTGCTGCTCACCTTCTTCTTCCGGCAGATGCCGGAGCTGATCGAGCGCGGCCATCTCTACATCGCCCAGCCGCCGCTCTATAAGGTGTCGCGCGGCAAATCGAGCCAGTACCTGAAGAACGAGAAGGCGCTGGAGGATTACCTCGTCGGCGTCGGCCTCGACGATGCGGCGCTGGAGCTCAGCTCCGGCGAAGTGCGTGTCGGCCAGGACATCCTGGAGCTGATCCAGGACGCGCTGCGCCTGCGCACGCTGCTCGACGGCCTGCATTCGCGCTACAATCGCGCGATCATCGAGCAGGCGGCCATTGCCGGCGCGCTCAACCTCGAGCTCAGCCACGACCGCGAGGCCTATGCCGCCAAGGCGGAAGAGGTCGCCCGCCGGCTCGATCTCATCGCCGAGGAGACGGAGCGCGGCTGGACCGGATCCGTCGCCACGGACGGCGGCCTGCGCTTCGAGCGCATGGTGCGCGGCGTCAAGGAATTCGCGCATATCGACATGGCGTTGATCGGCTCGTCCGATGCCCGCCATATCGACCAGCTTTCCGTCCGCTTCCAGGAAATCTATACGGCGCCGCCGGTCCTGCGCCGCAAGGATGGTCAGGTCGAGATTTCCGGTCCGCGCGCCCTGCTCGACGCCGTCTTCGCCGCTGGCCGCAAGGGGCTTTCCATGCAGCGTTACAAGGGGCTCGGCGAGATGAATGCCGAGCAGCTCTGGGAAACGACGCTCGATCCGAACGTGCGTTCGCTGCTGCAGGTGCGGGTGTCCGATGCGACGGATGCCGACGGCCTCTTCGCTCGCCTGATGGGTGATGAGGTGGAGCCGCGCCGCGACTTCATCCAGGAAAACGCCCTCAGCGTCGCCAATCTCGATATCTGATCGAGAGTGAAAAGCCCGCCGTCATCCGGCGGGCTTTTCCGGTTCGGCCTGATCAGGGGGCGGTGAAGCGTCCCTCGGAGATGAATTCCGCGACCGTCTTGCGCCCGCTCGGCACCTCTCGCTTCATGAGGTCCTCCGGCAGGGTTTCCTTCGGTGCGATCTTGCCGATGGCGACGGCCGCCTCCACCCGAAAACCTTCAGGAATGCCCAGAACCTCGGCGGCCTTTTCGCGGTTTATGCCGCCCATGCCGTGGGCGTGATAGCCGGCATGCGTAGCCTGCAGAGCCAGATATCCCCAGGCGGCGCCGGTATCGAAGGCATGCGTATAGGCCGGGCGCATCTCGCCGTCGGCGTTCTTGCGATGGGTCTGGGAAACGATGACGATCAGCACCGAGGCTTTATCCGCCCAGCGGCGGTTGCCCTCGTCGAGCGTATCGTAGATCGTCTGGAACGCCTCGGTGCCGCGATGGCCATAGACGAAGCGCCAGGGCTGGCCGTTGGCGGCTGAAGGCGCCCAGCGCGCTGCCTCGAACAGCGACAACAGCGTCTCCTGCGGCATGGCCTCGCCGGTGAAGGCGCGGGGCGACCAGCGGTCGAGAAAAATGGGATCGATGGCGTGCTCGGCGGAGCGGCCGGTGGGATGGGTCATGGGTAAGCCTCGTATCAAATCAGCGCGCCGACCTTAGAGCAATTTCGGCAGAAGTGCGCAGCGGTTTTGCTCAAAAACAGTTGATCCCGCCCGCATCCACGAAGCGGCAAAATCCCGCGGTTGTCGCATTGTCGAAGGGGTGCCGGAGGTCCTATAACGCTTGGCGAAACCGGACGGCATCGCGAAGTGGAGATATCCGATGACACTGAAAGACCCGAGCCTGCTGCGTCAGGCGGCATTGATTGGCACGCGTTGGATCGAGGCCGATGACAGCGGCATCGCGGTGAAGAATCCGGCGACCGGCGAACTTGTCGGCTATGTGCCGAAGCTCGGCGCGAAGGAAACCAAGGAAGCCATCGACGCCGCTGCCGCGGCCCAGAAGGGCTGGGCCGCCCGCACCGCCAAGGAACGCTCCGCCGTGCTGCGCAAGTGGTTCGAGCTGATGATCGAGAACAAGGACGATCTCGGCCGCATCCTCACCATGGAACAGGGCAAGCCTCTGGCAGAGGCCACCGGCGAGATCGTCTATGGCGCGAGCTTCGTCGAATGGTTCGCTGAGGAAGCGCGCCGCCTCTACGGCGATATCGTGCCCGGCCACCAGAAGGACAAGCGCATCCTCGTGATGAAGCAGCCGATCGGCGTCGTCGCGGCGATCACGCCGTGGAACTTCCCGAATGCCATGATCACCCGCAAGGCAGGCCCGGCCTTCGCCGCCGGCTGCGCCATGGTGCTGAAGCCCGCCTCGCAGACGCCATTCTCGGCCATCGCCATCGCGATCCTCGCCGAACGCGCCGGCCTTCCCGCCGGCCTGTTCTCGGTCATCACCGGCTCCGCCCGCGAGATCGGCGCGGAAATGACTGCCAATCCGACCGTGCGCAAGCTCACCTTCACCGGCTCGACGGAGATCGGTGCCGAGCTCTACAAGCAGTGCGCGCCGACCATCAAGAAGCTCGGCCTTGAGCTTGGCGGCAATGCCCCCTTCATCGTGTTCGACGATGCCGATCTTGATCAAGCCGTAGAAGGAGCGATCGTCTCGAAGTTTCGCAATGCCGGCCAGACTTGTGTTTGCGCAAACCGCATCTACGTGCAGTCAGGCATTCACGATGCCTTTGTCGCCAAGCTGACGGAACGCGTGGCAAGTCTTGTCGTGGGCGACGGTTTTGCTGCCGGCACGGCAATTGGTCCACTGATTGAGCCTAGGGCGCTAACTAAGGTCTCGGACCACATCGCCGATGCGACGGCCAAGGGCGCAAAGATCGTCCGTGGTGGTGCTGTACGGGAAGGGCTCTTTTTCGAGCCCACAATCCTGACGGGTGTGACGCAGGACATGCGCGTCGCCCGCGAAGAGACTTTTGGTCCGCTGGCGCCAGTCTTCCGTTTTGAGACCGAGGCCGACGCCGTGACCATGGCCAATGATACGGAATTCGGGTTGGCTGCCTACCTCGTCACGCAAAACCATTCGCGCATTTTCCGTGTCAGCGAAAAGCTGGAATACGGCATGGTCGGGATCAATACCGGCCTGATTTCCACCGAGGTGGCGCCATTCGGGGGCATCAAGCAGTCAGGTATGGGGCGTGAAGGCTCCAAATATGGTCTCGATGACTATACCGAGCTAAAATATCTCTGCATGGCGGTTTGAGCATGGCTGGGAAGTTCAATCAGCCACTAGGCGGCAACCAAATGCCCCGCTTTGGCGGGCCTGGGACGATGATGCGTTTGCCCAGTGCGGAGTCAGCAAAAGGGTTGGACGCCTGCTTCCTTGGTATTCCGCTGGACATCGGCGCTTCAAACCGTTCGGGAACGCGCTACGGCCCCCGGCAGATGCGAGCGGAATCTGTGATGATCCGTCCCTACAATATGGCTACCGGCGCGGCGCCGTTTGACAGTCTGCAGTTTGCCGATATTGGCGATGTGGCCATCAACACGTTCAATCTTCCGGCTAATGTCGAAATCATCCGCGATGCCATCGCGAAGGTTTTGGCCGAAGGTTGCGTCCCACTCACCATGGGCGGGGATCACACCATCACCTATCCCATCCTCAAGGCGATGGCTGAAAAGCACGGGCCAGTGGCTCTGATCCATGTTGATGCGCATGCAGACATCAATGACACGATGTTTGGCGAGAAGATCGCGCATGGCACACCTTTTCGCCGCGCCTATGAGGACGGCTGTCTCCAGCCGGATCTGGTGTTCCAGATCGGCCTACGGGGCACCGGTTACTCCGCCGAAGACTTTGACTGGTCTCGACAGCGCGGCTTCACGGTTATCCCGGCGGAGGAATGCTGGCACAAGTCACTGACACCGCTCATGGAGACGATCCGCGAGAGGATCGGTGATCACAAGGTCTATCTCAGCTACGACATTGATAGCCTGGATCCGGCTTACGCGCCGGGTACAGGAACCCCTGAGATTGGGGGGCTCACCAGCATGCAGGCACTGGAAATCATCCGTGGTTGCCGTGGCCTAAGTATCGTGGGCGCCGATCTGGTGGAGGTTTCCCCGCCATTTGACACGACAGGTACGACAGCGATCACCGCAGCAAACCTGCTTTATGAGATGGCCTGTGTGCTCCCAGGCGTCGCCGTCCACAGAGGGTGATCCGACATCGAGAAAATTGAGGCAACTCCAAGTTTTTTGTAGTCATAATCAAATTTATAGTTGAATATAAATTTGCCATCGGGACGTAACGTGGAGCGTGATCGAATGATCCGTCGCTCGCCTCGGGGAGCAGAAGGAAACTGCACTTCGGAACGGGCGGCCCCTTGGTTGTTCTGATTGACCAATAGGAGAGAAAAATGAGCGAGAGCACTCACGATCTGGTTGTTCGTACCATTGCTGCGACCCGCTTCCCGTTCCCCGGCCAGACCACCTGGCCCGAAGGTTATATTACCAATACCAACGTCCCAACCCGCAAGATTTCCATTCAAACCCCGGTTGGTGAGCACTTCCCGGACATCGTGATCGTCGACAAGACGGGCGTGATACGTGAAATGGGTGAAGTCGAAATGGACATCAGCGAAGCCGCGCTGCCCTATCTAGCTGCTGGCTCCGCGCTGACGGACAACGACACTCCGACCAAGGTCAAGCACTTCTTCGTCTACGTGCCGGCCGGCCACGAAGAACGTGCCAAGAAGTTGCTCGAAGACAACAACATTTCCTACGCGGGCGTCCGTGGTTTCACCGTCACCGAAGATGGCTCGGTGGGCATCGTTCCATACCATACTGCTGGCGATCAGTATGATCATCAGACTACCCCAGTTCAGAAGATCGCCTGATCACTCGCTCCGCAGTTGACGATGGACCGGACCGATTTTTCGGTCCGGTTCTTTTTGCGGTACAACCGTGAGTTCGTCCAAAGTGTCCGTCGTCAGATGCTTTGGCACAGATTGGCGTCGGTTTTAGCGGAGAGTTCGGCTCGTCATTGTGTTGATGTTATGCGGCGAGGCTGGCGTGCAGCAAGCGCCGATGTTGGATGGTTTTGCGCTTGATCCTTTGGCGTTGTTTGATGATGTCTTCGGCCCTTTCGAAGTAGGCGTCGGCGGGTGTCACATTGTCGAGGCTCTCGTGGTAGCGCCGGTGATTATAGTGCTCGACGAAGGCCTCGATCTGGCTTTCGAGATCGCCAGGCAGGAAGTAATTTTCGAGCAGGACGTGGTTCTTCAAGGTCTGATGCCAGCGTTCGATCTTTCCCTGTGTCTGGGGATGGAGCGGAGCACCGCGCACATGATCCATGCCATTGGCGTGGATGTAATCGGCAAGATCTTGGGCGATGTAGCTGGGGCCATTGTCGCTGAGCAGGCGAGGACGATGCTGCACATGGGCCTGATCGCAGCCTGAGGCGGCCAGCGCCATGTCTAGCGTGTCAGTGACGTCCTGAGCCCGCATGGTCGAGCACAACTTCCAGGCGATGATGTAGCGGGAGTAATCATCCAGCACCGTGGACAGATACATCCAGCCCCAGCCGATGATCTTGAAGTATGTAAAATCGGTCTGCCACATCTGATTGGGACGACTGGTCTTGGTGTGGAACTCATTGGCCGCCTTGATCACCACATAGGCAGGGCTGGTGATCAGGTCGTGGGCCTTGAGAAGCCTGTAAACGCTGGCTTCAGAGATGAAGTAGCCCTTCTCGTCGGTGAAGCGCACAGCCAGTTCGCGCGGGCTCAGCTCCGAGTGCTCCAAGGCCATCTCGATAATCTGATCATGGATACCGGCCGGGATACGGTTCCACACCCGGCTGGGCGCCGAGGATCGGTCTTCCAGCGCCTCGGGACCGCCATTGAGGTAGCGATCATACCAGCGATAGAAGGTCCGGCGCGGAATGCCCAGCCGATCCAAAGTCTGCTTGGTTGGTAGATGCGATTGCTCGACCACCCGGATGATCTCGAGTTTTTCGGAAGCGGGATATCTCATTCCTGGTCTTCCCCATCCCCGATCATGCTTTTTTTGAGCAGGCGGTTTTCCAGGGTCAGGTCGGCCACGCATTCCTTCAGAGCGCTTGCCTCCCGGCGCAGGTCTTTGACCTCGTCGCTGGTCGCCGCACGCACCGTATCACCGGCCAGGCGGCGTTTGCCGGCCTCCATGAACTCTTTCGACCAGGAGTAATAAAGGCTCTGGGCAATGCCCTCGCGTCGGCACAGTTCAGCAATGCTGTCCTCACCGCGCAATCCGTCGAGCACAATCCGGATCTTGTCCTCGGCGGAAAAGTGCCGCCTCGTCGCACGGCGGATATCCTTGACCACCTGCTCGGCGGGTTTCTTCGTCTTCGTGGTTTTCGTCGTCATTCTAGGTCTTTCGTCCTTCAGACGAGACCAGAACTCTCCTTAAACCTCAAACCCAATTCTGTGCCACGGGCGCTGATGCCGGACAGTCCAAAGCAGTTTCCCAAATGAAAGCCCCGCAGCGCCTTTCGTGACGTAGCAGGGCCCTCGCTGGCTGGATGATAGCTGATCAGGGTTCGATCATATCCCAAGGGTCCGGGAAGCGAGTCACTTTAACGACGATAAGAGAGGGGCCATCCACTGTCTGGGCCCATTGGAGTGCCTCTGAAAAGTCTTCCGGACTATCCACCTCAATCGCCTTGGCGCCAAAGCTGCGCGCAAAGGCTGCGAAGTCGGGATTGGTGAGGTCTGTCGCAATAACTTTTCCACCGTGAAGCTCGCGCTGCATGCGCTGGACATTGCCGAATGCGCCGTCCACGAAGACGACACCAATAGCCGAAATATTGTGGCGAACTGCCGTGGCCATCTCATTTGCCGTGAACATGAAGCCGCCATCGCCACAAAGCGCCACAACAGTGCGGTCAGGATTTGCCGACTTCACGCCGAGCGCAGTGGCATAGGCATAGCCCAAGGTACCCTGATAGCCTGGCGTGATCATTAGACGCGGCGCTGAGACCGGATAACGATCAGCGCTGACATAACCGATCTGGGTGTAGTCAGCGACGATATGCGCGTTATCAGGAAGGGCTGACCGCATGGCGGCCAGATAGGCCATTTGTGGAGCGATCTCGCTCGCCAGTCGGGCGGCAAGATCAGCTTTGACAGCAGCAACCGTGCTCATCCAGTCTGCATTGTCGGAGGTCGGGACGAGGGCACTAGCTAGGGCTGACAAGGTTGTCGGCCCGTCCGCAGCGACGGCCAGTTCGGGCGGCGCACCAATGGAGAAGCGCTTCGGGTCAACATCCACTCGGATTACCCTCTTCTCAATATTGGAAGGCCACTCGGTCGGAAAACGGTGAAAGCGTGTGCCCACCGCAAGGACTACATCTGCGTCTGCCCAGAGGGTCTTGCCCTCGCCCATCCCGATTGCCAGTGGATGCTCGCTCGCCAGAACACCTCGGCCCTGCAAATGCATCATCACGGGGGCAGAGAGCGCTTCCGCCAGGGTTCGGAGTTCAGCTTCCCCGCCATATGCACCAGAACCAACAACGATAAACGGACGCTTTGCTTCGCTAAGCATCGCTGCCGCGTTCGCGACGGCTTCACTGTCCGGAGTCGTCTGTGGCTCCGGCGCGGCGGCCTTCGGGAGTGGCATCAGGGAGGAATTCTTGAGCACATCGGCTGGAAGTTCGACGGCCACCGGTGCGATCCCGGCCGCAAGCTTCGCAAAAGCTGTTTCAAGCAGCGGGCCTACTTCTTCCGGGCTACGGGCAATGGCGTTCCAGCGCGTCAACCCCTTGATGATGGCGGTTTGGTCCCGCAGTTCATGCAGTTCGCCGCCACCAACGCCGATCGCGTCGGTATTGATCTGCCCAATAATGGCTAGGACGGGTGCGTGAACGGCGTAGGCTGTGGACAGGGCGGCAGTCGTATTCAGAAAACCCGGGCCAGGAACGCATGCGTAGATGCCCGGTGTGCCGGTCGATTGTGCATGACCCAACGCCATATAGGCGACACCCTGCTCGTGCCGGGCGTTGATCACCTCAAGCCAGTCAGTGGCACCATGCAGGGCATTGAAGAGGTGATCAAGCTGGATGCCCGGCAACGCGTAGATCTTGCTAATGCCATTGACTTTGAGCGCAGCGACAGCTGCTTCGCCGCCTGTCATGATAAATTCGGTCACGGATCCTCGCTTATATAGCTCGCCAGAGGGTCGTCGCGCTCTGTGCGGATGAAGTTTTCGGGGTGGTCCGGATCTGCATGGCCCACGGCGATGCCGCAGACGAGAAAGGTGCCTTGGTCCATGCCGGTCGCCTGACAGATGGTTGTCCCGTACATGGACCAGTCTGCCTGCGGACAGGAAGCCAACCCAGCTTCCTCAATCAGCAGCAAGAGCGATTGCAGATAAATGCCCAGATCAAGCCATTGAAATGGTGTGGCGTTGGTATCTAGATAGAGAAAGATGCCGGTGGGAGCGCCGAAAAACCGGAAGTTTAAGAGGTTCCAGGCTCGCCGGGCGGCCGCATCATTTCGGTCGATTCCCAAGGCGTCGTAAAGAATTTCGCCATTGCGGTGGCGACGTCTCGTCTGTGCTGGTGTCAGCTCGGCAGGATAAAAAGAGCAAGGCATTTCCTCGCCCTCTGGCTTCTCCACAATTCGCCGGTCCATCAACGCCTTCAGCTCGATCATCTCGGCACCATCGACAATGCGAACATGCCACGGTTGTAAATTGCCGCTCGAGGGCGCTCGTGTGGCTTTGCGAACAAGCTCCTCGATCATGTCTCGTTGTACTGGGGTATTCAGGAAGGCGCGGACGGCAACGCGTCGATTCAGCGCCTCACTGACTGAGCGAACAGCGGGAAGTCCATTCAGGGAACTGTCCATTCCGGCCCCCGGGGAGTGTGGACATATTCGGGCCAGCGATAGTGGATTGGCGCCTCGAAATCAGACGGGAGCAGTGGCGGAACCCAATTCGAACCGCCAACGCCGCCGCCTGTTCTTTCCTTGAACTCGGCCTGAATGGCGGCCAGTGCTTCCGGCTTCGTCATGAGGTCCAAGATGGTCGTGGAGATAACTTCGGCTGCCTTACTCCACATCGGATCAATGCAGGCAGGCACGCCGCCCATGGCATTGCGTGTCCACTCATTGTAGCGGTAGCCGGTTCCTTCAGGCGCCTGCAATGTCGGGCGGGCGACATAGAGCCGAACCGTGGGAGCATGCCAAGTGTAGTCGACGTAGTCGTCGGCGGCATAGTTGAGCTGCCAGGCAGGAAGTTGTTTTCTAAAAGCTTCCTCAGCCTCCCAAGGTGGTGTCAGCTTTTCCAAGCCAAGGAGGAAGGGTTCGTCCATGGGCTTGAGGCCCAGCGATCGCTGGATGTCGCGAGCGAAGTCTTTTGCCGCATCGGACCATTTCGGCGGGCCGAGTTTTTCGAAATTGGTAAAGGTCAGCTCAGCGAACGCTTTGTTAGGCAGGCCGGCCCGGGTCCGGGTGATCCATGCCTTTTCCACGCGGCAGTGCGTCATGGCCGCTATGTGATCTGCATTGCGGTCGAGCACTTCGAAAACGGCTTCGCACATGGCCAGATTGGGCGCGCGCATGGAGTACTGAATTTGCCCCATGCCCGGCGCGATATTGTCCGCGGTCGCCTGACCCGCTACCGGGATGAATTCATTCAGGGTCCAGCTGCCGGAATGCGGTAACATAGATTCCTTCATCATTTTTGACTGGGTGTACATCATGCACACCGCGTCAATCGCACCGGGTGCGCGGGCGATGGCGTGAACGTGAGTCACAGAGCCGCCCGAGGCTTCGTTCTGCCATGTATGCGGATCATCGCAATAGAATGTGTAGATCCGGCTCCAGTAAGGGGCGCTGGTGGTTTCCCAGAAGCAGCCGTTGGTTAGGGCAGGGAACGAATGGGGATGGAAGCTGAAGGCGGCGTCTAGGCCATCATAGTAGCCGTGGGCGGCGTGAACAGGCTTGGAGCCACACATCTTTTCAGCGGGCTCGCCAAAATAGACCAGGGTGCCGGTAATGCTATTCTGTTCCATTGCATGTTTGGCAGCCAAGAAGCCGGCAAAGGAGCCAATACCCAGCGCAGAGTGGGGGTCTGTATGGCCTGCCGCACGAGGACTGATTCCTGGCCGCGGCTGGCGATAGGGCACCGGCGCCTGCGATTGCCCCGGCACTGCATCATATTCTGCATACCCGGCGATTGCCGGGCCAGGGCCGTTGGACCAGCGCGCCCGAAAAGCCGTTGGCATGCCAGCCGTGCCGCGCTCGACGGTGAAGCCCTCGGCCTCAAGTCGGTCCATATACCATTGGGAGGACTTGTACTCCCGCCATGACGGCTCATGAAAATTCCAAATCGTCATATGGTCTCTTGAGAAAGCCGCATTATTTTTCTCAAGGAACTTGAGAGCATCCTGCTGCGCTGGCGACCAGGTGGTGTCAGAGGTCGTCATGTTCAGACCTCGTCGCGGATGAGCGGTGCCGTCGAGCAGTGCAGACCGCCACCGCCCATGATCACCTTGTCATAGGGAATAGTGACGACTTCTACGCCATGGCTGCGTAGGCTGCGCATGGTGTGGTCGGAGATGCCTTCCGGCATCATCACGCGTCCGGGCGCAACGGCAAGAGAGTTGACGATGGCACCGTCATCCTCATGGTGCACTTCGATAAGGCTGATGCCGAGTTCCTTCAGCCGTTCAATAAACCAGTAGGGCAACAGGGTGAAATTGGCGATCGCGAGGTCCGGCGCGATCATCACGAAGAGACCGTCGATATGGAGTCGGTAGCCGGTCAACGGCACCTTGATGAGCTCGACGCCTTGGGACCGAAGTACCTCCTCGATCTGGCGGGCTCCCTCGTCATTAACGCGCGAAGATACGCCGATTGCGGCGGTGTTCTTGTTCAGCCAGCAGAAGCTGCCACCTTCGGCAATACCGGTCCCGGAAATGGTGCGCAGGATCGGGCAGCCCAACGATGCAAGGGTACGGGTTGCGGGCAGTTCTTCGCCACGGCGGATTTTCGGACCAAGGCGCATGACGATCGCGCCGCCATTCACCGCAGCCACCACGTCGCGTGTGTAGCAGGTCTTCATACGACCAGGCGCTGCCTTATCAATGAAAACCACCTCCACGCCTTCAGCGCGGAGAGCTGCAACATAGCCATCGTGCTGTGCTTGCATCGCGGCCAGATCTGGCGCTTCGTCTCCTCGCCAGTACCAGCCTTCCTGCACATCACCAAAAGCGTTGTTCTCGAGACGCTTGGACGTGTCGACGATGTTAATTTCGTTGCCCGGTCGGTGCATCAGGACGGTGCGAAGGCGTCCCACGTCATTATTGCAGCCCCAATTGCGGCCCCACCAGCGCGTCAGTTGGTCTTCCGACTCAAAGGCCGGTTCGGCCTCCGAAGGAAAGTCCTTGATCAGACTGTTATAGCGCCATTCACTTTCGGTAATCGCACCCACGATGCCGTCCCGCCTATCATTAGCCTCACTTGGCAACCTATCGGTTGCGTGCATGAAGCTTAAGACGGCAAGGACGGCTTGCGCAACAAATTTTGTAGCTAACTCTGAATTTGTATTTAGCTATATATTTAGGCGGCGTCCTTGACGAGCATGCGCTCAATGATCAGTCGAATCTGCCGTTCACCGCGGGCCAACAGCTCGGCAATGGTGGCGTCTTCCTTGGCCACGAAGTTGCCGAAATGGGCAGTCGTCACGTCCACAATGACGTCCGCGAGCTGAAATGGATCGACATCGGCCGCGAGTTTGCCGCGCTGCTGGTAGGTTTTGAGCAATCTCACATATTGGCGCCGGATGAGTGTGTTGAGTCGGGCGCCGGTGCGGCTCGCGGGGCCATCGGGTTCGATATACTGCGCCGACATGATCACCCGCCAGCACTCCCGAGAGAGGTGCCGTAGGTTCTGATCAGCGAGCAGCTTTTCGAATTCCAGAATGGCTTGCACCGGGTCTTCTGGAAGGTCCCGGATAAACTGGCGGCGTTCCGGCAGGGCAGCGTGCACATGGCGTAGTGCCAGCTCCATCAGCAAATTCGGCTTTGTTGCAAAGTAATTGTAGATCGTGGCCGGCGACACCGACGCACGCTCGGCAATTGCTTCAATGTGCGTGCCTTCGTAACCCCACTCCACGAACAGGCTCTGTGCTGCGCTGAGGACCTGTTCAGTCCGCTGTTTCTTGTGCTTCGCTCGTAACCCACCGTGTGCCATCAGCTGCTTTTCTCCCTAGAGCCCACATCGCGCCAGCCTTCTAATCCGCCCTCGATCTTGTACTCAACTCTAAATTTATCGTTGACACAAAACAAATGGCCGCCATACGCTTGAGGCGGCTTAGGGAGCTTCATGTGGCCTCCATCAAAGGCTCACCATAACCCTTGGGTCGTGTCCATCCCGCTCTTTATTGGGCGGTTACAAGGAGATCGTAGATCTCCAGTCAGTCGGGGTGCTCATGCTGCCATTGATTTCAAATCCGCCGCCGTGGCCTGGCGGTGCTCGCTGCGCCGTTTGCTTTTCTTTTGACTTTGACGCGGAAAGCCTGCTGCATCTTTATTACCCCAATGACGCTACGCGCCGGATTAATCTTTCTTCTTCGTTGCGCTATGGCCCGCACGTGGCGGTCCCGCGGATTGCCTCCATCTGGCGCCACTTCGGCATCAAGCAGACCATGTATGTGCCCGGTTGGGTTGTAGAAACCTATCCAGACGCCATCAAGATGTTGGTCGATGACGGGCACGAAATCGGTCATCACGGCTGGCTGCACGAACGTACCAACCAGATCAGTGTCGACGACGAACGTCGTGTTCTGGAGGCCGGGATCGCGGCCATCGAAAAAGCGACTGGTCGCCCGCCTATTGGCTATCGCAGTCCATCCGGCGCCTTCTCGGAGCACACCCTCGATCTGCTGATCGAATATGGCTTCCGCTACGACACTTCACTGGCCGGGGACGACGTTCCCTACGTTCTGGAAGGTTCGAAAGGAAAACTGCTTGAGTTGCCGGCGGACCATCCGCTCGATGATTGGCCGCAATATGTGAACCTGAAGGAATTCAACATGGGTATGACCATCCAATCGCCAGAGCGCGCGATGGATGTGTTTCGCGCGGAGTTCGATGCTGCCTGGCAACACGGAGGGCTGTGGAGTTCCATTTGGCATCCGTTTGTCTCGGGCCGATTGGCGCGTGCCCAGGCCATGGTCGAGTTGATCGAATATATGCAGGCAAAGGGGTCGGTCTGGTTCGCGACGATGGAAGAGATCGCTGCGCATGTCGACGGCACGATCAAGCGCGGGGAGTGGTCGCCCAGGTCTGAACGCCTGCCCTTCTGGCCAGACCCCGTTCTGCAGATCGCTATGCCGTCACGTTAATGGCCCCAATCCGGATGGCATTCGAATTCATTTTTTACGGAGGCGCAGTTGAGCATTTCTAGCGGCACTCAGCTACCGCGGACAGCTGCTGACATCGACATCGCGCGCATGCGGCTTATCAAGCCGCTGCCCTACGGTCAGATCATTGCAGTGGCGGTGATCGTGTTGATTGCAGCGTTTATCACCAAGTCCTTTGCCGAAGGGCAGATAAACTGGGAGATAACCTGGCAGTACATGTTCTGGCCCACCATTTTGATGGGTCTGGTCAATACGATCTGGATGTCGATCCTATGTATGGCCATCGGTATTGGCATCGGGTTGCTCTGCGCCGTCGGACGGGATTCCATCAATCCAGTTATCCGATGGGCGTCCATTTTCTACACGTGGTTCTTCCGTGGCGCGCCTCTGATCCTGCAACTGCTGATCTGGTTCAATCTGGCACTGGTGTTCCCAAAGCTTAGCCTCTTTGGTTTCTTTGAGGTGCGCACCGTTGACGTCATCACGCCCGCGGTTGCGGCAATTCTTGGTTTCGGCCTCAATGCGGGCGCGTATGCTTCGGAGATCATTCGCGCTGGTCTGCTTGGCGTGGATCGCGGCCAGTTCGAGGCCGCCAAGGCTATCGGAATGACCGGATCAATGGCACTGCGCCGTGTCGTCCTGCCACAGGCAATGCGCACTGTTCTGCCGCCGCTCGGCAACGAATTCATCTCGATGATCAAGATGACCTCGTTGGCCTCGATCCTCGGTTTCTCGGATCTGCTCCGCAGCGTCCAGAATATCTATTTCCTCAACACGCGCGTCATTGAACTGCTGATGGTGGCAACCGTCTGGTACTTGGTTGTGGTGACCATTCTCAGCTTCTTCCAACGCATGCTCGAACGCCGCTTTGGCCGTGGATTTGTCCGGAGGGACCAGAAATGAGTTTGGCGGCTCTTCCCGTTATCGAAGCGCGGGCGCTTGGTAAGTCATTCAATCAGCTGCTGGTACTGAAGGACATCGACATCACCGTCAACAAAGGTGAGGTCGTTTGCATCATTGGCCCCTCCGGTTCTGGCAAGACCACCTTTCTGCGCTGCATCAACCAGCTCGAGACGTTCGACAGTGGCTCCCTCCGTCTCGACGGCGAACTTGTCGGCTATCGTGAGGCCGGAGGGGCGCTCTACCGCCTTTCGGAAAAGGATATCGCACGACAACGTCGCAAGACCGGAATGGTGTTCCAGCGCTTCAATCTCTTCCCACACATGACGGCACTGCAAAATGTCATTGAGGGACCTACCCGGGTACTCAGGCAGGACGTTGCACAGGCAACCGCTACGGCCATGCAACTGCTGGAAAGTGTAGGTCTCGCCAACAAGGCAGATGCTTATCCGTCGGAGCTGTCCGGTGGACAGCAGCAGCGCGTCGCGATCGCCCGTGCACTCGCAATGAAGCCCGATCTGATGCTGTTCGACGAACCGACCTCAGCATTGGACCCGGAACTTGTCGGGGAAGTGCTCCACGTCATGCGCGACTTGGCCGCGCAGGGCATGACGATGGTCGTGGTTACCCACGAAATGGGCTTCGCGCGGGATGTCGGGGATCGTGTCGTGTTTATGGACAAAGGCAGCGTGATTGAGACCGGTCCAGCCAAGGAAATGATGACCAATCCTAGGGAGGAGCGCACCCGCAGTTTCCTTAAGATGGTTGCCCGCGACTGATCGACATCCATGACCTTCTCAAAACCAAATCTGTCCATCAACGGTGACCGTCTCTGGTCGACCATCATGGAAACCGCTGCCTTCGGCGCAACTGATGACGGAGGCGTCCGCCGTCTCGCCTTGAGCGAGGAAGACCGTCTTGTACGAGATTGGTTTGTTGCACGCTGTGACGAGATGGGCTGCACGATCAAGATCGACGCCCTGGGGAACATCTTTGCCTTGCGTGCCGGTGAGGACGCGCATGCCCTTCCGGTCGCCATGGGCAGCCATCTCGATACCCAACCCACAGGTGGAAAATTCGATGGCATTCTGGGTGTGCTCGCCGGGCTCGAAGTATTTCGCACGCTGGACGAGCGCAGTATTCGTACCAAGAAGCCTTTGGCCCTAGTCAACTGGACCAATGAAGAAGGGGCCCGCTTTGCCCCAGCCATGATGGCCTCCGGTGTTCATGCCGGCGCACTCACGCTCGACGAAATATATGCCAGCCGCGATGAGCAGGGCATCACGGTTCGCGAGGCTCTGGAAACTATCGGCTATGTCGGCAACGAAGAGATGGGGACAACACAGTTCGATGCTATGTTCGAACTGCATATCGAGCAGGGACCCGTTCTCGAAGCAGAGGGTAAGGCCATCGGTGTCGTCACCGGTGTTCAGGGCATGCGCTGGTTCCGCATCGAGATTGGCGGTCAGGCGTCTCATGCCGGTACGACGCCAATGGCCTTGCGCCGGGATGCCCTCGCCACTGCTGCGGAATTGATGTTGGCCATGCGGCAGGTTGCCCTCGATAATGAGGCTCTGGCCACCTTTGGCACCATCTCGGTGGAAAACGGGTCGCAAAACGTCGTGCCGGGCAAGGTTAATCTGACGCTTGATCTTCGGGCGCCGAGGGAAGAACAGCTTGATGCTATGGAAGCGGTTCTGGACGCACTGGCCGCTGACCAGCGCTACGCGTCGACACCGATCCGACACGCGATCATCTGGCGGAAGGCGCCGGTGGTGTTCGATGCGGATTGCGTTGAGGCCGTTGCTAATTCTGCAGAGGCACGGGGACTCACCTGGCAGCACATAGTCTCCGGCGCGGGTCACGACGCCGCCTATGTGGCGGGCGTGGCACCGACCTCGATGATCTTCGTTCCGTGTCTTGATGGCCTCAGTCACAATCCAGCTGAGAGTGCGACGGTGCAAGACTGCGCCAACGGCGCCCAGGTGCTGCTCGACGCCGTTCTTGGCCGGGCAGGGATTGTTGACCCAGAAGTGGCTGCCGCAGCATCATGAGGCGTCACCCGGACGTCATCGTGATCGGTGGCGGTTCAGCCGGGTCCGTCATTGCTTCGCAATTGGCCAAGGATCCCTCGCGATCTGTTCTGCTCCTGGAAAGTGGTGATCGGCCGCTGCCGATCATCCACACCTTTCCCATCATGGCGGGTGTTCTTTCCCAGCATGCCTGGAACATGTGGAAGGACCAGACCGAGGCAGAACCGGCCCTGGCAGGGCGCCGTATCACATGGCCGCACGGGCGCGTCCTTGGCGGGTCATCGTCGATCAATGGCATGGTCTGGATACGGGGGCGCCCATCTGACTATGACAGATGGGAACAATGCGGTGCCGATGGCTGGGGCTGGGAGAATGTCCGCCCGGTCTTCGATCTTCTTGACGGGGGCTGCGGTGAGGCGGACGGATTCGTCCCCACACAGATGCATCCGGGCACCAATCCGCTCTACGACGCCTTCATCGAGGCAGGGATTGAGGCGGGGCACCCGCGTTCACCCGATTTCAACGTCGCGCCCTATGAGGGCGTCGGTCGTTATCGACTCAATATCTTGAACGGGCGCCGTATTTCAGCCGCGGCCGCCTTCCTGCGCCGAAAGCGTCAGAACCTGCAGATCATCACCAATTGTACGGTGCTTGAGCTGATCCAGGAACGGGCACAGGTTGTCGGCGTCAAAGCCAGCATCAAGGGTAGGGCCCACACTTTTCTTGCCGGAGAAACCGTGCTGTCCGCCGGGGCGATCAATAGCCCCAAACTGCTCATGCTTTCGGGGATCGGGCCAGCGCCCATGATGGAAGCGGCTGGCATCGAGGTGAGCCACCATCTGCCCGGCGTCGGTCAAAATCTGCAGGATCACATCTGTGGCCGGATCACACATGAATGCTTGCAGCCTGTCACCTTGAAGAATCTGACGCGTGTGGATCGGGCGCTTGTTTCGGGGCTGGAAAACCTCTTCCTGGGACGGGGAGAGGCTAGCGCTAGCCCCTTTGGCGCAGGTGTCGTCCTACGCTCCGATCCCACGCAGATTGAACCCGATGTGCAGGGGTTTCTAATTCCGGGACTCTCCAATTATCGCCTGTGGTTCCCGGGGATCAGGCCAGCCGCATCCGGACACGCATTTCTGGCATCGGTCTATCAGCTTCGGCCCGAAAGCCGCGGCAGTATCACACTGAGGAGTGCTGATCCATTAGCGCCCCCGGTAATCCGGCCCAACTATCTCTCAGCCCCTAAGGACCGGATTGTCCTGCAAAATGGCATGAAGCGCATGGCCGAAATCCTGCGCCAGTCGCCGATGGCTCCCTTCCTCGGCAACAAGCTGTCGCTGACCGATCCCTTTGATGACCAGAATTTTGCAGCCCAGCTTGGCAAGGAAGCTGCTACGGCCTTTCACGCAGTGGGAACCTGCCGGATGGGCCGTGCAGGCGATGAAGCCGCTGTCGTCGGCCCGGATTTGAAGCTGCATGGTCTCGAAGGCCTCCGCGTGGCGGACGCTTCGGTTATGCCAACGCTCGTCAGCGGCAACACGAATGCTGCAACCATGATGGTCGGTCTGCGATGCTCCCAATTTATGGGCTTACAGGTCGGTCCTTAGTTCGGCAAACAAGTTCTGCTGTGGGGCGCCGCCAACCACTAGAGCCGACTGTAACTCGCCTTACCGGCGCCGGCACTTCATTCCGCTGACATGTATTGTTGACAATCGCGCGCCTCCATCACCCCGGACTCCTCCTCTCTGCTACTTGCCTGAATTGACTTGGGGTGCCTGAGAATCTGCAGGACTTATACACCCTGCCTCTTGCGCGTGACGTTGCGCTCTCGGGGCGATTGGCTCTGGTTGGAGAAGAGCATAGCACGCCAAGTGCGTCTGACGCCCCATGGCGAAGTCGTGCACGGCGCCACCCTTGAACTTCTTGAGGCGCTTGACGGATTCAGAAGCCAGGTTCCGGCGCGAAAGGCAAGGTAGAGAAGTACGTTCGCTCCCTCAGCGCCGGGAGTCAGCCCTGCCGGCGGAGCCCTGCTCCCAGCGTTGAGGTCAAACTTGCAGCTCACTCTCAGACGGAGTGCATCTGGCCATCTGGAGCGCCGCGGAAGCCACAGTTGGGTGGCATATTCTAGCACTACTTTGGCAGAAGTCTGCTGAGTATTCTTCGCCACTTCCTACGACAGTGAGGACAGTTGGGCGGCGGCGGCTGACTGAGCTGGCTCAAGATCGCCTGCCTGATAGCTGGTAGGCTCGGTTGCGGCGGGGGAGCTGGGCCCCTTTTTTTTCCGACCCGCTGCCTTCAGGCGGCGGGCTTGCAGGAAGGCGAACGCGATCACAGCGCGGCACTGATAAAATGATGGAGTTGGTCATAACCAATCCCGGGCGAGCGCATCGCCATGGGCTGTACGCTCTTGCGATCGCCAGGACCGATCAGCCCCTCAACGTACGCCGGACACATCCGCTCCCGGCGCCGGTCACCCAATGTTGCTACAAAAGGATCAAGCCACTCCCTCAGATCGTCCCGCCAATCATCCACCATTGCCAGCCTCCACAAGCTGGCACCCTATGAATCACTCCAAGCGACTCGTGGGAATCCCAAAAATGAACTTCTGCCAAAGTAGTGCTAGGTGTTTGATCCCGGGTTTTGATGGTGCAATCTTTTCCCCTGAGTGGAAGGAGGCACTATGGGACAAGTTCACCACGGGAGCGCCACGACGACAGCGGCAGTCCGTCGAGCGATACAACATAGTCAAGAGAGCTTGAGGGCGCTGGCGAAGCGCTACGGGATCAATCAGAAGACTGTGGCGAAGTGGAAGAAGCGGACCTCGGTCGCAGATTTGCCGACCGGGCCGAAGGAACCGCATTCCACGGTCCTATCGGTGGAGGAAGAGGCGGTCATCGTCGCTTTCCGCAAGCACACGCTGCTGCCGCTCGATGACTGCCTCTATGCCCTTCAGGCGACAATCCCGCATCTGTCCCGATCATCGTTGCATCGGTGCCTGGAGCGCCATGGCATCTCCCGGCTACCCGATGTCGAAGGGGACAAGCCCGTCAGGAAGAAGTTCAAGAGCTATCCGATCGGCTACTTCCACATCGACATCGCAGAGGTGCAGACGGCTGAGGGCAAGCTCTATTTGTTCGTGGCCATCGACCGAACATCGAAGTTCGCCTTCGCTGAACTCTATACCAAAGCCGGCAAGATGAATGCCGCCCAATTCCTGCGCAACCTCGTCGCGGCAGTGCCCTACATCATCCATACCGTACTGACCGACAATGGCATCCAGTTTACCAACCGGGTCCGCGATACATACGCATTCCACCATATCTTCGATCGGGTCTGCGACGAGAACGGCATCGAGCACAGGTTGACCAGGATCAAGCACCCCTGGACGAACGGACAGGTGGAACGGATGAACCGCACCATCAAAGAGGCCACCGTCAGACGCTTCCACTATGACGATCATGACCAATTGCGTCGGCACCTTCAGGACTTCATCGACGCCTACAATTTCGGACGAAGACTGAAGATGCTCAAGGGCCTCACACCCTACGAGTTCATCTGCAAGCAGTGGACTTCAGAGCCGGATAGATTCATCATCGACCCACTCCATCAAATGCCGGGACTGAACAACTAGGAGAACTCGCTATGAGGCGCAATGAGGTTGCTCATGGCAATGCGGCCGCCGACCCGTCTATTGAGGATGTTAAACGCCTATCGAAATTCGCCCAGATGTTCTCAACCAGAATAATGCGCGACGTAACAAACGCTACCGAACGTAGCCTATAAATGCGGGTTGTCGCTGCTACAGTAGGGTGTTACATCGGAGGCGGAACGGCGTCCGTTATATTATTGATTTTGCGTGGTTATCTGGCGTCAGAGGAGTTTCCCTCTCTCTCCGCCAGTTAACGCCGAGTTGTCCGGATTAAATTACCTACTCTGGACATTGCATCTCACGCCGAGCGAAATTCACCTCGTAATTTCAATGGTATAGGTGTTCGCAGTTTTGTTCTGACTGGCGCGCCCGAAGAGATTCGAACTCCTGACCCCCAGATTCGTAGTCTGGTGCTCTATCCAGCTGAGCTACGGGCGCGCATGCCGATTTTCGGCTTGGCATTCGGGGAGGAGCGGTGCCGCCCCGAAGCGAGGCAACCCATTACATGGGTGCTTTGTGCATTGCAAGCGGGTCTGTTCGCTTTTTGAGCGATTGGCTCATTGCCTGTGTATATCCAAGGGAAGAACCAACTCGAAGCGCGTCCCGGGGCCGCCATCGTCGACATAGCGCAGAATGCCGCCATTGGCCGCCGTCAGTTCGCGGGCGATGGCGAGGCCCAGGCCCGTGCCGCCAGAGCGCGCCGAGCCCTCGAAGGCGATGAACAGGTTTTCCTTGGCGCGGGGCGGCAGGCCCAGACCATTATCGCTGACCGCAATGGTAACGTTGTCGTCGCCGGGCTCGGCCGATACCACCACCGCCGGATGGTCCCGCCCGCCCTGCTCCAGCGCTTCGCGAGCGTTTTTGAGCAGATTGACGAAGACCCGACCCATCTGGCCCGCATCCACCAGCACGATGACCCCGTCGGGAACGCGATTGGAAAATGCGATGTCGGGATGGCCGGCAAGCCTGGCTTCGAACGCAGCTTCTTCGAGCAGCGTCCGCAGATCGACCGGAGCCAGAACGGGGACACTGGCCGCCTCGCGGCCATAATCGAGAACGGATTGAGCAAAACCGATGGCCTTGTCGAGCGTGGTGACGAGACGCGGCGCCAGCCTCTGCACCTTGGGGTCGTCGAGCGTCGCCACCTGATCGGACAGCAATTGCGCCGAGGTCAGCGTGTTGCGCAGATCGTGGTTGATCTTGGCCACCGCCAGCCCAAGATCGGCCAGGTGGCGCTGCTGGCGCAGCATGGAAAACAATTCGCTCTCCATGGCGGACAGCTCGCGCTCCAGCACGCCGATTTCGTCTCGTCGCGGTGTGGCGCTGAGAATCAGCGCGGCGTTTTCCGGGGCCTGCCGAAAGCGGAGAATATTGCGCGACAGTCTTTGCACCGGCAGGATGAACAACCGGCTGACCAGCATATAAAGCGCGACGGCCATCACCGCGGCAATGCCGAGCGACACGAGGACGATATTGCGCGAATAATCGAGCATGTCGCGGCGCAAGGGCGCCTCGGGCATCAAGATTTCGATCAGGCTTTCGTCGAGATCGCCCTCACCGACGATGCGCAGCGTGCGGCCGGGGCCAGCAAGAAGCGTGTCGAGCGCCCCGGCGATCAGACTGCCGATATCGCGCTGGCGCATATCGGCGGTGACCACGGAATCGGGCGCAACCGGATCGGCCAGCTCGATCAGCTGGCTCTGCCCGGCTCGGCGATAGACGATGGCATTGGCGCCGGCCGATGTCAGCAGGCGGTCGGTGAGGTTGCGCGGCAGCGCCATCACGTCCGGAACGGCATCAAGTACGCGTGCGGCGACCACCCCGACGCGCAGCCGATCATCGAGCCAGGTGGCCCTGAACATGGCGAGGGACGGCAGATAGATGACCACCTCGACGAGGAAGATTACCGCAATGATCGCCGCGATCAGCTTGTTCGACAGGCTGGCAAGGCGAACGGGACTGGCGCGGGACTCGTCTGACATTGTGATTCGATCTTAGGGCAAGCGAAGGCCTTACGTCAGCCCCTTGCCCGATTTTACCCCGGCTCCGCCAGCGCGGGAAAAAGGCGACAGGCCACCAGTTGCGCAAAAAGGCCTGATCAGGACGGCAGCAGGCCAGACAGGGCACGGTGCAGTCGCAGCCAGATGGACGGCTGGCGCGGCGGCAAAGCGCCATCGGCAAGATCCTGCAAGGAGGTGAGGAGGCCGGGCCGGGGCAAGGGAAGTTCCGCCAGCGCCGCCAGCCCCAGCCGCTTGTGCATGGCCAGGGCGAGAACGCCGGCAAGTTCGCCCGCCTCGGGCGCCACCACGGCGCCGCGCAAAATCTGCCCGTCTGCCCGTGCCACGAGCTTGATCAGGCCGCGTTCCATTCCTCTCGCCGCCAACCAGTCGTTTTCGCCCAGATTGGCGCGCAAGACCTGTTCGCCAGGCCTTGGCTTGGCGCCTGTATCAACGAAGGCGCCGATCTGGGCCAGGCCCGGCTGGGTCTGCACCAGGCGCGGAATCACCGGCACGGCCCCCGGTCCGCCCCCGACCAACGCATCGATCACGGCCCGCCCATGCGCGCGCGCCGAGGCCCATTGTTCCATGCCGGCAGCCGGGCCGACGAACCGCACCGCGCGGCTCGAGGTTTGCCCCAAGGGGCCGAGCACGAGGCCGGCTTCGCCACGGTGCCCGGGTCGCAACCGGGCTTTGTCGAGCGCCAGGCCGGCAAGATCGGCCGTCCGGCCCATGGCGACCAGAACGTGGGAAACGTCGAGCGTCTCCGCCTCGCCCGTTGCATGCTCCACCATGACGCCGGTGCCCTGCGCCCGGGGCAGGATCTTGCGCACATGGGCATTGTCGAGAACGCGCACCCCTTCCTGAACCAGCGCGCGGACCAGAATGCCCACCGCCTCGCGGTCATAGAAAGGCAGGATCGGCCCCTGGCTGACCAGGGTGACAGCTGCGCCCAGCCGTCGGTGCACCTGCGCCAGCTCCAGCGCTGCCTCGCCGCCGCCGACCACCACGAGATGGGTCAGCTTGCGCGTGTTGTGGGCAATGGAATCGGGATTGAGGAACGCGATCTGGTCCAGTCCCTCGATCGCCGGCACGAGTGGCGCCGCGCCGATGGCCACCACGATATGGCGCGGGCGTACCAGAATATCGCCGACGAGCAGCGAGCGAGAATCGCGAAATTGCACCTGACCGCGCATCACCGTGACACCGCGCGCGCCCAGAATGGCGTCGTCATGGGCGGCGTCGCGCGCCTCGGCCAGCCGGTTGACCCGTTCGGCGATGGTCTTGAGGACCGGCTTGGGCATATCGCTGGTCAAGCCCAGCGCTGCTCCATGCCGCCTCGCCTGGGCCTCGGCGGCGGTGGCTGCCAGGGCGGCGGTGCGCAGGGCCGCATCGGCCGCGTCGCCCGGTTCGGGATGCTCGCGCCGGGCCAGAACCACATTGGCTCCGAGTCGGCGGGCATGAAGCGCCAGATCGATGCCAAGGGCGCCGGCCCCCACAATGCACAGGTCAGGAGATTGAGACACGAGCCAAGTCCGCCGCAGGCCTTGAAGAATGCTATGGTTATGCTGGCATATGCGGCGCTTGACAACTGCCGGGAAACCTCGCCTTTGCCCCTGCGGGCGCGTTGACTTGAGTGTCAGTTTTCCCTATAGACCCCACGACCCGAAGCTGGCGCGGCTCCTGCCCGTCGGCCAAATGAATTCATCTGCGATTGCGCAGTAGCAAAAAGAGGAACCGTGCTCGGCGCGGTCTGATGTCATGAAGCGTACTTATCAGCCCAGCAAGATCGTGCGTGCCCGTCGCCACGGTTTCCGCGCCCGCATGGCCACCAAGGACGGTCGCGCGATCCTGAACCGTCGCCGCCGCGACGGCCGCAAGAAGCTGTCGGCCTGAGGTTTTTGGCCGGATGACGGCCGAACCTTCAGAGCAGAACGCGAAATTGCGCCGCCTCAAGCGGCGCTCGCAATTTTTGAGGGCTGCCCGGGGCAATCGCGCCGGGCGGTCTGCGTTTGGGTTGCAGGTGATCGACGCCCCCAATGCGCTTGCCGGCGTCGGCTTCACCGTCACCAAGAAGGTCGGCAATTCGCCCGAGCGCAGCCGCATCAAGCGCCGATTGCGTGCGGCTGCGGCAGCATGTGCCGGTGACTTTCGCCCCGGTCATGACTATGTGCTGCTGGCGAGGCGCGACGCCCTGAGCCAGCCCTTCGCCAAGCTGGTCGCCGATCTGGGCGGCCTCATCATCCGCGTGCATGACGAGAATGCGGGACAGAACCGCACCCATACCGGCCGTGGCCAACGGAACATCAGACCATGAATTCTGACAATCGCAATGTGATCCTTGCCGTGGTGCTGAGCATGCTCGTGCTGTTCGGCTGGCAGTTCTTTATCGCGGGGCCACAGCTCGAGCGGGCCCAGCAGCAAGCCGAAATCGCCGCCGCGCAGCAGGCCGAGGCGCAGAACAATCTGGCTCTGCCGCAAGCGGGCGCCGAAAACGCCGAAACGCCGGCCGCGACCGCGGGCGCGCAGACTTTTGCCGACCGCGACAGCGCCATTACTGCCACTGAGCGTGTCCAGATCAGCACCGCCGACCTTGAAGGCTCGATCAATCTGGTCGGCGCGCGCATCGACGATCTCGAACTCAAGCAGTATCGCGAGACGACCGACGCCAACTCGCCGATCATCACCCTGCTTTCGCCGGCCGGCTCGCCCCGCGGCTATTATATCGAACAGGGCTGGGCCCCTGCCTCCGGCGCCACGCTCAACCTGCCTGACGCGCAGAGCCTGTGGACGGTTGTCGGCGACAACAGCACGCTCACCGCCAAAACGCCGGTCACGCTGCGTTACGACAATGGCCAGGGCCTCGTGTTCACCCGGACCATTGCCGTCGACGATTTCTATCTGTTCACCATCACCCAGGCGGTAGAAAACACCGGTTCGGGCGATGTTGCCCTGTTCCCCTATGCCCGCGTCGTCCGCCAGGGCACGCCGCCGGTGCAGAATTTCTTTATCCAGCACGAAGGTCTTCTGGGCGTGCTGGGCTCGAACAACTGGGTGGCACGTAAATATCACGACATCCAGAATGATCGTCAGGTCGATTTCGCCTCGACCACGGGCTGGCTCGGCATCGCCGACAAATATTGGGCGACGGCCGTTCTGCCCAAGCCCGGCACCTCGATCAATGCCCGCTTCGCCTTTACTCAGCAGGGCACTTCGCCGGTCTACCAATCCAACTATGTCGAGACCCAGCCGGTGATCGTGCCGGCCGGCGGCAGCGTCAGCTCGGAAAGCTATGTCTTTGCCGGCGCCAAGGAAGAAAGCGTCATTGCCTCCTATGAGCGCGATTATGGCTTCGACCGTCTCGAATTGCTGATCGACTGGGGCTGGTTCCACTTCCTCACCAAGCCCATGCACTGGCTGCTGGTGACGCTCTACGGCATTCTGGGCAATTTCGGCCTCGCCATCCTGGCGGTGACCGTCATCGTCAAGGCGCTGTTCTTCCCGCTGGCCAACCGCTCCTACGCCTCCATGGCCGCCATGCGTCGCGTGCAGCCGGAAATGAAGGCCCTGCAGGAGCGGCTCAAGGACGACCGCGCTGCCCAGCAGCAAGCGATGATGGAGCTTTACAAGAAGGAAAAGATCAATCCGCTCTCGGGTTGCTGGCCGATCCTCATTCAGATCCCGGTGTTCTTCGCCCTCTATACCGTCATCTTCATCAGCCTCGAAATGCGCCATGCGCCGTTCTTTGGCTGGATTCAGGATCTGGCGGCGCCCGATCCGACCAATATCTTCACCCTGTTCGGCCTGATACCGTGGGATCCGGCCATGGTGCCGTTCCTGGGGTCGTTCCTGCACCTGGGCGTATGGCCGGTGATCATGGGCATTTCCATGTGGGTGCAGATGCGCCTCAACCCGCCGCCGCCTGATCCGGCGCAGGCGATGATCTTCAACTGGATGCCGGTGATCTTCACCTTCATGCTGGGCGCGTTCCCCGCTGGTCTGGTGATCTACTGGGCCTGGAACAATACGCTCTCGATCATCCAGCAGTGGACGATCATGAAGCGCCATGGCGCGGAAGTGAACCTGTTCGGCAATATCATCGAGAGCTTCCGCCGCAAGCCCAAGGCTGCGGACACGAGCAAGAACTGACCTCGGCCAAACTTTCAACCGAGGCCCGCCGGCACCGAGCCGGCGGGCTTTGCCTTTGAGAGGCACACATGACCACCGAACCCGACTTTCCTACCGACATCATCGAGCGCGGACGCCTTCTGTTCGCTCGGCCGTTCCTCTTCGTGAAGGGGTGCGTGCGCATCGCCGACCTGCCGCCCATGGATCGGATCGAAATCGCCTTTGCCGGCCGCTCCAATGTCGGAAAATCCAGCCTGATCAACGCCTTGTGCGGAACGTCAGGACTGGCGCGCACCTCCAACACGCCGGGGCGTACCCAGGAGCTCAACATCTTCGAGAGCCAGAGCGAGCCGCTGCGCATCGTCGACATGCCCGGCTATGGCTTCGCCAAGGCGCCCGAGCCCAAGGTGCGGGCCTGGACCCAGCTTATCCACCAATATCTGACCGGCCGGGCGACGCTGCGGCGCGTCTATGTGCTGGTCGACAGCCGCCATGGCCCCAAGGACAACGATATTTCGGTGATGAACGAACTGGACCGGGCCGCGGTCAGCTATCAGATCGTCCTGACCAAGATCGACAAGCCGCTGGCCAAGGATCTCGAAAAGGTCATTGCCGCGACGCGCGCCGCCATCGCCAAGCGCCCGGCGGCCCACCCGGACATCATCCTGACCTCGAGCGAAAAGGGCAGCGGTCTCAAGCATTTACGCAGCGAGATCGCCATGCTGCTCGCCGCCAATAATGTGTAAAAAAATGGGCGCCGCTTCGGCGCCCATTGCTTTTCTCGACCTCTGCGGCCTGAGACGGGAATAGCGGCTCCCATCCCTTGTTTACGCTTCGGATGACCCTAAAATCGTGAGGACACTTTTCGGTCCGATGCCCTAAACCCCTGCGGCGCCAGCGGTTTTGAAGAAGCGCACAATATATTCGGCGAGGCGCCGGCTGTCGGATGCGGTGGCGAAAGTGGAGAGGGCGTGGTCGGTCATCTGGGCGCCGATCCGGTCGCGCCGCATCTCGGCCAGAGCCATGGCGTAATCGTCTTCGAACTCTGGATGTGGTTGAAAACTCAACGCTTTTCCAGTTTCATAATAGAGGCCGGCATTGGGCGTAAAGGCGGTGGAGAGGATGACCCGCGCCGCTTCGGGCGGGGTGATCACCTGATCCTGATGCGAGCAGGCGATGGAGAGGGTGTCGGGCGCGTCGGCCATGAAGGCGGGACGCTCGACCACACCATAGCTGTGGCGGCCAAGTCCCCAGCCCTTCTCGGATTTTCGCACTTCGCCGCCCAGCGCATCGGCCATGATCTGGTGACCAAAGCAGACGCCGAGCATGGGAATGCGCGCCTCATAGGCCTCGCGGACAAAGGCGCGCAGGGGCTCGATCCAGGGCAGATCGTCATAGACTCCCGCCGGTGAACCGGTGATGACAATGGCCTGCAAGCGTGACGCGTTGGGTAGCGGACTGTTAGCATTTGCCACCACCACTTCGTAGCTCATGTCACTCGACACGCTGTCGAACATGCGCTGGAACATGGCGTGATAGGCGCCGTATTGCGGGCGCAGCGGTTCGGGGACGTCGCCCGTCTGTAAAATGGTGAGTTTCATGGGACCGCGCCGAAGAGATCTGTACCAGCGCAGATAGAGCCAGACTACGCCAATGGCAAGAGCCGGGGATAAGGAGGAGGCCGGGGCTCAAGCCTCGGGCGCGAAGCGCAGGGCGACGCCGTTGATGCAATAGCGCAAGCCGGTGGGTGGCGGGCCGTCTTCAAAGACGTGACCCTGATGGCCGCCGCAATTGGCGCAATGCACCTCGACGCGGATCATGCCGTAGGACATATCATCGGACGTGCCGATCGCAGCGGGAATGAACGTCCAGAAACTGGGCCAGCCGGTGCCGCTGTCGAATTTGGTGGACGAGGCGAACAGGGCCGCGTCGCAGCCGGCGCAATGAAAGGTGCCGGCGCGCTTTTCGTCGTTGAGCGGCGAGGTAAAGGAGCGCTCGGTGTCTTGGTGGCGCAGCACCTGATAGGCCTCCGCCGTCAGCCGGGACTGCCATTCGGCGTCTGACAGGACGAAGGGGAAGGCGCCTTCCTCCGCCCTGACCGAACCGAAGGGACGCCAGGCGCCAGCGGCGAGACCCAGGGCAAGCGTCGAAGCGGTGAGCAGGATAGTGCGTCTTGTGGGCTGCATGGCCGGTTTCCTTCCAGGCTGCCATGCCGCCCCCGGGCGGGGACGGCATGGCGCCAGAGCCGATTATAGGGTCAACATTTCATAACCGGCGTCAAGACTTGGTGAGGCGCGACAGGAGGGCAAGACGCGCCCCGCCAAGGGGGAGAAGATTACATCTTGGGGGTCAAGACCGCGTCGATGACATGGATGACGCCGTTGGACTGCACGACATCGGCGATCGTGACATTGGCGGTGGTGCCGTTTTCATCGGTGACGGTGATCTTGCCGCCCTCGTCCTTGAGGGTCAGCTTGCAGCCACCGACCGTGTCGACGACATGCTCGCCGCCATCATCGGCGACCATTTTGGCGATATCGGTGGAAAGGGCCTTGGCGGCAATGACGTGGCACGTCAGCACCTTGGTCAGCATGTCCTTGTTTTCGGGCTTGAGCAGATTTTCAACCGTGCCGGCCGGCAGCGCCTCAAAGGCGGCGTTGACCGGGGCCAGGACGGTGAAGGGCCCCGCGCCCTGCAAGGTATCGACCAGGCCGGCGGCCTGAACGGCAGCGACCAGCGTGGTGTGATCGGCCGAATTGACGGCGTTCTCGACGATGTTCTTGTCGGCGAACATCGGCGCCCCACCCACTTCGGGATTGTCCTGAGCAAAAGCGGCGCCGGAAAGCGTGCCGAAGGCGAGGACGGTGGCGAGGGAGAGGGCGCGAAGCGAAATGGTCATGATGAGTTCCTTCCTGTGTGAATCTGGTTCCCGTTTGCTCGGGACAGGGGAAGCTACGGAAGGGCGCAGAAGAGAGTTTCAGCGGAGAAGATTTTTTTACGGAGGGCCGTTTCCCCTTGCTTGCCTTGCGGGGGGATGGTCGCCCGAAAGTCTGGGATGAGGGGCTGCTCGGATGGCAGGGCGGTGTTCTGTCGAACAGCCTTCATCCCTCGTCCCAGCCCTCTCCGCTCAGGGGGCGAGGGGGCCGGACATTCGCCGCCTTTGGGCCTGTCTTCCGAAAGCGGCAACCGGTTTCTGGACAAAGACATGTGGCTAGACAAAGGGTTAAAGCGCAGGGAGCGATACTGAAAGAAGCGCGACGCGCTTTAGTCCCTGGTCACGAACCGCAGGATCAGGCCGCCGGCGTGAAGAGGGGAGATTTGCACCCAGTCGGTGTCGCTGGCGTAGGGAATACCTTGCGCGTCGAGAAGCCTTGCAACCGGGTCGAGCGAGGGGCAAAGCAGGGAGAGGCCGGCCATGCGCATCGGAGCGCCCAGCATTTCGGGCAGGGTGATCTCGCCGAAAAATGCCTGCAGCGTTTCTGGCGAGGCGAGATGGAGCCGGGTATTGCCGGCACGGAGGACGCCCTCCCTTTCAATGCTTATGCCCGGCGTTGCCCGCAGGAGCTCGGTCGTCTTTGCCACATCGGTGCAGGCGACAAAGGCGGCGGCAATGTCGGTGACCCCGTTCTTATGCGTCTGATATTCGGGGCGCCAGACCAGTTCGGGGGTCATATGCTGACAAAAAAAGAGGCGCCCATTGGCCACGGCGCTCCGCTCGAGCTGGAAGGTGCGGAACCGCGCCTCATGCGCGACGCCATCGATCTGGATCGGCCGGGAAAAATCCTTGCACGCTTCGACCCCCTGGCCAGCCCTGGTCATGTCCGCGTGCAGCGCCGCGGCGTCTTTGGGGCGGAAAGCCAGGCCGGTGAGGCCCTTCGGATGCAGCCAAAGTTCGGCGCGCTTTTCCCGCTCGCCGGGGGCATAGCCGAGCAGTTCCAGATAGGTGTTGCCGAAAACCGCCAGATGGTTGCTGGAGCCCAAGCTGTGATGGCCCCGTTGCGTCAGGCGAAATCCCAGGCGCTGATATTGCGCCTGGGCGCCGTCGAGGTCGTCCATGACATTGACGACCGCATGATCGAATTCAAGCATCGCTGCACTCCGAAGGCACTCGAACGCTAAAGCGGCGTGCGTTCTGTCGAACGCAAATTGCCGCTCTAATCCCTTGTTTACGCATCGGATTACCCGAAAACCGTGAGTACA
>JAHCJW010000280.1 GCA_026126125.1 Devosia sp.
TGTCCTCGCCATGAAGGCCGCGACGGTCGCGGTCCAGCCGAAGGAAGCATCCCATGTACGCGCACGACGAACTCGAACCCGATCACACCGCGTCCCCGACCGACCATGCCATCGAAGCGCTCCAGCTCTATGGCTACCGCCCCTCCGAAGACGAGGCCGATCCCCGCATCACGCCCGAGGATCACGCCATCCAGGGCGCGGTCTCCGACATCTTTGATGCCCTGATTTCCACCATGGCCGACACCAGCCTCGATTTCGACCTCGACGAAATCCTCTGGTCCACCGTCAACACCTTCCACCGCGCTGTCGAGCGGATCGAACGCAAGCTGGACGACAACGAGCAGGCGCAGAAACGCCTTCAGCGTGAACAGGACGGCAGCGAGGTCAAATCCGTCCAGTTGGAGACCCTGATCGGCGCGGGACAAAGCCTGATCGAGCGCCGTGACAGCATGGAGACCTTCCGTGATACCGCAGCCGACATCTATCTGCGCAACACCGGCACGCCCTGGTCGCAACGCTCCGGCTCACAGGTCAACCATCGCCAGATGACCTCGGCCATGATCGACAGCCGCGATTTCCTCGCCGCAAAGCGCCGGGCCGACAACGAGGTGCTGCTGCCCGCCGGCCCCAGGATCGCCTTCTCGGGTGGGGACACCACCGATCACCGGACGATCTGGGCCAAGCTCGATCAGGTCCACGCCAAGCACCCGGACATGGTGCTCCTGCACGGCGGATCGCCCAAGGGCGCGGAACGCATTGCGGCGACCTGGGCCAATAACCGCAAGGTCGCACAGGTCGCCTTCAAGCCCGACTGGACGAAACATGCCAAGGCAGCGCCGTTCAAGCGCAACGATCAGATGCTCTCCACCATGCCGATCGGGGTCATCATCTTCCCCGGCACCGGCATTCAGGACAACCTGGCCGACAAGGCCCGCAAGCTGGGCATTCCGGTCTATCGCTTCGGAACCGGCAGCGCGTGAGCGCTGCCTTTCCCATCTTCACGAGCCGGAGAATCTAAATCATCGATCATTCCGGCTCGTGCAGGCGGGCATGTTCATGCTATATTCTGCCTTGCGCCATGGTGGTGGTGGAAGGCGCGACCGTCCAATTCCTTGCACGGAGACACCACCATGATCATTCTCGGGATCCTTGTGTCCATTGCAGTCATCGGCACCATGTGCTGGCTGCTTTTCAATCTCGCAGTATTCGCCCTGCCATTCTTTATCGGCCTGAATGCTGGCATCTGGGCCTATGGCACGGGCGCTGGCTGGCTCGGCAGCGTCCTCGTCGGTCTTATCGCCGCGGGCCTGACACTGGCGGTCGGTCAAGGACTGCTCATGCTGGTCCGCCCGATCTGGGCGCGGCTGCTGATCGCGCTGGCCTTTGTGGCACCGGCAGGCATGGCCGGGTTTTACGCGACACTCGGGATCGTCAAACACATGATGCCGTCTGAGACCTGGCAGCTCATCTTCTCGGTCATCGGTGCGGTCGCAGTGGGCGTGACGGCTTTCCTGCGTGTGGCAGGCATGGCGGCAACCGGCCCTGCGGACGGAAACCTTGTACGCACCTGAACCGCAATGATCCGTGGAGGCAGGACCGGAAGCGGATGCGGGTCATCTGTCATTTTCGTCAGGAGGATGGCGGGAAATAGCGGGTAGCCCCGGATCGGCGTGAGGCACAGGCGCGGCCCGTCACTGGGGCGCAGGGTGGTTCGCGCCAGCATTCTCGCAATCAACTGGAACCCGGTTGGGGCAAGGCCGGTTGGAGGGGCCGGAAAGAAGGATGCGCACAGCCTGACACGCGGGGTAACAGACAAGCCGGTGTGGCCGGTCTGGTCATCCTGATGGATGCCTCAAGGTCGCCACGTCTCCGTTCACCCTCCGTGTCTCGACCGCTCCAAACGGCCTCTTCAATGGCCTGATCTGGCCGAAGACCAGCGCGATGCGCTTCGACCGCTTCGGCGCAACAGCGTCGTTGGACTTTCTTCCCCTGTCGGCTGACGCCGCCATTCCTCGCGGTGACAAGAAAGACCTGCCTCGACTGTCCAGCCCCTGTCGGGGTGCGCCAGCGTTCGCCTCCGGCCTGTCGATCGCCATCGAGGCCGCAATGGTGCGGGCTCGGAAACGAAAAAACGGAGACTT
>JAHCJW010000281.1 GCA_026126125.1 Devosia sp.
GATCAGCTCCATTCGCTTTGGGGCTTTGTTTTTACGCCTGGGTTTTTTCTCCATGGGGACATCCCCCTGACTGTCACCCCGGCGTAGGCCGGGGCCGGTCTTTCGATCGCCTCGTCAGTTCTCCCACCGGCCTCAAGCTGCCTGTCCGGCGGCAAAGCCCGAGGCCCAGGCCCACTGGAAATTATAGCCGCCGAGCCAGCCGGTCACGTCCACCGCCTCGCCGACAAAGAACAGGCCCGGCACGGCGCGCGCCATCATGGTCTTGGCGTCGAGCCCGGTCGTATCCACCCCGCCCAGCGTCACTTCGGCGGTGCGATAGCCCTCCGAGCCGACCGGCTTCAGGCGCCAGTTGCGCACCGTTTCGGCTGCCGCCGTCAGTTTCTTGTCGGAGAGATCGCCGATCATGCCGGGCTGGTCGATCATCTCGCCGAGCAATTGCGCCAGCCGCTTGGGCAGATGCGCGCCGAGCACGGTCTGGATATGCAGCCGGGGCTGTTCCTTGCGGGCAGTGCGCAGGAGTTCCAGTGCATCGCGTTCGGGCAGCAGATCGATGCCAATGCTGTCGCCTTCGCGCCAATAGGACGAGATCTGCAGGATCGCCGGCCCGGAAAGGCCGCGATGGGTAAACAGCAGCGCCTCGCGGAACTTGGTCTTGCCATGGCTGACAATGGCCTCGGTCGAGACGCCGGCCAGGGGCTTGAGGGTTTCGAGGGCGCCTTCCTCGAAGGTCAGCGGCACCAGAGCGGGGCGGGTGTCGGTCACGGCGAGGCCGAACTGTTTGGCCAGCGCATAGGCAAAGCCGGTGGCGCCCATCTTGGGGATCGACTTGCCGCCCGTCGCCACGATGAGGCTTTCGCTGGTGACGAAGCCGTCGCCGATCATGACCTTGAAGCCTTCCGCCGTCTTGGCCACCGTGCCCACCGTGCGCCCGGTCCAGATGCTGGCGCCGGCATTGCGCAGGCCATCGATCAGCATGGCGACGATCTGGGTGGCCGGGCCATCGCAGAACAATTGCCCCAGCGTCTTTTCATGAAAGGCAATACCGCGTTTCTTGACCCGCTCGATGAACATTTCGGGCGTAAAGCGCGACAGCGCCGACAGGGCAAAGCGCGGATTTTCGGACAGGAAGCGCTCGCGCCCCAGCACATGGGTGGCGTTGACATTGGTGAAATTGCAGCGCCCGCCACCGGAAATGCGGATCTTTTCGCCCGGATCGCGCGCATGGTCGACCACCAGCACCCGCCGCCCGCGCTGCCCGGCCTCGATGCCGGCCATCAGCCCGGCGGCGCCGGCACCGAGAATGATTACGTCGAAATCGGTCATTTTAGTCCTCGGGGCCACGTCTTGTGCTCATCCCGTACCCTTCCCGGGGTCCCCGCCACAAGGGGCAAGCAAATCATTTGACTCTTTCCTATTTGAGAGTATGAAAAGTCCTGCTTTCCAATAGGGAATCGAGACCATGGGCTGTTCCGGCCTCATCGCCGCACCGAAAACAACCGGCTTTCCTGCCGGCGGTGGCACGGCCATGACTCTGAAAACCAGCAAAACCGCCTGACGCTGTTCCCCGGGTCGCCTCCCGCCGGGGAGGAGCGCCAACCAGCAGTGCCGCATCGACAAGCGATGCGCGGGGGCGAAAATGGTCAGGAACCGGAGTTCCAAAATGGGTTATCGCGTCGCTGTCGTCGGTGCCACGGGCAATGTGGGCCGCGAAGTTCTCAATATTCTCGCCGAGCGCAAGTTTCCGGCCGATGAAGTGTTTGCCCTCGCCTCGTCGCGCTCGATCGGCAAGGAAATCTCCTATGGCGACAAGGTCCTCAAGGCGCGCGACCTGCAGCATTTCGATTTCACCACCGTCGATTTCGCCATCATGTCGGCCGGTGGCTCGATCTCCAAGGAATGGGCCCAGCGGATCGCCGCTGCCGGGGCCATTGTCATCGATAATTCCTCGTTCTGGCGCTATCATTCGGACGTGCCGCTGATCGTCCCCGAGGTCAATGGCGACGTGCTCGAGCGCTGGCTGGCCGACGAAAAGCGCATCAATATCATCGCCAATCCCAATTGCTCGACCGCCCAGCTGGTCGTGGCGCTGAAGCCCCTTCATGACGCGGCGACCATTACCCGCGCCGTGGTTTCGACCT
>JAHCJW010000282.1 GCA_026126125.1 Devosia sp.
GTGGGCTTGGTCACCGTGTCAGATCGAAAATCGTGGCGAATGGAATTCATGAGGAGGCTCCGGACAAGACATGCCCTCTTGTGCCAAGCCTTGCCGGCTTTGGCTAGCTACGCCGCCACGTCCCCGTCGCCTTCGCCACCGTCATTGGCGGCGGTCAATTCGACCGGCGGCTTGCGCGCCACCACCAGGATACCGTTGATGGGCGCGCCTCGGTCGAAGCGCAGCACCGCCGTGTCAAACCGCAACACGTCGAGCCCCGCCACTACCAGCGCATCCCGCGTCGCCTGAACCCCGTGGGCATAGCGCAGGCTCGGGCGCAGGAAGATCGCTTCCTCCCCCTCGTCATGCGCTTCCAGGGAAAACGCCACGAGACCACCCGGCCGTAGCGCTGGCATCAGGGCCGCCAGCACCGGCTGCAGCGCTCCACAATAAATGAACACATCGGCCGCCGTCACCAGATCCGCATCGGCCCGGCGGGCATTGAGCGCCGCCACCAGTTCGCCCTTCTGCAGCCTGTCGTAAATGCCCTTGCGCGCCGTTTCGGCGATCATCGCCGCCGAAATATCCACCCCTTCGAGATAGTCGACCTTGCGCCGCAGCCGCTGCCCCATGAGACCAGTGCCGCAGCCCAGATCGATCGCCTTGGCGAAACGCGAAATGGCCATTCGCGTCATTTCCTCGTCCAACATCCGGTCGAGAATTTCCGGCACGCGATAATCGAGCTTGCCGACCAGCGAGGCCTCGAATTGCGGGGCATATTGATCGAACAGCGCTTCGACATAGCCGATGGCGGTGCCGCGCCCGGCAGGGCCTGCATCATGGGCCGCCAGTTTCAGCGTCGCCCCGAAAATACCGTCGTCATCCAGCGCTTCCAAGCGGCGCCAGGCAGAAATCGCCTGGGCAAGGGAACCGGCTTTTTCGTGATAACTGCCTACCAGGTCCCAGCCGGCCGCCCAGTCGGGCACCAGCTCGAGCGCCTGCATCATCAGGTCAGCTGCGGCTTCATGCTCGCCGCCTTCTGCCAGCATGCGGGCATAGTCGGCGCGCCGGTCGGCGATCACGTCGCCTGAGGAGTGAAACGTCTTGGTCAAGACGGAGCAACTTTCACGAAGGAGCCGGGCCCCTGTGGCGCAGCGGGCGGGATTTGCCGGAAAACGACATCCTTGGCAAGAAAAATGCGCGCAACCGGGCTCACCAATTCCGGAAGGGCTTTCCTCGACGCCCAACTGCGCTAGTATGACCTATATGAAGACGCCGCTATTGTCTTTATCGATGCAGGCATCCTCCTGCCCGCATCTGGTTCCTGCGGACGGCTGTTTCGACCCCAAAGTGGATCGGAGCTTTTTGGATGTGAGATCCCTTTCGACCCGGCCGAGCGGAGCGCTTTGCCGGGCCATTTGTCGTGAAGAATCGCCATATTGATGCGCGATCAAATTCACGCTAGGGTAAACGGATCGAATATTGCGGCCGACCGATCTGAAGACGCGAATGCCATTCGCCGCTGCTGACGTCATCTTCCGATATTTCGATATCATCAAGATCCTGACCGGACACGGTTTGGGTCGCCTACAGCAGAGACTGCACGAGGGAACGCGCATATGGCAACGGGCACCGTTAAGTGGTTCAATGGCCAAAAGGGTTATGGCTTCATCCAACCGGATGAGGGTGGAGCGGACGTTTTCGTCCATATTTCCGCCGTCCAGCGCTCGGGCCTGAATGGCCTGGATGAGGGCCAGAAGGTCACCTACGAGATCGTCAAGGACAAGCGGACCGGCAAATCTGCCGCCGACAACCTGACCGCTGTCTGACCGGACCGGTCATTCCGCAGGATTGGGCGCACTCCAAGGAGTGCGCCCTATTTGTTTGGTCCGATCACTTTCCCTCGGGCGCGATCCGGATCAGCCGGCCATTATCGGCATCGGTCAGCGCATAAATGGCGCCATCAGCGCCGACGCGCACGTCACGTATCCGGCCCAACTCCCCCTGGAACAGGTCTTCCTGGCCGACAACCGCATCGCCCTCCAGGTCGAGGCGCACCAGCCTCGCGCCGCTCAGCCCGCCGCGGAGGAGATCACCCTGCCAATCCGGAAGGAGCGCACCTTCGTATAGTGCGAGGCCCGACGGAGACACGGACGG
>JAHCJW010000283.1 GCA_026126125.1 Devosia sp.
CTCGGAGCGGTCGCCGGAGCCGACCTGGTTCTTGCGGTCGGCGGAGCGGGCGCTGTCGCGCTCCTCGCGCTGCATCTCATAGAGCCGGGCGCGCAGCACCACCATGGCCTGGGCCCGGTTCTGGTGCTGGGATTTGAGCGCCGAGGTGACGATGATGCCGGTGGGCAGGTGGGTGATGCGCACCGCCGAATCGGTGGTGTTGACGTGCTGGCCGCCGGCGCCCGAGGCGCGCATGGTGTCGATGCGGATATCCTCATTGCGGATATCGATGTCGATATCCTCGACTTCGGGCAGCACCGCCACGGTCGCCGCCGAGGTGTGGATGCGCCCCGAGCCCTCGGTGGCCGGCACGCGCTGCACCCGATGCACCCCGGATTCGAACTTCATCCGCGCATAGACGCCCTTGCCCGAAACATTGGCGATGACTTCCTTATAGCCCCCCATTTCGCCGGGGCTTTCTTCCATCAGCGTCACTTTCCAGCCATGCAAGGCCGCATAGCGCTCATACATGCGGAAGAGGTCGCCGGCGAACAGGGCCGCCTCATCGCCGCCCGTGCCGCCGCGAATTTCCAGAATGACCGATTTTTCGTCCGCCTCGTCCTTGGGCAGCAGCAGGATGCGGATCGCCTGCACATAGGCCTCGAGCTTTTCGTCCAGCTCCTCGATCTCCGCCTCGGCCATTTCGGCCAGATCCTTGTCGCTCCCCTTGAGCAGCGCCTCGGCCTCGTCGCGATCCTTCAGCGCCTTCTTGTAGGCGGTGATTTCGCCGACGATGGGCGAGAGATCGGAATGTTCCTTGGAGAGCTTTGCGAACTCATCGGGACTGGCCCCGCCCGACAGCGCCGCCTCGATATATTGAAAGCGCGTTTCGAGGGCGTCGAGCTTGTCCTGAGGCAGTGCGGGCATGGTTCGTCTTTCGCGGTGATCCCGCTAGCGTCTACTGATCCGGGCCGGCAACATCAAGGCGCAATCGGGGTGTACCGGCCATGCTTGGTGCTTGTCGTCACGCCCTCCCGGCCCTCCCCTCAAGCGGGAGGGTGACGTCCGGGGGTGGGCGAGATCGTGCCAGATGCACAACCGCGCGCGCCAAAACTACCCCATGGGCAGGTTCTGCTTGTCCACCCATTGCTGGAGCAGGTCGCGAATGGCGACACCCTCGGCGCCATCGCTGAGCGCGGCCGCGACCGCGGCCTGAATGGGCGCGAGATCGAGATTGAGAATGAGTTCCTTGATCGGCCCGATCGAGGCCGGCCCCATCGACAGCCGCGTCATGCCGATGGCCATCAGCGCCAATGCCTCCATCGGCTTGCCAGCCAGCTCGCCACACATGGTCACCGGCTTGCCGTGGCGGCGCGCCGCGTCGACGATCAGCCTGATGGCGCGCAGACGCGGCATGCCGATCGGATCGTAGTTCTTCGAGACACGCGGATTGGCGCGGTCGGCGGCGGTCAGGAACTGCACCAGATCATTGGAGCCGATGGAGACGAAATCGGCCTCGGGCAGCAGCTGGTCGAGTTCGAACAAAAGCGAGGGCACCTCGACCATGGCGCCGATCTCGACCCGGCTGGGGATCGGCTGGCCGGCCCGGCGCAAGCGGTCGATTTCCTTGTGCACCACCAGGCGGGTCTGGCGGAATTCGAATGTCTCGGTGACCATGGGCACGAGGATTTTGAGCGGCCGCCCATTGGCCGCCATCAGCAGCGCCCGCACCTGGATGCGCAACAGGCCCGGCCGGTCGAGCCCGAGGCGGATCGAGCGATAGCCCATGGCCGGGTTTTCCTCGACCATCGAGCGCAGATAGGGGACGACCTTGTCGCCGCCGATATCGAGCAGGCGAAACACCACCGGCCGCTCGCCGGCGATCTGCATCGCCTCGGCGTAAAGCTCCACCTGCTCCTGCAGGCGCGGCAGTTTCGAGGCGATCATGAACTGCAATTCGGTGCGGAACAGGCCCACCCCGCTCGCCCCGGTATCCTCGAGCATGGGCAGGTCCGCCACGAGGCCCGAATTGTGCAGCAGCGTCACTTCGATCCCGTCGCGGGTGACGCTGGGCTTGTTCTTGAGCGCGGCGTAATGGGCGCGCCGCCGCGCCGAAATGCGCACCTTGTCGACAAAGGTCTG
>JAHCJW010000284.1 GCA_026126125.1 Devosia sp.
TGGTCTATGGCGATCATCCGCTGCTGCGCGGGATCAATTTCCGCGCCGTGCTGGATCGGCTCGATGCCGGGCTTGACGTGGCCATTCTTGGCTTCGAGCCCAAGGACCCGACGGGATATGGGCGCCTCATCACCGATGGCGAGACGCTGCTGTCCATTCGCGAGCACAAGGACGCGACCGAGGAGGAGCGGCGCATTCGTCTGTGCAATGCCTGTATCCTGGCGTTTCGGGCCGAGGTTTTTCGCGACCTGATCGACAAGGTCGAAACCAACAATGCGCAGAGCGAATATTATCTCACCGACCTTGTCGGGCTCGCCAATTCGGCCGGCAAGAAGGTGGGTTATGGGCTGGCGCCGGAAAACGACGTGATGGGCGTCAATGACCGCAGCCAGCTGGCGCGGGCCGAAGCGCTGTTCCAGGAGGTGCGGCGCGAGGATTTCATGAAGGCGGGGGTGACGCTGCGCGATCCGAAAAGCGTTTGGTTTTCGTGGGATACGGAAATCGGCAAGGACGTGACCATCTTTCCCAATGTGGTGTTCGGTGCTGGCGTCAAAATTGCCGATCATGTCGAAATCCGCGCCTTTTGCGACATCGAGGATGCGGTGATCGGGGAGGGCGCGACCATCGGGCCCTTCGCGCGCATCCGCGGCGGGGCTGAGCTGGGCCCGGAGGTGCATCTGGGCAATTTCGTCGAGGTGAAGAAGTCCAGGATCGGCGCCGGCACCAAGGCGGGACATCTGAGCTATCTGGGCGACGCCGAAATCGGGGCGAAGACCAATATCGGCGCCGGGACCATCACCTGCAATTATGATGGGGTGAACAAGGACAAAACGGTGATCGGCGATGATGCCTTCATCGGCTCGCAGACGGCGCTGGTGGCGCCGGTGACCATCGGCAATGGCGCCTATACGGCCTCGGGCAGCGTGATCACCCGGAATGTGCCGGACGATGCCCTGGCCTTTGGCCGGGCGCGGCAGGAGAACAAGCCGGGTTACGCGCCCAAGCTGCGGGAAAAGGCACGGGCGAAAAAAGCGGCCAAGGGGACATAGAGCATGTGCGGAATTGTCGGAATCGTCGGCACTGCGCCGGTAGCCGGGCGGCTGGTCGATGCACTCAAGCGCCTGGAATATCGCGGCTATGACAGCGCCGGCGTGGCGACGCTGGAAGCTGGGGCCATCGCGCGGCGGCGGGCCGAGGGCAAGCTCGGCAATCTGGCGCAGAAGCTCAGTTTCGAGCCGCTGGCCGGCAATATCGGCATCGGGCATACGCGCTGGGCGACGCATGGCGCTCCGACCGAGACCAATGCCCATCCCCATGCCACCGAGCGGGTGGCGGTGGTGCATAACGGCATTATCGAGAATTTTCGCGAGCTGCTCGCCGATCTGGCCCAGGATGGCTATCTGCCTCAGACGCAGACCGATACCGAGGCGGTGGCGCTTTGGGTCAGCCGCGAACTGGCCAATGGCGCCGACCCGGAACTGGCGGTGGCGCGGACGCTGAAAAAGCTCAAGGGCGCCTTTGCTCTGGCGTTTTTGTTCAAGGGTGAGAACGGCTTGCTGATCGCCGCCCGGCATGGCGCGCCGTTGGCGGTGGGCTTTGGCGCCGCGGAAATGTATCTGGGGTCCGACGCCATGGCGCTGGCGCCTTTTACCTCGCGCCTGACCTATCTCGAGGACGGCGACTGGGCGGTGATCACGCCGGCCGGTGTGACCATTCGCGACGGCAAGGACGCCCTGGTCGAGCGCGAGCAGATGGTGTCGCAGGCCTCGGCGCTCCTGGTCGACAAGGGCAATCACCGCCATTTCATGGCCAAGGAGATCTACGAGCAGCCCGAGACCATCTCGCATACGCTGAGCCATTACGTCGACATGGGGGCCGATAAGGTCGCCATTCGCGAGAGCCTGCCCTTTGATTTTGCTGATCTTTCGCGGCTGACGATGAGCGCCTGCGGCACGGCCTACTATGCCGGAGCGATCGCCAAATACTGGTTCGAGCGCTATGCGCGGCTGCCGGTCGATCTCGATGTGGCCAGCGAATTCCGCTATCGCGAGCCGCCCCTGGAAAAGAACGGGTTGTCGCTGTTCATCTCGCAATCGGGGGAGACCGCCGATACGC
>JAHCJW010000285.1 GCA_026126125.1 Devosia sp.
CGCCAATGCCGGAAAGGCTGGCGGCGATCTCGGTTTCGAGCGCGGCGAGCGCGGCGATTTCGGCCTCGGCATTGGCCGCATAGCGGGCGGCATTGTCCGGATCGGCGGCGGCGAGGGTGTGGGCGATGGCCGTGACCATCAGAGCGGCATTTTGCGGATCGAGCCAGAAATGCATGTCGCCCTCGCCATGGGCGTGATCGTGGGCATGATCGTGATCGTGGTCGTGGTCGTGGTCGTGGTCGTGGTCATCGTCGTCATCGCCGTGGGCATGGGCCTCGAAGGCGCCCCCCTGGCGCAGGGGCAGCAGCGCGATGCCATCGGCCTCGGCCAGTTCGACCACGGTAGCGTCGCCTGAAAGGGTGTCGAGCGCGTCGACAAGGAACAATTCCATGCCCGGGCCGGTCCAGAAGACGATGTCGGCGCTTTCCAGCGCCGCCGCATCGGAGGGGCGGAGGGAATAGGTGTGGGGGGACGCGGCGCCCCTGACGATCAGCGCCGGCTCTCCAACCCCTTGCATGACCGCCGAAACCAGCGCGTGGACAGGCTTGGTCGAGGCGACGACCTGGGGCGCGGCCAGCGCGGTGCCGGTCAGGACAAGGCTCAGCAGTGTCGCGGCGGGAAGAGCGGGAGACATGGACGGCACCTCTTGCGAAACGGGGATGAGCGTGTGATATGTTATGTTATTACGCTTGCGGCGATGTTATGCTATAACGTATTTGTCAGCGTCAAGAGCGGTTGTGGAAAATATGCGCAATGCATGACACGAGGCATAAAGAAGCCCTGATCACCCTCGCCAATACCGGTGTGCGCAGCGGCGGGCGGGTATTGGTGGAAGGGGTGGACCTGACCATCGCGCGCGGCGAGATCGTGACGCTGATCGGGCCCAACGGATCGGGCAAATCGACCACCGCCAAGATGGCGACGGGCGTGTTGAAACCCTCGATGGGCACGGTGACGCGCCGGCCCGGCCTGAAAATCGGCTATGTGCCGCAAAAGCTCAGCATCGACTGGACGCTGCCGCTGACCGTGGAACGGCTGATGACGCTGACCGGGCGGTTTTCCCGCGAGCAGATCGACGCGGCGCTGGAGGCCGTAGGCGCGCGCCGGCTGCTGCATGCGGCGGTGCAGGAGCTGTCAGGCGGCGAGTTCCAGCGGGTGCTGTTTGCCCGGGCGATGATCCGCAAGCCGGATCTGCTGGTGCTGGACGAGCCGGTGCAGGGGGTGGATTTTTCCGGCGAGGTGGCGCTTTACGAACTGGTGCGGCAGATCCGCGACACCACCCGCGCCGGCATCCTGCTGATCAGCCACGACCTGCATGTGGTGATGGCGGAAACGGACACGGTGATCTGCCTTAACGGGCATGTGTGCTGCCGGGGCACGCCGGCGGCGGTGAAACGGAGCCCCGAATATCTCAAACTGTTCGGCGAGCGGGCCGCCTCGACGCTGGCGATCTATGAACACCACCACGACCATGAGCACCATGACGATGGCTGCGTGGTCGGCGCCGAGCAGGGGCATGAGCATGCGGGGCATCACCATGGCCATTGAGGGTTTGTCGCGGGGTTCTGTCCCAGCGCGCGGAGGCTGCGTTGATGGTCGCTGATTTCTTCTCGCGCGCCCTTATCGCCGGGGTCGGCCTTGCCGCGGTGACCGGGCCGCTGGGGTGCTTTGTCGTCTGGCGGCGCATGGCTTATTTTGGTGACACGATGGCGCATTCGGCGCTGCTCGGCGTTGCCATCTCGCTGCTTCTTTCGCTCAACATGACGCTGGGCGTATTTGCCGTGGCGGCGATGGTGGCGGGGGCGCTGTTGCTGCTGCAGAAGCAAAATACCCTCTCGACCGATGCGCTGCTGGGCATTCTCAGCCATTCCTCGCTCGCGGTCGGGCTCGTGCTGGTGGGGTTCCTCACCAGCGTGCGCATCGATCTGATGGGATTTTTGTTCGGCGATATTCTGGCCGTGTCGATGGAGGACATCGCCATCATCTATGGCGGGGGCGCGGCGATTCTCGTGCTGCTGGCGCTGAACTGGCGGCCGCTGCTGGCCGCGACGGTCAGCCCGGAACTGGCCGAGGCCGAGGGATTGCGGCC
>JAHCJW010000286.1 GCA_026126125.1 Devosia sp.
GCTGTCCGTATTCGGCGGGGTTCCTGAGGAACTCCACGACCTCCTCAAGCTCGGCCTTGGCCTCGTCCACGCCGGCCACGTGAGCGAAACTGACGCCGGTTTCCTTCTCCATGTAAACTTTGGCCTTGCTGCGGCCGACCTGCATGAACCCGCCGAAACCCTGCTTATCGGCGAAATTGCGGAACAGCAGCATCCAAATTCCGAAGAAGACAAGCGCTGGCGCCACCCAGGAAATCAGCGTGCCGAGAAAAGTGTTTTGCGGAACGCCAGTGATCTCGATACCTGACCGGTCTATCCGCTCCAGGATTGCGGGATTCACTACGGTCGTCACGAACTGCTTCTTGCCGTCGACCGGTTCGGCGAAGGTGCCTGTGATCGTGTCTGACCCGACCGCGACAGAGGAAATTTTCCCGTCAGCGAGATATTTCTCGAACTGGCTGTAGCTGATCGGCGCGACGGATTGCCAGCCGGCGATCAGGTTCTGGATGAAAAGCACGGCTATGAAAGCCACCACCCAGTACCAGATGTTGTATTCGGTCTTCCTTTCCATGCCGCTTGTCCCTTTCACTGGCGCCCGAGCCGCGCCCTGATCCGCTCGAGCAGCGCCAGCAGGGCGCGCCTTTCGTCCGCCGACAGATCCTGCAGGATTTCATCTTCGAGCGCCGATTGCCGCGGCGCGAGTTCCTCCAGCATCGCCCGGGCCTTCGACGTTGCCGTGACGATCTGCGCCCGCCTGTCGTCGGGCGAGGGCGACCGCTCGACCCAGCCGCCCCGGACCATGCGATCGACGAGCTGGCCCGCAGTGGCCGGGCCGACCTCAAGTCGGTCGGCCAGATCGACGATGGTCAGCCCGGGCGCATCCTCGACATGCGCCGCCGCCATCCAGGACAAGCGGGTCAGGCCGCTGTCGCGGATGTCTTGGTCGATCCGCTGCTGGATGAGCTGCGCGACCCGGTGGATCGTCGTCCCGATCAGCGCGATGTCCGAAGAGATCATGGTTATCCCTCCTCCGATTGCATGGTACACAGGAGAAACCGCCCCCCATCCAAAACGCAATGCACCCATCATACATGCTTGCATAATAAATGGAACGGCCTATCTTGATAGGCGTTCTCCGAACCCACATCCGGCCGGCACCGTTGCCCGGTCCCTCCATGCCGACGGTTCGGGGGTATCGATCAGCAACAGGAGGCCAGCAATGCTCTACCCGACATATCTGCGCCGCAGCGATCCCTTTGCGCTGATGCGCTCCATGATGCGCGATCTCGACCGCGGTTTCTGGCCGCCGTCCCGCGCGGCGTTCCCGGCGGTAAATGTCTGGCAAGGCCCTGAGGCCGTCGCAGTCACCGCTGAACTTCCCGGCATCGAACCGGACGACATTGAAATTTCGGTCAAGGACAACGTCCTGACGCTGTCGGGCGAACGCAAGGCGCCCGAGGTTCCCGACGGTGCGCGCTGGCACCGCAACGAACGCGTTTACGGCAGGTTTTCCCGCGCGATCCGGCTGCCGTTCGTGGCCTCGGATGACAAGGTCGAGGCGAGGATGGCGAACGGCGTATTGTGGATCGTTATCTCGCGGCCCGAGGAAACGAAGCCGAAGAAAATCGAGATCAAGGCAGCCTGAGAGGAGCTGGAACGATGAGCACCGACATCTCGCAAGCCGCCGAAAAGACGCCGACCGACTCGCCTGAGACCACCGGCGGCGGACGCATCTACCGCCCGTCGACCGATATCGTCGAGACCGATCAGGGCGTCTCTATGATGCTTGAAATGCCTGGAGTCGCCGCCGATGCGGTCGAAATCACGCTCGAAAATCGTGTGTTGACGATCCGCGGCAAGGTTGACCCGGTGCGGCCGGAAAACCTCGAACTTGCCTATGCCGAATATGGCGAGGGCGATTTCGAGCGTGCCTTCACGCTTTCCGAGGACTTCGACCCCGACAGGATCGAAGCCGAGATGCGAGGAGGCGTCCTAACTTTAACGCTCCCCCGGGCCCCTGAAGCGCAGCCGAAAAGGATCGCCGTCAAGGGCGCCTGAAAACCGAAGGAGACCATATCATGCAGATCAAAGACCTCATC
>JAHCJW010000287.1 GCA_026126125.1 Devosia sp.
CATCCTGTAATTCCGAGCCGGTCATGGCCGATCCGTGGATGAAGTTGGCGGTACCGGATCCCACCCGAGCATCGAGTACCCCCGGCAATTCTTCCAACGGTTGCACGGTACCGACGTTTATCACTTCAAGTCGCGCCTTCCATTCCTGGGCCAACACGCTGATCGCCGCCCCGCCGCGCGCAAAATTGCGAACCATCTCGGCCGTCACCACTTGCGGAAAGGCGGAAACACCCTCGGCGGTCACACCATGATCGCCGGCGAACACGCTGATCCAGACATGATCCATGCGCGGCTGCTGCGTCCCTTGCATGGCCGCCAGGGTCATACCGAGTTCCTCCAAGCGACCCAGCGAACCGGGGGGCTTGGTCAATTGTGACTGTCGCTTGCGAGCAGCGGCCAGCATGCTGCTGTCGAGAGCGGCGATAGGGTCGTCATACCAATGATGGTTCATGCAGGAGGGTCCTTGAGGATGAGAGGAAGGCCGGCGATCACAAAAGTCACCCGATCGCAACAGCTCGCAACCGCCTGATGCAGCCGACCGGCTTCGTCGCGAAATCGTCGGGCCAATGGATTGGTGGGAACGATGCCCTGCCCCACCTCGTTGCTGACCAGCACGACCGAGCCGGGCAAGCTCGGCAGAGTATCGAGGAGACGGCGAGTCTCGCGATCCAGCTGCTCCTCTCCGGCGATCAGCAGATTGCTGAGCCAAAGCGTGAGGCAATCGACCAATAGGCAATGATGCGGAGCGGCGTGGGTTTTCAGGGCATCCGCCAGGGCCAGCGGTTCCTCGACCAATCCCCATTCGGCGGGGCGCTCGGCCCGATGGCGGGCAATGCGCGCGACCATTTCCTCATCGTTGGCTTGCGCGGTGGCGAGATAAATCACGTTCAAGCCACTTTCAAGCGCCCGTTGCTGGGCCAACGCACTTTTGCCCGAACGGGCACCACCCATCACAAACTCTTTCATATCAATTTATTATAATATTATCCGCGTATCGAATCCGGCCGGCTGACAAGACGCCTGCCCGAATTGTAAGCAGAATCGAGCGGTTTGAAACCATTGGCGTCGGGGACCGATCATCGTCATGCGGGCGCGGGCCTACCCCATACGCCGCACTCACAGCAAACATTATTCAGATGAACGATCATTTCGCGGACCATTTTAGCCCCGTTTCAGGCGATTACGCCCGCTATCGGCCAACCTATCCGGCCACGCTGTTCGCATGGCTGGCAAAACAGGTGACCAGCCATAATCTCGCTTGGGATTGCGCGACTGGCAGCGGCCAGGCATCGCGCGATCTGACACGCTATTTCGAGCGGATCATCGCCACCGACGCCAGCTCAGCGCAGATCGCTGCCGCCGCGCCATATCCTGGCACCGAATATCGAGTCGCACCGGCAGAAGCTTCCGGCCTTTCGGAGGCCAGTGTCGACCTCATCACGGTTGCCCAGGCCATGCACTGGTTCGACCTCGACCGTTTTTATGCCGAAGCGCGGCGGGTTCTGAAACCGGGCGGAATCCTGGCGGCCTGGTGTTATGGCGCGCTCTCGGTGGAAGGCGAGGCAGTGAACGCGCGGGCCGAGGCGTTTTACCAGAATACCGTCGGGCCTTATTGGCCGCCGGAACGCCAGCTCGTGGAAAGCGGTTATCGGACTCTGCCCTTCCCGTTCGCCGAAATAGCTACGCCTGCCTTCGCCATGGAAGCGCATTGGTCCTTGCCGGAGCTTTTGGGATATTTTCGTAGCTGGTCGGCGACCGCCCGCTTTAGCGCCGAACGCGGATATGATCCGGTGACGGCATTGGCCTCGGAACTGGCACCGCATTGGAAATCGCCGCACCAACGCCGGCGGGTTTCGTGGCCCTTGGCGATGCGAGCCGGCAAAGTATGATGAGCGAATGATCATGAGAGTCGGGCTGGCAGGCTAACCTTATCGCCCAATACCTCTACATTATTTAAAGTGGCTGCTCCGCCC
>JAHCJW010000288.1 GCA_026126125.1 Devosia sp.
TGCCGCCGTCTCCGGGGCGGCCTCGCCGTTCCCCTTCCTGACCGGTGCCGGCTCGGCCTCGCCGACGTCGTCCTCACCCTCCACGCCGAGAACGGCGATCGGGGTGTTCACCTTGACGTTCTCGGTGCCTTCCGCGACGAGGATGCGCGCCACCGTTCCCTCGTCGACCGCCTCGACCTCCATCGTCGCCTTGTCGGTCTCGATCTCGGCGAGCACCTGGCCGGATTTGACCGGGTCGCCCTCCTTCTTCAGCCACTTGGCGAGCTTGCCTTCGGTCATGGTCGGCGACAGCGCCGGCATCAATACGTTTACGGGCATGATTCCACCCTGTGACGGATGAGCGTTGTGCGGAAAAAGCGAGGCTTACACCTCGAGCAGGACGTCGGTGTAGAGCTCGGCCGGATCGGGCTCGGGGGAGTTCTGGGCGAACTCCGCCGCCGCCGACACGATGTCCTTCACCTCGCGGTCGATCTTCTTGAGCGCCGCCTCGTCCGCGATGCCGCGCTCGCCGAGCAGCTTGGCGAGATGCTCGATCGGATCGTGCTGGGTGCGCATGCGCTCGACCTCTTCCTTCGAGCGGTACTTGGCCGGGTCGGACATCGAGTGGCCGCGATAGCGGTAGGTCTTCATCTCGAGGATGTACGGCCCCTTGCCGGTGCGCGCATGCGCCACCGCGCGCTCGCCCGCCTCCTTGACCGCCAGCACGTCCATGCCGTCGACGGCCTCGCCGGGGATGCCGTGCGCGGCGCCGCGCTGGTGGAACTCGGTCGTCGCCGAGGCGCGCTCGATCGAGGTGCCCATGCCGTATTTGTTGTTCTCGATGATGTAGACGACCGGCAGCTTCCACAGCTGGGCCATGTTGAAGCTTTCGTAGACCTGGCCCTGGTTGACCGCGCCGTCGCCGAAATAGGTCAGGGAAACGTTGGGCTGGCCGCGATACTTGAACCCGAAGGCGAGGCCGGTGCCGATCGGCACCTGGGCGCCGACGATGCCGTGGCCGCCGTAGAAGTTCTTCTCCTTGCTGAACATGTGCATGGAGCCGCCCTTGCCGCGCGAATAGCCGCCGCGCCGGCCGGTCAGTTCCGCCATCACGCCCGCCGGGTCCATGCCGCAGGCGAGCATGTGGCCGTGATCGCGATAGGAGGTGATGACGGCGTCCTGCGGCGTGATCGCCGCCTGCATGCCGACGACGACGGCTTCCTGGCCGATATAGAGGTGGCAGAAACCGCCGATCAGGCCCATGCCGTACATCTGGCCCGCCTTCTCCTCGAAGCGGCGGATCAGCAGCATTTCGCGGTAATAGCGCAGCAGGTCGGCGGGGGCGGCGTCGGCCTCGTCGGCCTTGCCCTTGCGCTTGGCGGCGATCGCCATCGGGGTCTCCTCCATGCAGTGTTGGCGGAGCCTAGGCGTCTCGCCGGTGAATTGCAATCGGCAGAAGATTCCAAACTAAGATGCTGCAACAGCGAGATAAATTCAGAATTAACTGAATGTCAGTTAAATTTCGCTCCGGTGCGCGCGCCTGGCCCAGCGGCACCTATTAGCTAAACCTCGGCGGGGAAACGTCAATCGCACCAGGTTCCCCAAATCCGGCCGTCGGCATCCTGGTCAGACCCCGCCCCGTGATCCAGTGACGAATTTTTCTTTCGCCGATCCCGCTGAGAGAGCCGCGGGCCATAGACAGCCCGGGGCGATTTCTCTATAAGCCACCCCCGGTCCGCTCCGACGGTCCATGCCCAGGTAGCTCAGTTGGTAGAGCAGCGGACTGAAAATCCGCGTGTCGCTGGTTCAAATCCGGCCCTGGGCACCATCCTCCCGCACCACTTCACGCCATGCCGCTTCCGACTGGCCGGCCCGCGGTCGCCGTCGCGGCATGGGCCGCCGGACAAACGGCCACGACACCGCCGCCGGTCCTGATGATACAATTCCTCTGTGGCCACGCAGGGGG
>JAHCJW010000289.1 GCA_026126125.1 Devosia sp.
CCCTGGCTTTCCTGCACGACCTCATCCCCGAGGAGCGGCGCGAGGCGGCCAAGCGCTATTTTCTCAACACCATCGAGCGCGCCGATCGCCGCATCGGCACCGGCTTCATCGGTACGCCGGCGCTGCTGCCGGCGCTGGCCAAGATCGGCGAATGGGGCCTGGTCAGCGAGGTCTTTCTGCAGGAGGAGGTCCCGGGCTGGCTCTATCAGGTGAAGATGGGCGCCACCACCATCTGGGAGCGCTGGGACGCGATCCAGGCCGACGGCTCCATCTACAATCCGCAGATGAACTCCTACAATCATTATGCCTATGGCGCGGTGTGCCAGTGGCTGCTCGAAGCGGTCGCGGGCTTCCGTCCGGACGCGCAGGACCCGGCCTTCAAGACCATCGTCTTCGAGCCGCTGATCCTGCCGGCTCTGTCCCCGGTCACGGCCGGGCACGACAGTCCCGCCGGCCCCATCCGCGTTGCCTGGAGCATCGAGGGCGAAGCTGTGCGCTACGAAATCGAGGTTCCTGCCGGAAGCAGGGGAGTGCTTTGCCTCGCGCCGGCCTATCGCGACGCCACACTCGATGGCGTGGCTTTGCGCCCGGCGGCAGATATCGCGCTCAGCCCCGGCAAACACCTCATCACCTTCAACTATACCGCGCCGAAGCGCGTCGAGCGCGCCCGGTCTCTGGTGAATGCCAATACGCCATAACGCGGGGCGAAAGCCCCCGTTTAACCAGGCCCGGGAGGCGGGCCACAGGGAGGTAGACGAACATGACCAAGACCAGACTTATCGCGCTGATGGGCGCCAGCACGCTCGGCCTCTTGATGACGGCCAATGCCGTGCGTCCGCATGATCTCGTTCCCTCGTCCAGCGAGGCCATTGTCGAGCGTCGGTGAAAGCCTCGCTCTCGCCGCCGACCCCGAAAAGGCTATTCTCTTCGATGCTGAGGGCGGTCGCTTCTATGAAATATCTAGATTTTTCAGTGACTTGTTGAAGCGTGCGGACTCTTTTTCTATAGTTGTGCGAGCCGGCCTTTCTCCATCTGCAGCGTGCGGTTGGCCAAGGCGGACAGCGTGGCGCGGTCGTGGCTGACCATCTGGATCGCCGTACCGTTCGCCGCCGTTTCGTTCAACAAATCAAGCACTTGATGCTTCGACAGCGTATCGAGGGCACTTGTCGGCTCATCGGCGATGATCAGCTTGGGCTCCGCCAGCAGCGCCCGCGCGATGGCAATGCGCTGACATTGACCGGACGACAACTCGCCCGGACGGCTCTCGATGTCGACACGAGAAAGTCCAACTCGATCAAGGGCATGGCGCGCCTTCTCGCGCCGCTCCGTCGGACCGGTGCGCGGAAAATGCCGCGCCGTCAGCGGTTCGGTGACACTGCGCCACACCGGCCAACGCGCATCCAGACTGCTGACCGGGTCCTGAAAGATCGGCATGATCGCCCCAGGCCGATTCAGCTCCGGCGCCTTGACGACGATGCCGGCATCAGGCGCGTCGAGACCGGCGACGATGCGCAGCAAGGTCGACTTGCCACAGCCCGAGGAGCCGGCGATGCCAACGATTTCGCCTGGACGGATGTCAAGACTAACCTCTTCCAGAACAACATGATTTTGCCTGCCGCGACGAAAAGATTTCGCAATATTCCTTGCCTCGACCAGCGGGGTGGCGCGTCCTGAAATCTCCGGCCGAAAACGCGGCTTGTGCTGCATCGCGGCGACGAGTCGCCTCGCGGCGGGATGGGTATTTTCGTTCAGCAAATGGCTCGGCGAACCGCTCGCCACGATCCGCCCATGGTCGCAAAGCGCGATGGCGTCGGCATGACGCATCACCAGGTCGAGGTCATGACTGATGAGTAAAATTGTGCCGCCCCCGTGCTTTAGTGCCGCAATAATGGCGTCCGCCCGGTCGCTGTCGAGGGCGCTGGTCGGCTCATCGGC
>JAHCJW010000029.1 GCA_026126125.1 Devosia sp.
AGAACCGGTGCAATTTCTTTCACGCCTTAAGCATCTTAGCTGGTCGCAGTTGAAATTGTTGCCGGTAGCGACACTCTTAAGTTGCTGATTTTAGGGGGAATAGATGTCTTTGAAAGTTAATGACTACCGCATGTACGGTGACTTTCTCGTCAGAATTTCGGACAATATTGACGGCTTCCGGTACGGCGCGGAAACCATCAAAGTCATCGAAGAAAACGGCGTCCTCAAAGTGGAGAGCGGCGAGCAGACGTTCATGGATTTCGAGCACGCGTTCACGCGCATCACCGACACTCGATTGGTCGCCGCTGCGCGGGTTTACGAGGCTAACCGCCAGTACGAGGAGATCGACAAGAAAGTCGACGATGCGTGGCAGACCGTGATGCACTGGAATGATGTTCTGCAGTGTGCTCACGAGGCGGAACGCGCGAGGGCTTCGGCATGACTATCGATTTTCGCGAATACGAACCAGGCATGCTCATCACAGAGCCCGGGGCCTATCTGAATGTTCCCATGTCAGTCTATCACGGTCAGCCCTGCGCCGGCCCTTCAGTAAGTTCCAGCGGGCTCCGGACCATCTTTGGTGGCAGTCTGAAGCATTTCTGGGACGAATCTTCATTCAACCCAAACCGCAAGGAATTCACTGACACTGAATTCACGATTCTCGGCCGGGCCGCCCACCATCTGATCCTTCAGGAACCTGACTTCGACAAATACTTCGTTCTCCGCCCTGAGGTCATCGATGGAGAGAAGTGGCAGGGCAATAAAACCATCTGCAAGAAGTGGATGGCCGAGCAGGCATTGGCAGGCCTCACTGTTGTGACGATGGCTCAGATGGAGCAGATCCGCGGCATCGCAGAGTCACTGGCGGCCGAGCCCATTGTCCGAGGCGGCATCCTTAACGGCTACATCGAAGTCTCTCTGTTTTGGCAAGATGCTGAGACGGGGATTTGGCTCAAGTCACGCCCGGATTCCGTGCCCAATGCGTCTGGCGACGCGAGTGATTTGAAGTGCGTCTCCGATGTTTCGGATGATGGCATTTCTCGCGCCTTGGCCGATAGGGGATATCACGCCCAGGGCGCCCTGATCGGTGAGGCGTTTCGCGAAGTTCTCGGCATGGAAATGGAGCACTTCAGCCTGGTCTACGTCGAGGGCAAGCGACCGCACAGTGTCCGCATCGACGAACCCCATCCTGAAGAGATCGCCCAAGGCTACGAGGAAAATCATGCGGCTTTGCGCTTGCTCAAGCGAGCGTTGGATACCGGCTACTGGCCCGGCCCCAAAAATCCATCCGGCGACGGTGGTTACATCCGCCGGCCAAAGTGGTCGCGGGAACAGTCGGAACGCCGCCTCAAACTCATCGCACAGGAACTTGCCGCGTGAACGCCATTGCACCCATCGCTGAAGACGAAAACGCCATCTGGCGGCCGTCGGCAGCACTCAATCCCCAGCGCCTCGAGTACCTTTGGGGCCTTACCGATCGGCTGGCCTGGAGCACTTCGGTTCCAGAGACGCTGCGCGGCGAGCGCAAGGGTAACAATTTCGAACCCTTCGACGACCGGACGATCTTGGCGAACGTATTTGCCGTGGTTGAACAGGCCGATCGCTGGAACGTCTCCCCATTCGCTCTGCTGGGTTCAGCTGCCATCGTCAGAGGGAAGCTCGCTTTCGAGGGGAAGGTCATCGCGGCCGTCCTGGAATCTCAGTTCGGCGTGAAGCTCCACTCCTACTTCCGCGGCGAACCAAAGACAGACAACTATCACGTCTACCTCTGTGATGAGGCATTGCCTGACGATGTCCTGGCCGAACTGAAGCCCGGCTATCGACATGACCGGTATCGCATTCTCGACGGCAGCGTGGCCGGCTGGAAGACGACGGGCAATGGCTCGCCGTGGCGCCCCGAGACCTACGGCGACATGCTGATCTACCGCGGAACGAGACAGTGGGCCCGAGTCCATCGTGCCGCTGCCATCCTTGGCGTGTTGGCCGACGATGAGGTGGAGAACCTCGCTCGGGAACGCAGTGCCCAAGCCGCGCTGCCAACCACGGCACAACGATTCTCTCCAGCAGTCTCCCGCCAAGGCTTCGACGCTGATGCCGTCGCCAAGCAGATCGAGCAGACGACGCAGATGCCAATGGGGTCGGTCGACGCTGACACCGGCGAAGTCATCGAACAGAACACAGAGGCACAGTCCGGTGCCGCAGCTAAAACCACGCCGCCCGGACGCAAAGCCAGCAGCGAGTCTGCGGCACCGGCTTCTGATAAGCCGTCGTCACCCCGTGTCGACGGAGAGGCTGGCAATGCCGGCGGCAACCAGCCTCAAACCAATTCGTCGGAAGACAGCCGATCCTCCTCCCCGGCGGCCGGCGATGATGCCCAGGAGAGTGGAGAGGCTTCCTCCTCCTTGCCCTCACTCTCCCGGGCGGCGTTCGAAGAGTTCAGCGGAGCTTTGGCCCGCATCAAGAAGGTCGAGAACCTGCCAAAGGCCAAGGACGAGTTCTTCCGCGGCAAAGGCATGAAGCCGAATGACAAGGAGAAAGCGCTGTTCCAGACGATTTACACCACGCACGAGACTCGCGTGAAGAACGACCTCGACGTCGGCAAGGTCATGGCGGAGATCACCGGATATATTGCTGAGGACGTGCCGGAAGATCGGCTTTGACTGAGCGTGAAGCAATCTCAATTTCAGGCGTTCCGGCAGGCCCCACCGGTGAGGACGGCGCCTTCTACGCTGTCGGGCACCGATATCATCGGTCTGTCGGCAACGCGATGCAAGTCGCCGGCACCGTGTCGCGCATCACTGTCACCGACGATCTGCCCGGCCTGCACTGCAACATGGAGCGCGTCCGCGTGTTCGATGGCGACACCATGATCTTTGAGGCGCCGCTGCATTCGCTTGAGGGCGTGGCATACGCAACGCCTACGCCGGCCGAATGAGTTGCGGCACCTGTCGACGCTGTTTCCAATACAACGGAGAGAACCCCATCATGGCGAAGACTAACCAGTCTGCCGACAACCGCACCGTTGCCACCGATGCCGTAGCAACAATCGGGATGTTGATCCCCGAGGACGCCGGCCGGGATGCCATTCATCTCGCCACGGAGCCTGTAGTTGCGGGTGAGCGGCTGCATGCCGGTCAGCACATCGGCTTTCTTAAAGACGGCACCGTAGGCACCGCAGCAAAGGAACTGCTCGGCATCGTCGACCCGTTCCTGGCCAGCACCTTATTCCCCGGCGATCGCTTCTGGCTGGTCGTTTATCCGCGGACCATCACCTCGCTTCGGCACGTCTGGACACACCCGTCGTTTGCGCCTGCAGAGATAGTGGCTGCCGACAAGGCGGAGGCAGACCCTTCGCCCTATCGCGTGCCGAACGACATTGATGCCTCCCGCGCGTGGGTAAACAACTGGCTCTCTGGCGCAGACCAGCCTCTAGAGACTGTCGATGAACTCATTGTCGTCATCGAAGGTGGGTCTGTCGGCGATGGTGACTACTACACCGTGAAATTGTCCGACTGGGACTCGAATGCCATACATTCAACTGGGTCCGATGCCCACGCTCATATCCCGCAGGAACTCTGGGACCACATGGAAGTGGTGATGCAGAAACGCATCCAGAAGCGCCCCGAATACTTCTCGTGCGGGTGCTGAGCGACATGGCGATCATTCGCGTCATCGACTTGGAATCCACACACCCCACCCCCGGTGAGGGAGGCCTTGTGGAAATCGGCTATTGCGACGTAGCCTCCACCAATACCGACTTGGTCGGCAATCCCATCGATTGGGTCGTCACCAGCGGTCGCGGCAGGCTGTGCAACCCCGGCTGCGCAATCCCACCCGAGACTCGCGCCGTCCACCATATCTCGGATGCTATGGTGTCTGCGGAGCCGGATTGGAAGCAGTTGTTTGCGGGGCTCCTTCGCGGCCCCGGCGATGCACCAGACGTCGTCGCTTTCGCAGCCCACGGCGCAGATTTCGAAAAGGCATGGGCGCACCCTGATTGGCTCAATGGTCGACCGATCCTTGACACCTATAAGGTGGCACTGCGGGTTTGGCCCGAAGCCCCAGGGCACGGCAACCAAGTCCTCAAGTACTGGAAGAACTATGCCGGCATCAATGAGGCTGAAGCCATGCCGCCGCACCGGGCCTATCCGGACGCATACGTGACGGCTTGGCACCTTGCGACACTGCTCAACGAAGGTGTGACGATCGAGCAGATGACGATCTGGTCCGATCAGCCGGCTCTTCAGGTGAAGTGCTATCTCGGTGAGTACCGCAACGAGGGCAAGGGCACGCCGTGGTCGGAAGTCCTGCCCGACTACCTCTACTGGATTGTGGAGAAGGCGGGCTTCCATGACAAGCCAGACATCCGGTTTACGGCGCAATATTGGCTGACGAAGCACGAGGAAGACCAGCGGGAAGAAGCCGAACGCCGCGCCCTCAATGCCCAACTCGAGGCCAACGGCCTCCCTACCGAACCAGTGCCAGGCGAAGAGCCGGCCGCCGCGCCGATCGACGAGCGCCAAGGAGAACTGATCCTTTGACCAAGATCACCATCGAACGCAACGCCCTGCTCAAAACCCTTGGCCACGTCCAGCGCGTGGTCGAGCGGCGCAACACATATCCCATTTTGGCGAACGTGATGATCGACGCTGGTGGCAATGGCCTGACCATGCGCGCTACCGACCTCGACATCGAGGTCACCGAGACCGTTTCAGCCTCAATTTCGGCCCCGTTCGCGACCACGATCCCGGCCAGCACCTTTTATGACATCGTGAAAAAATTTGGTGACGGCAGCGAAGTCACCTTGGAACACCAGGGTGAAGGCATGGTCGTCAAAAGCGGCCGCTCCCGTTTCAACCTTGCTACGCTGGCAGCGGACTCCTTTCCAGATCTAAAGTCTGGCTCCTTCACGTCCGAGTTCAAGCTTCCGGCGACCGACCTCCGCGCCATGATCGAAAGGACGCAGTTCGCGATCTCGAGCGAGGAGACGCGCTACTACCTCAATGGTATCTATGTTCATTACCTCGAGCCTGGGCTCTTACGCACTGTTGCCACAGACGGCCACCGGATGGCCCGCACAGAGGTGCCGGCGCCGGAAGGCTCGCGGGGCTTCAATGGCATCATCATCCCAAAGAAAACCGTCAACGAAGTTGCCAAGCTGATCGATGGCATGTCTAGCGACGTCGGCGTCGAGATTTCAGACACAAAGATCCGTTTCACAGTCGGCGAAGTGGTCCTGCTTTCGAAGCTGATCGAGGGCACCTTCCCTGACTATGATCGCGTGACGCCAAAGAACAACGACAAGGTCCTCCTGGCCGATCGGGACGACCTCGCGAAGATGGTCGACCGCGTCTCGACCATCGCGTCTGACAAGGGCGGCAAGGCGGTTAAACTGACCGTCGTTGGCGATAAGCTGGAAGCAGTCGTCTTCAACCAGGACCATGGCGAGGCCAGCGAGGATATGCCGGTAGAGTTCAGCTTCGATGGCGCATTCGAGATCGGATTCAACACCCGCTACCTGCTGGATGTTCTCGGTCAGATCCCGACTGATCAAGTGCAGTTCAAGCTGAACGACGCTAACTCCCCGACACTGATTTCCGCGCCCAATGAGCCCAACACGATTTACGTCTTGATGCCAATGCGGGTGTGACGATGGACATGAAGATCGACGCGCAAGTGCGTGCCCGGGAACTGATAGATCGCCTCTCTCATCCTACTGATCGTCACCGCCTCAACGAAGCCCCTACCCTCTGTGATATCGGTTACGACAGCTTGTCTGTCGTTGAGCTCGTCATGAGCGTAGAGGCTGAGATGGAAGACCGCGGGGTCACCACAGAGATCGATGACGATCGGTGGAGCATCGCAACACCGGTGGCGGAAGTGGAAGCAGAAATCAGCACCCTTCTGGAAGGGCGCGACCTGATCTGAGCAGACGAGCTCAAACTCGGCCGATTGTGGCCAAAGCAGAGGAGCCCTCAGTGGCACAACCCGTCGACTTCCCCGGCACCAATATCATCATGAAGGCGCCTCGCGGCTCTGAAGAGACCGTCAATGATGTTCGCGCCTTCACCAATGAGCAGTGCTGCGTCACCTGCTGGCAATTGACCGACGAGGAGTTGGCCGAGGTCAACCGGACTGGCCGCGTTTTCCTTTCGGTCCATTTCGGTGGAGGCATGCCTCCGGTGTTTGTCGGCGGTGAAGATGCCGTGCGCGAGATCACAGTGGACTATGGCGGCACTTTTCCAAGGCAGGCGCCGCACGATGCCTGAATACCGCACCAAAGCCCAGATCGAGGCGGACCGCCTCGACTTGGAGATCTATAGGCTCGCAGGGAAACTTGAGAGATTTGCTGAAGATCATCGGGCCCCTGATGTGGACGCTGCCGCCATCCAGGTGCTGCGGTCTCGCCAAGCAATACGCAGCTACATGCACAAGAACGATCGGGAGGCCACCAATGGCTGACGAACTGAATTCCGCACTTACGGCACTGCAGAGCGCTACCGAGGCGTATCAATCTGCGTCCAGCCGAGCCGCGAACGCGCGCCGGGAAGAAACGGACGCGATCAATGCGCTCAACCTGGCCCAGAAGAAATTCGATGACGTCGTTTTAAAGCTGAAGCAGGCGGCGCCGGCGCATAGCGACTGGAAGAACAGGATTGGTGAACGCTGATGACCAAGCTTGTCGTCGTCATCAACGGCCACCCACGCTCAGGGAAGGACACCGCTGTCGAATTCCTGATGAACGCTCTGATCGACACAGGTGTAGCCACCTGGGCGATGTCTAGCATTGATCCGGTACGCGAACTCCTGGCTCCGGTGTCGGACCTATCGGCCAAGACAGAAGCCGACCGTCTCCTTTTGGCGGAAATTGGAAGGGCCGTAGAAACCCACTCTGACTGGCGAACTCGGCAAGTCGTGCAGTTTGCCGCCAGCATGTTCTACCAGGCGGCCGATGAACCGGCAGTCCTCTTCGTCCACATGCGTGAGCCTGACCTCATGCGGAAGTTGAACGCGATGCTGACCGAGGCATTGCCAGAGGTCGGATTTTTCACCGCTTTCGTCGATCGGCCCGATGCCATCCCGGTAACAAGCAACGAAGCGGACGCTGCTGTCACGTCGATGCGGTACGACCTCACAATCCACAACTACGGCGACCTTCATCGGCTCGAGCAGGTGTGCAGGTCCCTGGCTGACCGCTTGCTAGGGGAAATCGCTGCATGAGCAGCCACGACTGCCCGATCTGCAAGGCCAAGGCCAGGGTGATCGACAAGGTCGGAGACACCCGCAGGATCAAGTGTGAGCGCTGCAATATTCTCTGGAACACCGTCGAGAGTGTTGTCGGCGTTCCGCGGATGGCCCCCACAGACAATTCAAAGAGCTCCAGGTCAGCCGTGGCTGCAAACCTGATCAGACTGGCACAGGCTGGAAACGGCTGAGCCCATACATCAAGGATTATTATGACCACGATTTCCGCAAAGACCATCCTGCGATCTCGCAATGCAGCGGCGCCCGGCAAGGTTCTATCGACGCTGTTGGTGCGAATGCCTCGCATCATCTTGGCCGAATGGAATACGCACCGGGTCTTCTCACGTAACGCCGCGTCGACCCGGGCGATCCCGACAGAGCGCCTTATCCAGCAGGTGGTCGACGACCCGTTCATCCCAACTGTGTGGGGACGAAATCAAAAGGGCATGCAGGCTGGCGACAATGTCGCCGACATAGCGTCGTGCGAACGGGAATGGCTTCTCGGACGAGATCGCGCTGTAGAGACTGCACGCAGCTTGCTGAACCTCGGCTTGCACAAGCAAGTGGCCGGTCGTGTCCTAGAGCCATGGATGTTCACACTGGTGTGTGTGTCATCAACCGAATGGGCAAACTTCCTCGAGTTGCGCGATCACGCCGACGCCGAGCCGCATATTGCTATGCTGGCACGCGAAGTCCGAAAGTGCCTCGAGGACGAAAGCACGATCCAGACTTTGCAGCCTGGCGAGTGGCACTTGCCGTTTGTCGAGGAGGCTGACCTCATGTCACTTTTACAGGGGGTCGGCCCCAATGTTGAACTTGCTCTCGATCGAGCCAAGAAGCTCTCGGTCGCCCGCTGCGCCAGTACTAGCTACCGCACGACTGACGGGTTCGGTATGACCCTCGAACGCGCGGTATCCATCTTCGAGAAGTTATCCTCCACTCCTTTGCACGCCAGTCCGTTCGAACACATCGCCGTTGCCGATGGGTTTGACCGAGGTCGATGGTCCGCACCTGCTGAGCATCGTAACTTTGTCGGCTTCCGACAATACCGGGCCAGCGTTGAGCAGGTCAGCGCGCGATGAGGACGTGTAGCGTGGATGGCTGCGAGGCAAGGGTCAAAGCGGTCGGTCTCTGCGGGAAGCACTACAAGAGGCGCAGTACCTGGGGGGACGAGAACTTCACGGCGTACTCAACCTCGGCGGAGATCAATGCGTCCATCGTGAGTGGTGCAGTGTGCTCATCAGATGACTGCCTGTTATGGCCGCATGGCAAATCTACCGATGGCTACGGCTATGTCTGGCTCGATGGCAGGGTCCAGCCTGTTCATAGGGTGATCTGCGAAATCGTCCACGGACCTGCCCCGTCTGCAAATCACGAGGCCGCGCACAGGTGTGGCAAAGGGCGTCTTGGTTGCTTCAATCAGAAACACCTCCGCTGGGCTACGCCTGCGGAGAACGCCGCCGACCGAATCCTGCACGGCACGACAGGCAAGGGCATGCCGAAGCCGTCCTCTCGTGGAACAAACAACAAGAACTCCAAGCTAACCGAAGTGATGGTCAGGCAGATCAGAGAACTCTCAATGCAACTGCCACAGAAGGAGATCGGAAAGCGCTTCGGCATACACCACTCGACGGTCGGCCGGATTATTCGCGGCGATACATGGGGTTGGCTCGCATGATCCATCCCGACATTCCGATTAAGGCGATCTCAATCCGGCAGCCATGGGCCTCGCTTATCCTGTTCGATGGGAAGCGGATAGAGAACCGCTCCCGCCGAAACTCGTACCGTGGCCCAATTGCCATCCATGCATCCAAGAACCTGGAGCGCGACATCCTGCAGATGATCAAGCAGGGCGAGCACCCTGTGACGGGAGCGCAATTCGAATGCGCGCGGCCCGGCTGCTATGAGCAGACCGGCGGCGTCATCGGGGTTGCCGACGTCCTTGACTGCGTCGAGCAATCCGACAGCGACTGGTTCGTCGGCCGTTACGGCTTCGTGCTGGCCAACGCCCGCCCCGTGCCCTTCATCCCCTGCCCCGGCGCCCTCGGCTTCTTCGACTGGCGAAAGCAAATTGAAAAAGCTGAGCGGAGGGCTGCCGCATGAGCGCACTCAAGGCACTGATCCGCATCTACGACAAGAGGGTAACGGCGCAGCGAGGCTGGTTTCCGCATGGCAGGAAACCGCCAATGCCAAAGCTCTCCGGCGTTTGTTACTCGCGTATGAGCAATTGGAAGAATGGGAAAACCGGAGCTCGCCTCGACCTCTTCGAGGCGATGGCCAACACGCTCGGGTATCGCGTCGTTCTGCAAGATATCGAAACCGGGAGGATCATTGGCAATGACTGAAAAGCCTTCCGATGAAACCCAGCCTTTACGAGGAGATCGTGCAGCGATGGTCGACAGCATGTGCACCTGGCACAGCAAAAACAGCCCAGTGCATCAGCAATGGCTTGGCTACGTCTATCTGGATGGCACGCGGCTGCCGATCGCCTGCTTCGGCACAACCGAAGATGAGGTGAAGAACAAGATGCGAGGTCTCTACGCCGAGGATAAGGAAATCCGAGACGAGAACCGGCGGAAGCGCGAGGCTGCGGCGGAAGCACGCGCCAAGAAGACGGAGGCGGCAAATGGCTGACGAAGGTCGCGGTCTGAAGCCGCCCCAAGTACTGCTTGTGAAGTGCCATTCATCCGGTCTCTACAATGACTCCCTCCCCATCTCACATGACGGCCAGCCCGTACTGGTCGAGCTCGCGCATATGCTGATCGACGAGAACGGTCGCAGCGGCAATATCAACTCGAACATCGTCAAGAGCGAAGGCCGTGTCACTCAAGCCGAAGCTAGCCGGGTTCATGGTCTCACGAATTGGGAGATCTCACAGGTCGGAGCAAAGCAGGCCCGTATTGTAGGCCTCCTCACAGACCTCCTCCGTACCCTGCCCTACAAGCACATGAAGGTGGTGTCATATACGGCGTTCGACGCCAAAGTTATCGGAGCCGCCCTTGCCCGCCTGGGCGATCAGATGTCCCCCAAGAAGGACTTTTCCAATCTGTGGCTGGCACGCCCCCTCACCGAGTTCATCGATCTGCAGGACCCTTGGGCCCGGCTGGAATGCAAACTCGTGGATCCGGAAGGCGGCTATCGCCGGCCGTCGCTGATTGAAGCGGAACGCCACATCTTGGGTCGCGACCGCACCCAAGGCCCGTGGAGGGATCTGCCGATGGCGCTCGTCGATGTGCTCTGCCTCAGGGACCTCTACCTCAAATTCGCTAAGGACGGTGTGCTGCATGAGGAGGCAGCGTAATAATGGACATCTCAATCGACATCGAAACGCTCGGCACCCGCCCCGGCAGCGTTATTCTCTCTGTGGGTGCAGTAGCATTTGACCGGACCGAGGGGCTCATCGGGCAGTCCTACTATTCTGCAATCAATCTCAATGACTCCCTCGGAGCAGGGATGGCGATCGACGGCCCTACGCTGCTGTGGTGGCTCGACCAAGAGGACGCCGCACGCCGCGAAGCATTCGCTGGCCACCAGGCGCTCACCGATGTTCTCTTCGCTCTTCGGAAGTTTGTGACCGACGTCGATCCTGAATTCATCTGGGCGAAGCCACCCTCTTTCGACATCACGCTTCTCGAGTATGCATATGCCGCGGTAAACATCCCGGTGCCGTGGCAACACCGACAACCCAGAGACTGCCGCACCCTGTTTCATTTAACCGGCGCCGTGCAGCCCGAATTCGGCACGGCCCACCACGCTCTCGACGATGCCATCTCCCAAGCCGGAGGCGTCATTGATGCCTTCCGTCGCCATTCCTCACTTCAGCCGGCCGCCTGACCGCGTCCACCACCTGGCAATTGTGCCACCGGCCCTCGGGCCACAGAGGAAACATCAATGAACTCTCCGAACATCTCGGAAGGCGATGTCGTGTTGATCACGGCGCCCTACCCGCTCTCTCGAGAGCATTATGCTCTTCTACATGAATATGCAGAGCGCCGCTTGGCCGCCGGCAAGCCGATCATCTTGGAAGAAGGCTTCGACCTGCAGGTGCGCCATGTCCCGCCGACAATCCTGAAGTCTGAGCACTACGCCCGGGTCGACGAACTCCTGGCCACCACCAATCGGTATCAGGAGCGCTACCGGAAGGCGGAGGCGAAGCTGCGTGAACTCGGAGTAACGCCATGATCGTAGCCGATTTCCAAGCCCGGGTTGCCGCCTGGATTCAAGTCTGCTTCGGCCCCAAAATCGCCTCGAACCGGCGCGAGCGAAATCACCGCTTCTTGGAGGAAGCTCTCGAGCTCGTACAGTCACTCGACTGCACCCGCGAGGAAGCGCACCAACTCGTCGACTACGTCTTCAGCCGGCCGATCGGCGAGCCGTATCAGGAGATGGGCGGCGCCATGGTTACGCTTGCCGCTTTGGCTAACGCTGCCGGGCTGAAGATGGGGCGGGACGGCGAAGAGGAGCTAACGCGCGTCAGTTCAATCGAGGTGATCGAGAAAATCCGCCGGAAGCAGGCGAGTAAGCCGCAGTTCTCTCCGCTACCAGGAAGCGCGGAGCAAATGCGCCTCGTAATAGTCGAGAGCCCCTTCGCTGGCGACGTGGAAGCAAACATCGAATATGCGCGAGCATGCGTGCGGGACAGTCTCGCTCGGGGCGAGGCTCCAATTGCGAGCCACCTTCTCTACACACAGCCTGGAGTGTTGGACGACGATATCCCTTCTGAGCGCCAATGGGGCATCGATGCTGGACTGGCATGGCGTGCGGTCGCATCGGCGTCGGTCGTTTATACCGATCGAGGCATCAGCAAGGGGATGGAGAGCGGAATTGCAGCCGCGAGGGCGGCCGGAAATCCGGTTGAGTTCCGATCTCTAGTCGAGGAGATCGCGGCATGAACATCATATTCGAAGGCCTCAACACCCTGCAGCCTTCCCAGTTCGGCTTCGTCCGCTCCGGCTTCCTCGCCGGCACCAAGGAAGGTGCCTGGCCGGACTGGCGCCTCGGTCCGAACGAAGAGGAAATGGTCTACCTCGCTGTTGACGACTTCGGTCCGATCGGCTTCGCTACATTCTACCACACAGAGGGCCCTGAGCGGGTTTGGCTGGACTTGCTGTGGGTTGACCCCGAGCACCGAAGAAAGTCCGCTGGCACCCGCCTGCTGGCCGCGGTGATAGCCTATGGCGAGCGTCATGGCCTGTCGGTGGAGTTCGGGACCTCGGCCGACAACGTGGCGATGCAGGCGCTTGTGGAGAGCTTTGGGCTCAGGCCGTATGCCATAAATTATCGCAAGGAGCCCGTGGCGGCGTGACGGCACACTTCAAACTGCCACCCATTCGGTCGCGCAAGGTGCTGGACTACGCTCGAGGCCAGCCATGTTGCTTTCGGTTCCCGGGTGTCTGCAATGGAAACTGGGAGACCACCGTCTCCTGCCACATCCACGATCGGCACCGCGGCATGGGCACCAAGGCTTCTGACATCAGCATCATCTTTGGTTGTTCTTCATGTCACGATCTCGCGGACGGCAGGCGGCCACGGCCGTCCAACATCTCTGAAGAAGACGTGCTGCGCACCATCATTCGCGGCCTTCAAGAGACTTGGGAAGCGCTTGTGCATGGGCGTGTCATTAACGTCCCGCTCGACCCAGAGCCGCCACCCATGCTTGAGCGCTCCATCAAACCCCGCAAACCGAAAGAGCAGCGGGCCAAGATCGCCGGCGCCAGCAAATGGGCCCCTGCCGGCTCACGCAAGATCCAGAGCGCCAACAACCTCCGCAAGAAGCCGACTTAGCACGCCCATTGTCAATACGTTTTGTATTGACTTACAATACGCAATACGCTATGACGTGATCAATACTGATCGGCCGCATGGCCTTGCACGAAAGGACCAAAGCATGAGCGCGTCCGAGAATGGGCAGACGGGGGGAGAGGCGGATCTACTGGCCGAGATGAAGGCTGCTGCCGGCTATCTCCGCAACGCCAAGATCGACCTCGAAACCGGATGCTCCAAGGCTACTGCTATTCGCACGATCGAAGGCGGCCTGCGCCGTCTCGAAGCCGCCATTTCCAAAGCCACAGGTCGCCAGCCATGAAAATCCCCGGCTACGACGACTGGAAGCTGCGCACACCAGAGGAAGATTACGAGGCCAGAGGCGGCAAACTATGCCCGTTCTGCGGAGCCTACTCCACGCGATCCTGCGAGCTTGAGGACGAAACCGATGGTGTCTGCCCTTGGGAAGAAACCGAGAGCGGGCCTGATCCTGATTATCAACGTGACCTGAGAGATGAGCCATGAGCCGCAGCATGACCACCTCCAAGGAAGAAATCTCTGCTCTGGTGGAAAGGGTAAGTGGGCTGAAGGGGCCGGATCGGGAGGTGGATATCGAAATCCTGCGCCTGGTCGATCCAAGCCATTTCGTCTTCACGCACAACCCTGCCGCTGTCACGCTCGACTGGACCGACACCGGGTCTGCATGGAAGGCCAATTTCTCGGGCAGCGGATACTTCAGTAGCGAGCCGGTGCCCAAATGGTCTGGCTCCACAGACGCTGCCCTTGCTCTGGTAGAGCGGGTGCAGCCGGGGGCCAAGGTTGGGATCGATCCTGTCTTCTTCAACGAGACGGAAACCGTACTGATGGATGCGATCATCTGCATCCCGCATTGGACCGAGTGGACGCCAATCTCATCGGGGTGGATCGAGCGGTATGAGGCGCGCCACTCGCATCTTCCACTCGCCATCATCCTCGCCCTCCTCCTCTCTCTTCAATCCCAGGAGCCGAAATGAGCCCGAAAGAGAAATACGACGAGCGGAAGCGCCTGCGGGCCGAACGCCTGTTGCGCGAAGAGCAACGAGCCAAGGACGCGCGGGATCGAGACGACGACATGGAAGAGAAGTTTACCCGGCTCCTCGCCGCATTCGAGCGCATTGCGGACGTGATGGAGCTTTGGGCCGATCAGCAGGAGCCCACGCTATGACAGAACGGAAAGTATCGAGTGAGAGGGTGAGCGAGGGCCTGTCGGGCGTGGCTGTGGCTCGCCTGACCATTGAGCAGGTGGCCATAGAGGCTATGGAGCACGTCAAGGACGGAGATAGCTTCGGTGCGGCTGCGCGAAACCCGACCACGATCCGCACCCGGCAACTCCTAGAAAGGTTGGCCGCCGACGCCCTCCGTTCCAGTGTGAAGACGGTGGGGGTGCCGATACAGCCGCTTGAGACGCGCCCGCAGGGCGAAGATGCTCTGGAGCCGAGCGAGATCGAGGTTCACGAAGGCGCTTGGGCACTCGTTATGGGGACCAATGCCAAAGCAGCAGGCTGGGTCGACACCCACGCCCTGTTCGCCCACCAGCTTTATCAAGACCAAATTCTGCCTGTCTCCGCTATCGAAGCCCCCGCTGCGCCAAGCGAGGTGAGGGAGGAGAGGGCCCAAGGAATCTGCGCTTGGCCGAAATGCACATGCGCCCAAATGTGCGATGAACAGAAATTCCCGACACTTCAGGAGGCTTACGAGGCGGCGATAACTGCAGCAGAGGCGTTCTGCGATGCTGCTGACGTAGAAGAAACCAACTGGACAGGGTGGGGAGATCAGGTCGTCCCAGCATCGGCAACAGAGCGCCGCGTCAAGGCATATCAGGCGTTCAAAGCCATACGTGACGCAGACCCACCTCGGTTCCGCGCCCTCACCACAGCACTCAAGGGAGATCGCTCATGACCCTCAACAGTGAAAGGCTGGAGAAGGCCATCGCAGCCTATAACACGCGACAAGACCCAGCCCAGTACGCCACAACAGTTCAGGACTACGGGGTGCAGGAGAAGGCACGACAATATGTGCAAATGTCTGCCGCCATCTCTGCCTGCCTCTCCGCCCTCCCGCCTGTCGATGGGCTGGAAGTGGTGGCTTGGGACGTTGCTCCGAAAGGCTTGCCAGCCGAGCCCACCAAAAGCCTCTCGTTCGTCGTTGAGATTGAAAGGCAGGGCGGCGTCATTTCGCCTCTCGTCACCCTCTCCCAAGCCTCCTCCGTCATAGCAGGGCTGAAAGAGGAAGTGGAGCGTTGCCATGCGCGGCTTGAGATCGATCACGAGTGGGTGGTCGGCGGCAATGACGACAGCGGCCTTGAGCGCCGCGAAATCCCCATTGAAGAGCGGGCCAGCCAGATTGACGGCATCGAGTGCCGGGACGCGACGATCACGGAACTGGAGCGGGAGGTCGAACGGCTGACTGCGCAGTTGACCGGAACGGCCCGTGTTGCCCTTTCAATCGACGGCGAGGCTCAGGAAATGTCTGCCCGCATCTCCTTCCTTGAGGAAGAGAACAAGAGGCTGAGAGAGGCGCTGGGAAACGCCGAGCGCTCATTCAACAACATCCGCGGCGCGATCGAGAGCAACCAGGTCATCGACAAGGACGCACACGGAACCGCGATCCGCGCCCGAGATGCTGCCCGCCAAGCCCTGGAGGATCACAATGGCTGACAAGGCGAAGCTGACGAAGGCGCAGATGCGAGCTTTGACTGCAGCCCAGCGCTCAGGCGGCGTTGTTGGCTTCGGTCAGCATGCGCGCACAATCCAGATCCTCCGAGACATGGGTGCATTGTCCAAGAACCGGGACCACGCTGGGTACTTCACCATCACCCCTCTTGGCCTCTCCCTGATAGGGGGCGGCAATGGCTGAGATCTTGTTCATGTGCTTCGCCGTGCCGCTCTGCGTGGTGGCTGGCTTCTGCGCGCCAATCGCTCTCTGGTCTTGGATTGACAGGGCGATAGACAACCATCGGAGCCCCACCCATGACCGATAGCAAGACACCAGATTGGGCGAAGGAAGAGGCGAGTGATCTTTATGACCTTGTCTCTGACGCGCCGTCCACTGCAAAAGCTAAGGCAGAAATCACCCTCGCACTTGTCGAAGCCGAACGCCGTGGTTCAGCCAATCTCATTTCGATAATAGCGGATATTCGAGAGAAATCAGGTGTTGGCGCAAAGCCGATGTTGGGAGAATTGGCCGACGCCATCTCCCAAGCCCTTCTCTCTGCCTACGAGCGTGGAAGGGCGGACAAAGAGCGCGATCTAGCGGTTGCCCGGCAAGCATTGATCGACTGGCTCCACATCTACGCACCAGGCCTCTGCAACAGCTGGAAAGTAGACGAAGCACGCGTTCGGGTCGGGGAGCATGGAACCATCGCATACATCGCCAAAGCACTTGCAGCCTTCGATCCGCCAGCCAAGGAGAACGACAATGAGCGGTGAAAAGCCCTTGCCGGTTGGCGTTCTTATCTCCGGAGCAGACACACCCATAGCAACGTCGGAGGAATACAGGGCGGTGAAACTGCATCTGCCTAAAACCGTCTGTCATCAGGAAGGCGGCTGCATCCGCGCCTTCGAAGACGACACCTGCGGCGAACAGGGCCAGTGCTCTGTCGTTCTGGTCGCCTCCGAAGCCTACGAGCGCGGGGTTCGGGATGCGGCAAAGGTGCTGGAAGCAGTCTCAAAGACTTACCTGCCTGGCGGTCCAATGGATGCCAAGGGCGGCCTCCTGCTCGGTGCCACAGCCATCCGCCAGCTATTGGAGGTGAAGGGATGAACATCGAAGACGCAATCCAGATCGCCGCCGAGGTTCACGCTGGCCAGAAGGGCAAGGGCGGCGCGCCGTACATCCTGCACCCGCTCCGCGTCATGGCCCAGATGGACACTGACCAGGAGCGCATCGTCGCGCTGCTGCACGATGCAGTCGAGGACTGCTACTGGTTCGATCTGGGCGAGGTGGAGCTCTATTTCGGCACGCGCATCGCGGCCGCCGTCGACGCCATGACCAAACGCAAAGGCGAGAGCTACGACGCCTACCTCGATCGCGTGAAGGCCGACGAAATCGCCGTGAAGGTGAAGTTGGCCGACCTAAAGGACAACTGCGACTTGAGCCGCCTCGGCCGCGCGCCGAGTGACGAGGACAGCAAGCGGTTCAACAAATACCTGCGGGCGCGTGCGATCCTGCAGATGCACGTAGACGCTGGAAAGGGGAAGTGATGATCGATTGGCACACCTCGCCCGCCACGGGCCTCGAGGCGGCTATCGCCGAGTTCAAGGCGAAACTCCCGGGCTGGTGGTTTTCAATTGGCGAATGTCAGGTCAGCTGCGACGCCTCCTGCGCTCCGACTGTGGAGAGCGAGCACATCAATCTGATCAGGCAAGATACCAACGGCAGAGTGATCGGCGTAGACCCTTTCGACTCCGGTTTTCATGTCGATCTGCGGCAGCCATCAACGCTCGCCGAGGCGCTACGGGACGTCATGCTTCAAGCATTGGACGCGATAGCTGCAAAGACCCCGAGCACAGAAGACGGTGTCCTCGAATGATGCATCACAAACACTTCGAGGGCACAGCTCTCCCGTCGATCGAGGAACTTGAAGAGGGCCTAATAGCTGCCGCTCAGATAGTCCAAAAGCACGGTGAGCGCTTCCTCCCGATCTATCTGTTAATTGAGGATGTTCTGGAGCAAGCCCGGAGAGCGGACGACGTCATGTCACGGGTTCGATTAATGGCCAACAAAGGCGCTCGTGGTTGACACAATGGCGTACCATTGGGAAACATCAGGCCCAAAAACAATCGACGCGGGCCAACGAAATTCGAACAGAATCAACGCACTAAAACCCGCTCTCGCTTAAGTTATTCCCCCGCCCGGCGTACCACCTCCCCTTTTTCCTATCCCACCAGCCCCAGCTGTTGCGCGGCATGCAGCTTGGCATAGACGCCGTTGCGGGCCAGCAGTGTGTCGTGCGGGCCCTCTTCGGCAATGCCGTTTTCGGTCAGCACGACGATCCGGTGCGCATGGCGGATGGTGGCGAGACGATGCGCGATGATCAGCGTCGTGCGCCCCTCTGCCAGTTCAGCCAGCGACTTCTGGATAGCGGCCTCCGTCGCCGTATCCAGCGCCGAAGTGGCTTCGTCGAGAATCAGGATCGGCGGATTTTTAAGGAAAATGCGGGCGATGGCCACGCGCTGCTTCTGTCCGCCGGAGAGTTTGACGCCCCGCTCGCCGACAATGGTGTCGAGCCCGGCCGGAAGCCCGGCGACGACCTCCTCGAGCCGCGCCCGCCGCACCGCATCCATGATGGTTTCGTCGGTGGCGCCCAGATCGCCATAGGCGATATTGTCGCGCAACGTGCCGCCGAACAGGAACACATCCTGCTGCACCACCCCGATATGGCGCCGCAGCGAGGCCTGGGTCATGTCGGAAATATCGATGCCGTCGATGGTGATGCTGCCGGTGTCGCGCTCGTAAAAGCGGGGCAACAGCGAACACAGCGTCGTCTTGCCCGCCCCCGACGGCCCGACAATGGCGATGGTTTCGCCCGCCTTGATGGCAAGATTGACATTGCTGAGCACATTGCGCCCGGAATCATAGGAAAACGACACATCCTCGAAGCGGATATCGCCCTTGAGCGTCGGCACCACGATCGCACCGGGACGGTCGGCAATATCGGGTTCGGTGTCGATCAGCCGGCAAAATCGGGTAAAGCCGGCAATCCCCTTGGGATAGCTTTCGAGCACGCTGGTGATCTTGTCGACCGGGCCGATGAATACCTCGACCAGGAGCAGGAAGCTGACGAAGCCGCCATAGCTGAGCTCGCCGCTCACCACCAGCCAGGCGCCCGCCATCATCACCACCAGCTGCACCAGCCGCGTGGACAGGAAGCTGATGGCGATGCTGCTCGTCATGATCGCATAGGCCTTGAGCTTGGTGTCGCGATAGGCCCGATTGCTGGCATCGAACAGCCCCGATTCGTGGCGTTCATTGGCAAAGGCCTTGACCACGCGAATGCCGCCGATGGCTTCCTCGACGCGCACGTTGAATTCGCCGACCCGGCCGAAAAGCTCGCGCCAGTTATTGGTCATGCGCGCGCCATAGCGCCCCACCAGCACCGTCGCCACCGGCACCATCACCGTGGTGATCAGGGCCAGCTGCCAATTGGTCATGAACATCAGGGCGAAGGCGCCGATAAAGGTCATCACCGCAATAAACACGTCTTCGGGGCCGTGATGGGCGACCTCGCCGACATCTTCCAGATCCTTGGTCACATGGGTGATCAGGTGCCCGGTCTTGTGGTTGTCGAAAAAGCGGAAGCTGAGCTTTTGCAGATGCTCGAATACCTGCTGGCGCATATCTGTCTCGATCGACACGCCCAGCACGTGGCCGAAATAATTGACGATGGATTTGAGCACGGCGCTGGTCAGATAGACCGCCAGCAGCCCTGCGCCGGCCGCAAGGATCAGCGAATAGTTCGACGAGGGCAAAAGCTGGTCGATGACATAGGCGACCGCCAGCGGAAAGGCGAGTTCGAGCAGGCCGGCGGCGACCGCACAGCCGAAGTCGAGAATGAACAGGCCCGTATAAGGGCGATAATACGAAAAAAAGCGCCGAAGCATGGCAAAATCCCAGTCTACCGCCCCTGAGGGCGTCTGCGGGCGGCTCAAACGCGCACGCCCAAAATCATACCGTCGTAGTCATATTTTCTGAGCATGGCAACGCCGAGGCACGCCATGGTCTTGACGCAGTCATGGCACAAGGGCATGAGCCTCCTGCATCGGATCCCATCACGCGCCGCGGTTTGCAAGCCGATCCGGTGCTCATACGAGAGACCAGAGCCACGCGCTCGCTGTTTTCCTATCATGCCGCACAACGACGACCCCGATCCTTATGCCGAACTCGACAACCGCGCCGATGCCGGCGACCTGTCCGAGGGTCTGCGCAAGCCTGCGCGGGTTCGCCGGTCGCCGACAAGGCGCGCGCCCCCGACATCGCGTGATTTCAGAATCGCCCGCAAGCATTAGTATCTGACCACATCAAGGACACCGGGGGCGGCATGTCTCAAGACACCATGGACCTGCTTAAAGTGCTGGCGGCGACGTTGATCGTCTTCGCGGCCAGCACCCTGGTCATGCTCTATACGATCTATCTGTTCGCCCAATATGGCGCCAACCTGCCCATGGTCGGCGCCCTGCCGCTGACCGCGCCGCCGGAACTGGTGCCCCTGCTCACCGAGAGCCGGGTGTTTTCCACCCTGCCGGCCGTACATGTGACCGCGACCGGGCTCGCCCTGCTCGTCGCCAGCACCACCATCGACATGGCCCTGCTGATCACCGCCAAGGCCATGACGGTGATCATCACCTCGCTGATCGGCTTTGCCGGCGGGCACATGATCTATCTGCAGATCAACGAGAACACGCCCTTGTCGGCCACGGCCATCGCGCCGGCGGTGATCGCGCTCGCCGGCTATTTCCTGCTGGCCACGGTTTTCAGCGTTCCCGGCCTGCGCCGCCTGGGCAATCTACGCTTCGTGGTCGGCCTGGCGCTGGTCGTGCTCGGCCCGCTGCTGCTGGTGTGGCTGTAGCGCCTGAGTGGAGGATGTTCACGAGGGTCCGATCTTTGTCGTCTTCACCGGGTTTATCCCGGTGGTCCATGCGATGGGACGGCTTGCCTGGTCGACAAGGGATGAGATCGGCAATTCGAATGGAGAGAATCTGAAAGAAACGCGACGCGCTTTTAAGACGCTGCCCCCAAGGCCGAAGGGAGCGCGCCTACCCCGCCAGCGTCACCACCAGCGCGCCGCGCGGCGTTGCCACAACTGTGTGCTCATATTGCACACAAGGCGCCATTGGCTCGCTGACCAGCGTCCAGTCGTCGTCATCCGACTTCTGCTCGGCCATCTGCCCACCCATCGACAGGAAAGGCTCGATGGTGAACACCAGCCCATTGCCGATCCGCCGCCGCTCGGAGCGATCCGGCCAGGTCGGGATCTCGCCCGGCTCGTCGTGGAGGCTGTCGCCAACGCCGTGGCTCGCAAGATTGCGGATCAGCGTATAGCCACCTTTTTTGGCGACCTTGCCGATGGCATTGCCGATATCGGCCAGCGGCGCGCCGGCCTTGGTGGCACGGATACCCGCCCACATCGCCTTCTTGCCGTCCCGGCACAACGCATCCAGCCGCGGATCGCCCTTGCCCAGCACGGCCGAGGCACCACAATCGGCAAAGACGCCGTCCTTGACCGCCGAGACGTCGATATTGACCAGATCGCCCTCATGCAGCACCCGATCGCCCGGAATGCCATGGGCGATCTCTTCGTTGACCGAAATGCAGGTCGTGCCAGGAAAGTCATAGGTCACGATGGGAGCCGACAAGGCGCCGTGTTCGACGAGGATCTTGGCGCCGATCTCGTCCAGTTCCATCGTGGTCATGCCCGGCCGCATCGCCGCGAGCATGGCGTCGCGCGCCACGGCACAGATGCGGCCAATGGCCTTGAGCTTTTCCAACTGCTCGTCGCTGGTGATGGTCAAGCCGGTTACGCCTTGTTCGCCAGATAGTAGTTGAGCAGGCCCTGGGTCGAGCTGTCGTGACCTTCCCCGCTCGCCTGCCCCTGCACCTTGGGCAACAGCGCCTTGGCCAATTGCTTGCCCAGCTCGACGCCCCACTGATCGTAGGAATTGACGTTCCAGATCACGCCCTGCACGAAAACCTTGTGCTCATACAGCGCCACCAGCGCCCCCAGCGTTTCCGGCGTCAGCTGCTTGTAGAACAGCGTATTGGACGGACGGTTACCGGGGAACACCTTGTGCGGCGTCAATTCCTTGATCTGATCCTTGGCAAGGCCTTGCGCCTTGAGCTCGGCCACGACCTCTTCCTCGGTCTTGCCCAGCATCAGCGCTTCCGACTGCGCCAGAACATTGGCCACCAGCTTGTCGTGATGCGGCGGCAGGCTTTCATGCGGCTGCGCGGCGATGAGGAAGTCGGCGGGAATAACGTCCGTGCCCTGATGGATCAGCTGATAGAAGGCGTGCTGGCCATTGGTGCCCGGCTCGCCCCAGACGATCGGTCCGGTCGACCAGCCGACCGGCTTGCCGCTGAGCGTCACCGATTTGCCGTTCGATTCCATGTCCTGCTGCTGCAGATAGGCCGGGAAACGGCTCAGCCGCTGGTCATAGGGCAACACCGCATGGGTCGAAAAACCCCAGGCATTGCGATACCAGACGCCCAGAAGCCCCATCAGCACCGGCAGGTTCTTCTCCAGCGGCGTTTCGAGGAAATGCCGGTCCATGGCATCGGCCCCGGCGAGAAACTTGGCAAAATTATCGTAGCCCACGGCCAGCGCCACCGGCAGGCCGATGGCCGACCACACCGAATAGCGGCCGCCGACCCAGTCCCAGAAGCCGAAAATCCGGTCTTCGCGAATGCCGAACTTGGCGCAGGCGGCAAGATTGGTCGACACGGCGGCAAAATGGCTCGGCACCGCCTCCTCGCCCAGCGCATCGGCGATCCATTGCCGCGCCGAATTGGCATTGGTCATGGTCTCGTCGGTGGTGAAGGTCTTCGAGGCGACGATGAACAGCGTCTTTTTCGGATCGAGGCGCTTCAGGATGTCATGGATATGGGCGCCATCGACATTGGAGACGTAATGCGCGCGCAGATCGGGCCGCGTATAGGGCTCGAGCGCCAGCGTCACCATCACCGGGCCGAGATCGGAGCCACCGATGCCGATATTGACGATATCGGTAAACTGCGTGCCGCCATGACCGCGAATATCGCCATTGCGCACGGCATTGGTGTAATTTTCGATGGCCTTCAGCACGCCGCGCACTTCGGGCATCACATCCTTGCCGTCGACCTCGACCGGCCGGTCACCCTGATAGCGCAGCGCCATATGCATCACCGCGCGGTCCTCGGTGATGTTGATATGCTCGCCTTCGCACATCTGGGTCCGGCGTTCCTCGACGCCAGCCGCGCGGGCCAGGTCGATCAGCGCGTCCATCACCTCCTCGTCGATCCGGTTCTTGGAATAGTCGAGCAGAATGCCGGCGCCCGAGGCAGAGAAGCGCTGGAAGCGGTTCGGGTCCTCGGCGAACATCAGCCGCATGGGCTGCTCGGCAATGCGCTTTCTCAGCTTGCCCAGCGCCGCGAAACCGTCCTTACGCCCAGCTTTAGCCATGACCTTCAATCCTCTCTGAACGAATTACAGCGCCGGCAGGTCGCCGGCCGCCCAGGCCGCGCGCGTTTCGGCGGCAAAATCGGTGAGGCGCCCGGCCTCGATGGCGGCGCGCGTGCCCGCCGTCAGCTCTTGATAATAGGCGAGGTTGATCTGGGAAAGCACCATCGCGCCCAAAATCTCTTCTGTCTTAACGAGATGATGCAGATAGGCCCGGCTCCAGCGCCGGCAGTTCGGATTTGGCGAGGCTTCGTCAAGCGGCCGCCTGTCATCCTTGTGCCGTGCATTTTTGAGATTGATGACGCCAAAGCGCGTATAGGCATGGCCATGCCGCCCCGCACGCGTCGGATGCACGCAGTCGAACATGTCGATCCCGCGCTCGATCCCGCCCAGAATATCGTCCGGCTTGCCCACGCCCATCAGATAGCGCGGCCGGTCGGTCGGCAGTTCCGGGGTGATGCTCGAGAGCACCCGGAACATCACCTCCTGCGGCTCGCCCACGGCCAGTCCGCCCACGGCATAGCCGTCAAAACCGATCGATTTGAGCCCCGCCGCCGAGCGCGCCCGCAATTCGGCGTCGTCGCCGCCTTGCACGATGCCGAACAGCGCCCGATTGGCCTGGTTGTTGAAGGCGGTCTTCGAGCGATCGGCCCAGCGCAACGACAATTCCATCGCCCGCTCGATTTCCTTGCGCTCGGCCGGCAGTCCGATGCATTCGTCGAGCTGCATGATGATATCGCTGTCGAGCAGGGTCTGGATTTCAATCGAGCGCTCCGGCGTCAGCTCGTGGCTCGACCCGTCGATATGCGATTTGAAGGTAACGCCCTTCTCGTTGAGCTTTCTCAGCTTGGCCAGCGACATGACCTGAAAGCCGCCGCTATCGGTTAGGATCGGCCGCTCCCAGTCCATGAAGGTGTGCAGCCCGCCCAGCGACGCCACCCGCTCGGCGCCGGGGCGCAGCATCAGGTGATAGGTATTGCCCAGCAGAATATCCGCGCCGGTCTCGCGCACCTGCTCGGGATACATCGCCTTGACCGTTCCCGCCGTGCCCACAGGCATGAAGGCTGGCGTCTGGATCGCGCCGCGCGGCGTGTCGATACGGCCGCGCCGCCCCATGCCATCGGTGGCGAGAAGAGAAAATGTAACCTGTTTTTCTGTCGTCGTGCTCATGGTCGCGGGTTCTAGCCCTTTGCCTTGAGCCCGGCAACGGGCCAAACCGCCATCGTCCGATTTCCGCCATGGTCTGCAGGCGCTATTGGCTCACGAAGTCGTGTTTTATTGATTCCGAGGCCATTGCATGTTTCGCCCCGTTCTTCTCGCCGCCCTTTGCCTTGCTGCCCTGCCTGCCCTCGCCCAGGACTATGATCCCTTGGAAGGACTGTATTTCGGCCATGGCGAAGGAGAACTGACCCTTGAGCTGACCCATATCGAGGATGATCGCTACGCCATCTCCATCGATACGCTGGTGCCCATGGAAAACGACCTCCCCGGCTGCGGCGGCGGCGTCGAGGGCGAAGTCCTCCTCACCAAGAAGGGCGGCAATTTCTTCGTCGAGAACGAATTCTACGTCCCCGACTCGCCCTCGCCCACCAACCAGCGCCTGTGCGAAATCGGCCTCACCTTCGACGGCAAGGGCAATCTGGAGCTTGAAGAGCGCAGCGGCTGCCTCAATTACCACGGCGCCGCCTGCGGCTTCAGCGGCACGCTCGTTCACGAAGCCGCAGGGATCTAAAGCATCGGACCGAAAAGTGTACGCACGGTTTTCGGGTCATCCGATGCGCCACCAAGGGATGAGAGCGGGCAACACTTGATCCGGCTCGACGCCACGCGCCTTACGTCACCGCGTCGAGCGCGCTCATTCCCAGATTGACCACCCCGAAAATCAGGGCGACCTCGACCGCCAGCCCCACGACGCAGATCACCGCGCCGAGGATGGCGCCGGCGCCATCCCGGTTCAGCATCGAAAACGCCAGCACGCACAGCCCCACATTGGGCACGGCGTTGACGAAAGGGATCGGGATGGTCATCGCCACGCTGATCAGCATGGCGAACAGGCCATAGGGCACGGTCAGGGCCGCGCCGGTGAGCCAGCGCAGGCGCGGTCGGGAAAAGCGGGCGATGATAGCCGTCACCCTGGCCACCTGCTCGCTGGCCAGCAGCAAAGGCTTGAGCGGCAGGCGACGGCGCCCGATAATTCCAGGCAGCCGGATCGGTCGATTGAGCACCATCGCCAGCGCCACGGCAAAGGTGGTCCAGGCGATGGTGCCGCCAAAGCCTGGCGGTCCGGGAATCATGTTGAGCAGGGTCAGCATCAGGATCAGCAGGCGATGCGCCTGCGGCCCCATCGCGGCAATCAGGTCGCCGAAGGTCAGGTGCGAACCGTTCCCTTCGGTCGAGATTCGTCGCAGGACGCTGACGATGCGGTTGACGTGGCGCGTGATGGGGACAGCCCGCTCCGTCACGCCTCGTCCCCGCTCACGCCCTCCGCCCGAAACAGCAGCGACGAATCCCCATAGGAATAGAACCGGTAACCATTGGCGATCGCGTGCGCATAGGCCGCCTTCATCGTCTCGAGCCCGGCAAAGGCGCTGACCAGCATGAACAAGGTCGACTTCGGCAGATGGAAATTGGTCATCAGCAGGTCGACGGTGCGAAAGCGGAAGCCCGGCGTGATGAAGATATCGGTATCGCCCCTGAAGGGACGCAACGTGCCGGTGGCGCGCGATGCGGTTTCGAGCAGGCGCAGGCTGGTCGTGCCAACCGCCACCACGCGTCCGCCCAGCGCCCGCTTGGCATGGATGCGCTCGACGGTCGCCTGGTCGATCTCGCCCCATTCGGCGTGCATGACATGATCGTCGGTGTCTTCGGCCTTCATCGGCAGGAAGGTCCCTGCCCCGACATGAAGCGTGACGCGCTCGATGGTGACGCCATGGTCCGACAGGCGCTGCAACAATGTCTCGGTGAAATGCAGCCCGGCCGTCGGCGCCGCAACCGCGCCGTCCTCGGCCGCATAGACCGTCTGATAGTCGACCTTGTCCCGCTCCTCGATGCCGCGCTTGGCGCCGATATAGGGGGGCAGCGGCATCGCTCCATGCGACTTGATCGCTTCGTCCAGCTCCGCGCCGCCCAGCTCGAATTCCAGCGTCACTTCGCCGGTATCGCCCTTGCCGGCCACCCTTGCCCGCAACGGCTGGGCCTCGCCATTGCCCAGTTCGAGTTCGTCGAGAATATTGAGCTTCTTGGCCGGGCGGGCAAAGGCGCGCCAGGTGTGGGCGTCGTCCCGTTTGTGCAGGTTGAACGACACATTGGCCCGCAATTCGCCCCTGACGCGCACTCCCTTCAACTCGGCCGGCAACACGCGGGTGTCGTTGACCACCAGGACATCGCCCGGCTGCAACAGGGTCAGCAGATCCGGCACATGCCTGTCGTCAAACGGAGCCCCGGGCCGCACCACCAGGAGGCGCGCGGAATCGCGCGGCTCGGCCGGATGCAGGGCGATGAGGTTTTCGGGCAGATCGAAGTCGAATTCAGATACGCGCATATCGCCTCGTTAGCATGGCTCGTCCGCAGCGGAAACGGGTCACATGCGGCCCGGCCATCGCCACTCTTCATCGTCCCCTTGAAGGAGGGGTGTCGGCGCGCGCCCTCACAACACGCGGATCATCACCGCGCCGACGATCAGCAGCACCGCGCCGGCGACCCGTCCGAGCGAAATTTCCCTTACTGCCATGCCCATGAAGCCGATCTTGTCGAGGAACAGGCCGCCCACCAGCTGCCCCGCCACCGACAGCGCCATGACCGCCGCCGCCCCGATCATCGGCGTCAGCATGATATTGGAAAAAACGTAGAAGGCGCCCAACACGCCCCCGGCCACGAAGGTCCAGGGCGCCGGCGCGCCGAAATCGATCGGCGTCTGGGCGAGATGGCTATAGGCGAAGGCGATGATCCACAGCAGGATGGCGCCCGCGACGAAGGAAACGCCAGCCGCGGCGATCGGCACCCCCAGATTGCGCCCCAGTTGGGCGTTGATCGGCGCCTGGGTGGCAATGCAGGCGCCGGCGATGATGCCCATCAGCGCCCAGAGAATCGTATCCATACGCAACAAAAGCTCCTGAGCCTGCCGACAACAAAAAAAGACCCCCGGGTCACGCCGGGGGCCTTCATTCTTGCCACGAGTCGGGATCAGGCAGCGATATCAGCCGCAACCTTGACCGAAATCATCTTGTCCGGATTGATCACCGGCTCACCGCGCTTGATCTGGTCGACATTTTCCATGCCTTCGATGACCTTGCCCCAGACCGTGTACTGGCGATCGAGGAAGCGCGCATCGTCAAAGCAGATGAAGAACTGCGAATTGGCGCTGTCGGGGTTCTGGGCGCGGGCCATGGAAGCAACGCCGCGCACATGCGGCTCGGCATTGAACTCGGCCTTGAGGTCCGGATATTGCGAACCGCCGGTGCCGCGACCCTGCGGGCAACCGGTCTGGGCCATGAAGCCGTCGATCACGCGATGGAACACGATACCGTCGTAAAAGCCCTCGCGCGCCAGCTTCTTGATATGGGCGACGTGGTTCGGCGCCAGGTCGGGGCGCATCTCGATGACGACATTGCCCTTGGTGGTTTCGATGACGAGGGTGTTTTCGGGATCGGCATAGTCGGCCATGATCTGCTCTTTCCGTTTGAAATGTGGCTGGGATGTAAGCCGGATGAATGGCAAGCGCAAGGCGGGAAGGGTGCTCTTCTTCTATCGTCTTTGATCGCGAATGTGCCATCGGGATGGCCAACCCCACCGAGCCTCCCCCTTTAAGGAAGGGGGACCGATCGGGTTTGCTGCACAATCGGAGAGCTTCCGACAGGCCCCTTCCCCCGATCAGGGCGAGGCTCTTTGGGGGAAGAGAGCCCCCAGTTTTCGGCAGTAGGAGCTACCCTATACGGTATGCGCCACGACCCGGCCGTCCTTGAGGGTGATGATCCGATCGGCTTTGCGCGCGAGATCGTAATTATGGGTGGCGATCAGCGCGGCCGCCCCCTCATTGCGGATCAGCGATTGCAGCGCCGCAAAAACCTTGTCGCTGGTTTCCGGATCGAGATTGCCGGTGGGCTCATCGGCCAGGATGACGCGCGGATGATTGGCGGCTGCGCGGGCAATGGCAATGCGCTGCTGCTCGCCGCCCGACAGTTCGGCCGGCCGGTGGGTGGCGCGGGGTGCGACGCCGAGCAGGTCAAGGAGCTCCATGGCGCGCTGCTCTGCGTCAGCCTGCGCCTTGCCGGCGATGAGTTGCGGCATGACGACGTTTTCGAGAGCGGTGAACTCGGGCAGCAGGTGGTGGAACTGATAGACATAGCCGACGGTGGACCGGCGGAGCTGGGTGCGCGCGCGATCTCCCAACTTGCTGGTCAGGTGGCCGACGATTTCGATTTCGCCCGATTGCGGGGATTCGAGCAGGCCGCATAGATGCAGCAGGGTCGATTTGCCGGCACCGGACGGGGCGACCAGGGCCACGAGTTCGCCGCTGTTGACGACGAGGTCGGCCGATTCGAGGACGCGAACGGTGCGCTCGCCTTCGCCATAATGCCGATGCACACCGCTGAGGACGAGATGGGGCTTACTCATAGCGGAGCGCCTCCACCGGATCATATTGGGCCGCGCGCCAGGCGGGATAGATGGTGGCAAGGAAGCTCAGGAGCAGCGCCATGCCGACCACAACCGTGACCTCGACCGGGTCGACGCGACTGGGGAGCGAGGAGAGGAAGAAAACCTCGGGCGGGAACAGCGCCACGCCCAGAAGATTGGAAATGAAGGCGCGGATTGCTTCGGCGTTGGAGGCGACGATCAGGCCGAGCACGAAGCCGACCGTGGTGCCGATGAAGCCGATCGCCGTGCCGGTAATCGAGAAGATGCGCATGATCGAGCCGCGCGTGGCGCCCATGGTGCGCAGGACCGCGATATCGGCGCTTTTGTCCTTCACCAGCATGACGAGGCTCGAAATGATGTTGAAGGCGGCGACGAGGATGATCATCGACAGAATGGTGAACATGACCACGCGCTCGACCTGAAGGGCCGAGAAGAAGGTTTCGTTGCGCTGCTGCCAGTCGGTCAGGACCAGTGGGCGCGCTTCCGGCGCGGCTTCGAGGCGGCGGCGCATTTCGGCCACGGCATCGGGATCGTCGATGAAGATTTCGGCGGCACTGGCCTTGCCGATACGCTCATAGGCCGCGTCGATCTCTTCGTCGGTGGCCAGCGGGTCCAGTGGGCCCATGCCGGGTTTGAGGACTTCGTCGACCAGCTTGAAATAGTCCTGCGCCAGTTCGAGGGGCATATACATGAAGTAGGAATCGAACTCGACCATGCCGAGATCGAAGATGGCGTTGACCGGGTAGGACCGGATCTGGGGCGTTGACCCGAACGGGGTCATCGAGCCATTGGGGTTGATGATCTGCACTTCATCGCCAATGCCGACGCCCAGGGTCTGGGCGAGCCGGTAGCCGATGGCCAGGCCCCGGCTGCCGTCCCACTGGTCGAAACCGCCCTGCTCTACCCCGTTATAGAGAAGCGGCAGCTTCTTGAGGTTTTCCTCATCCATGCCGCGCACCGTGACGCCGGTCGACTGTCCGCCGCGCCCGGAGGCCAGCACCTGCCCCTCGACGAAATAGACCGCGAAACTGACACCGGGCACCTGCTCGAGGGCAGCGACGGTTTCTTCGTAGTCGGTGAATTGCCGTTCGATGGGATAGGCGGTGAAATGTCCGTTGAGCCCGAGAATCTTGTCCAGGAGCTCGCCGCGAAACCCGTTCATGACCGACATGACGACGATCAGCGTGGCCACGCCGATGGCCACGCCGACCATGGTGA